>DJGG01000177.1:11220-12566 GCA_002432195.1 Desulfobacteraceae bacterium UBA5852
GCGAAGTTTATCCACAGCCTGTGGCCGGGGGGGCGCACCCGGATGGGATGCGCGTGAAACGGCGGCGCCGGGGTGCGCGGGCGCCGGGAAAAGGAGCCTGGGAACACCATGCAGACCACCATCGCGGTCCTGGAGGGGGACGGCATCGGACCCGAAATCGTCCGGGAAGCCGTCAAGGTCCTGCGGGCCATCGAACGCAAATACCAGCATACCTTCGTTCTGGAGGAGGCCCCCTTCGGCGCGGGGGCCTATTTCACGGAAGGCGCGGCCTTCCCGGCGCGCACCCAGGCCGTCTGCGACGCCGCGGAGGTGATCCTCAAGGGCCCCGTGGGCCTGGCCGTGGACCGCATGGCGGCCATCCCCCAGGCGGAGCGTCCCGAAATCGCCGCCATCCTGCCCCTGCGCCAGCGCTACGACACCTTCGCCAACTTCCGCCCCGTGCGCCTGCCGGCAACGCTCGCGGCCTTCTCCCCCCTGCGCCCCGAGGTCCTCGGCCCCGGCCTGGACATCCTCATGATCCGGGAGCTGGTGGGGGGGATCTATTTCGGGGCCAAGACCGAGGGGCCGGAAACGGGCATGGCCTTCGCTCGGGACGACTGCACCTACACCGCGCCCCAGGTCCGCCGCGTGGCCCGGGTGGCCTTCGAGGAGGCCGCCCGCCGGGGCTCTCCCCTGGTGAACATCCACAAGGCCAACGTGCTGGCCACCTCGCGCTTCTGGAACGCGCTGGTGGAGGAGGTGGGCCGGGATTTCCCGGAGGTCTCCTGCCGCTCCATGCTGGTGGACAACGCCGCCTTCCAACTGGTCACCAACCCCTCCCAGTTCAACGGGGTCATGCTCCTGGAGAACATGCAGGGGGACATCCTGACCGACCAGGCCGGCGGGGTGGTGGGCTCCCTGGGGTTGATGCCCTCGGCCTGCATCGGGCCGGACAAGAGCTACGTGGAGCCGGCCCACGGGTCGGCCCCGGACATCGCCGGGCAGGACAGCGCCAACCCCTTCTCCATGATCGGCAGCGCGGCCCTGCTGCTGGAGCGCTGCCTGGGGCTTGCCGAGGAGGCCCGGGACGTCTGGGAAGCCCTTTTCGCCGTCTTCGAGGCCGGCTACGTCACCCGGGAGTTCGTGGGACGCAGCGGGATGGGCCGGCAATGCCTGGGCACCGCGGCCTTCGGCGACCGGGTGGTGGGCCGGATCTTGAAAGACCGCAATTAAGCGTCGCTCCGGCAACCGGATGCCGGTTAGGCTGCCTTCGCCCCGGGATCAGGGCTCCCCGGCCCTCCTCTCGAAGAACCGGACCCGGACTAATGGGCGTGAATCCGTTAGCGCCCATCCACAAATGGTAGATT
>DJGG01000177.1:12624-13538 GCA_002432195.1 Desulfobacteraceae bacterium UBA5852
GCTCAAAGATGCCGTTTGTGGATGGGCACCAGTTGGAAGGCCTGAGCAAACCGGGAACGTCCGGTGAGGAGGCGCCATGGAACTGAACCAGCGGCTGGAGGAGATCTTCCGGGAGCGGGCGGAGGCCGTCCGGGCGGAAACCCTCTGCCTGGGCCTGGGGTACACCGCCGTGACCACCTCCGAGGGCGGCATCGGCGTGGCCTACACTTACCTGGAGGCCAAGACCGCCTGCCGCATGGCCCCCGCCGACCTGGGGTGCGAGGGGCAGCCGGCAGCGGGCCTCCTGGCGCGCATCGTAAGCCCCCATCCCATCGAGCGCAGCGCCGCCCTGGCGCTGGTCAACGCCCTCAACCATGCCCAGGCCCTGACCCTCCCCGAGGACCGGGGCCCGGAGGCCCTTCTGGACCGGCTGGCCGTGGCCCGGGGCACCCGGGTGGTCATGGTGGGCTTCTTCGGCCCCCTGGTGAGACGGCTGGAAGCCCGGGGGGCGGAGATGGCCGTGGTGGACGCGCAGCGGGGCCTGGGGCGGCCTGGGGAGGCGGAGGCGCGCCTGGAGCGCTGGGCCGAGGTCCTGATCCTCTCGGCCACCGCCATCCTCAACGACACGGCCGAAACCCTGCTCACGGCCGCCGCCCCCGGGGTGCGCAGCGTGGTCCTGGGGCCCAGCACCCCCATGGTGCCCGAGGCCTTCGCCCACCTCCCCGTGGACGTGCTGGCCGGCATGGTGCCCCTGGACCGCGAGGGGACCCTGCGGGCCGTGCGCCACGGCCAGGGCACCCCGGCCCTGGCCCGCTTCGCGCGCAAGGTCTGCTGGACGCGCGGCTGAAGCCCATCCGCGCTAGTGTTGTGTCCCGGAAATAAAGGCCTTAATGGTTTGTCCCTCTGTAGTGTGGTTGCGCTGAAAGGCCGGGGGG
>DJGG01000091.1:0-10135 GCA_002432195.1 Desulfobacteraceae bacterium UBA5852
CCTTTCGACCCGATACTTGTTTATCCCCAGGCTGTTAGCCCGGGGTGGATAATCTGCGTCTCAGGCCGTAAGGCCGCCTGGCGGCATGCGCCAAAATGCGCCCGTCCTGCCGCGGAGGCGCGACGACGACCAGCCGGAACGAGGAGATGCCATGGGGGAATCCTATTCCGTGACCCAGATGCGGCGGCTAAAGGAACTGGGCGCCGCGGCGGACCACGGCCATGCCGAATTCGGCAGCGCCGCGGACCGGGATCGCGCGTTCCAGGAAGTCGAGCGCGGGCGGGTCCAGGACGAGCGCCGGCGCCTGGCGCGCTTCAGGGATGAGATCCGGCGTCCGCGGTTGTGCACGCTGGAAAACGATCTGGCCCAGCGGCTGGCCGCCGGCGGTTTCGTCCAGGTGGTCACTCCGATCCTCATGACACGCCCCATGCTGACCCGGATGGGTATCGGCGACGACCATCCGCTGATGTCGCAGGTTTTCTGGGTGGACCCCAAACAGTGCCTGCGCCCCATGCTGGCCCCCCATCTCTACACCGTGGCCCGGGAGCTTTTGCGCCAATGGCCCGGGCAGCCGGTGCGCCTTTTTGAAATCGGCCCCTGCTTTCGCAAGGAATCCCACGGCGCCCGGCACTCCAATGAATTCACCATGTTGAACCTGGCGGAATTCGGGCTCCCCGAGGACCGGCGCCACGAGCGGATCCGTGCGATGGGCGCCATGATCCTCCAGGCGGCGGGCATTGCCGAATTCCGTTTCGTGGAGGAGCACTCCGAAGTCTACGGGGATACCATCGATATCGTGGCCGGCGAGGACGGGATGGAGCTCGCGTCCTCGGCCATGGGTCCGCATCCCCTGGACGCGAACTGGCGGATCGCCACCACCTGGATGGGCATCGGCTTCGGCCTGGAGCGGCTGCTCATGGCCGCCGACCGCCGCCTGGGCATGGGCCAGACCGCCCGCAGCCTGACCTATCTGGACGGCATGCGCCTCAATGTCTGAGCCGACGGCTCCGGCGCGCGCGGGGGACCTTGGGGTCTCGGACCGGCAGGATTCCGGCAAGGGAGATCGAACCATCGTGATGCAGCGCAACCAGCGGCGATTGAAGACCATTCTCGGCCGCGCTACGGACGACCGGCTGGGGGACGGCGAGGATCTCCGCTTCCTGCTGTCCCTGGCCGACGAGGAGGACCGGGAAGCGCTCTTTGCCGCCGCCCGCGAGGTTCGGCGGCGGCATTTTGGCTCCGCGGTATTCCTCTATGGCTTCGTGTATTTCAGCACCTTCTGCCGCAACGACTGCGCGTTCTGTCATTACCGGCGGTCCAACGTCGCCTTGCCGCGGTATCGCAAGTCCCCCGAAGAGATCCTGCAGGCCGCCGGGACGCTGGCGGCTTCCGGCGTTCACCTGATCGATCTGACCATGGGGGAATGGCCGGAGCGCCCGGCCGCCCGGCCCGGCCAACCCGACTCCCTGGCCGGCCTGGTGCGCCGCGTCAAGGCCCGCTGCGGCGGCCTGCCGGTAATGGTCTCCCCCGGTGTGGTGCCGGACAGCACCCTCGCAGCGCTGGCCGCTGCCGGCGCGGACTGGTACGCGTGCTACCAGGAAACCCACAATCCCCGACGCTTCGCCCGCTTGCGGGTCGGCCAGAGCTATGCGGAGCGCATGCAAAAGAAAAGCACCGCCCAGGCCCTGGGCATGCTGATCGAGGAGGGCATTCTCATCGGGATCGGGGAGAGGCCGGCGGATGTGGCGGATTCCATCGCCGCCATGCGGGCGCTGGATGCCGACCAGGTGAGGGTCATGACCTTCGTGCCCCAGGAAGGCACCCCCATGGCGGCTTCCGCCTTGGGCCCGGCCCTCGGCGAAGCGGTGGTCATCGCCGTATTGCGCCTGGCCTTTCCCGACCGGCTGATCCCGGCCTCCCTGGATGTCGGGGGGCTGGCCGGGTTGGCGGAAAGACTCGACGCCGGGGCCAACGTGGTGACCTCGCTCGTGGTTCCGGGAAAGGGACTGGCCGGTGTGGCCCATGCGAGCCTGGACATCGAAGAGGCCCGGCGAACGCCCCAGGCCATCGGGCCGGTGCTCGCGCGCTGCGGCCTGGGCGTGGCCGACCGGCAGGCCTACCGGCACTGGATCGACCGGCGGCGCCCACGGGCGCTGCCCCAGGCAGGCGCGCGCTAATCTTCCGGTATCGAGAGCAAAGGAGATCGACATGGCGAACATCTTGACCCGCACCGGCGACGGTTACCACCTCGAGATGACCGAGGACGAGGTCCGGCGGGATATCGACAAGGGCATCCAGGACGCGGTCGACCGGGCCGGCGTGGCGCCCCTCGAGCAGGACGAGATCCAGCACCTGCTGGAGATCTTCAAGTGCCCGGACAAGATCGTGGGGGTCGAAAGCGGCAAGGAGGTCTGCCTGAGCTACGACGGCATGGCCTCGAAGATCCGGCGGGCCCACATCATCATCAACCGGGTGCAGACCCTGCAGGTCTTCGAGCGGGCCCTGGCCGCCGACTCCCTGGAGCTGACCCACATCGACTACAGCTACAAGCCCGTGAAGCCCATCGTGGGCTTCGAGCTCCCCGACCTGGACCTCGTGCTGAACTCAACGGTGGCGCCGGTCTTCTACGGCGCCATGCCCAACCTCGGGCTCTACAGCCAGCCCGACGGCCCGTGCCCCAACCCCGCGGACCTGCTGCCCTTGGGCAAGATCGAGGAGGCCCGCAGGTCCTACGAGGCGGCCATCGAGCTCGCGGTGAGCGACATCGTCTACGTGGCCTCCCAAATGTACGAAGCCGGCGTCGACGGCATCAACATCGACACCGTGGGGGCGGCCGGCGACGCCGATTTCCTGGCGGCCCTGCTGGCCACGGAAAAATTGAAGCGCAAATATCCGGGCATCGGCATCGAGATGGGCATGGCCGGGGAGTTCGTCCTGGGCATGCACGGGGAGCTCACCTACCAGGGCGTCCGTCTGGCCGGCCTCTACCCCCAGGACCAGGTGAGGATGGCCGAAAAGGCCGGGGCGACCATCTTCGGGCCGGCCATCAACATCGTCACCAGCGGGTCCCTGCCCTGGAATATCGCCCGCTCGGTGACCTTCACCAAGGCCTGCTCCGCGGTCTCCAGCATACCGGTGCATGCCAACCTGGGCATGGGCGTCTGCGGCATCCCCCTGGCGCTGACCGTCCCGGTGGATGCGTTGTCCCGGGCCTCCAAGGCCCACGTGGAGATCTGCCGGCTCGACGGGTTGTAGGTGGGTGTGGGCGATCCCTTCGGGATGCATGCTGCGCACGCGCTGGTTTCGGGAATGGGCGGAGTACGTACCGCTGGAGATCTGGTGGCACGTTTGCAACTGAACCGAGGCCTGCGGATCGACGCAGCCAAAAAACAAGTGGCCGACCAACTGGGACTCGCGGTGAGGGATATCGCCGATCCCATCGTCATGAGCGAAGTGCGGGAGGACCTGAACATCTTCCGCGTCTCGGAAGGGCCCGGGACGGTGGACGGCATGGCGGCCAAGATCAACATCGCCAGGAAACTGGATATTGAGATCAACTGCGTGAACCTCTTCAAGAAACGCACGGGACTGGCCTTCTGACCCCGCGAACCGCCGGGGGACGTAGGACCGGCCCGCCGCCTCCGTCCCCGTCGGCACCTGTCACCGCCTTCATCCCGGGAGTCGAAACGACGATGAAAGACTATGCGCCCATCGAGACCGATTGGAACTACGAGGCGACCCTGGAGCGCCGCCACAAGTTCATGTCCCCGTCCCTGCGGACCTTTGTGGCCTTCCAGAAGCCCATCATCCTCAAACGCGGCGAGATGCAGTACGTGTGGGACGAAAAGGGCCGGAAGTACCTCGATTGCCTGGCCCAGAACCTCTGCATCAGCGTCGGCCACTGCCATCCGCTGGTCAACCGTGAGGTGCGGCGGCAGATGGAGGAGCTGGTGCACTGCACCACCATGTACTACCAGCCGGTGCCGGCCCACCTGGCCGAGGAGCTGGTGGGGAAGATGCCCGCCGGCCACGACTGGGTGGCCCATTTCGTCAACAGTGGCGCCGAGGCGGCGGACCTGGCCCTGCTCATGGCGCGCCTGTACACCGGCAACTTCGACATCATCGCCCTGCGCAACTGCTTTCACGGGCTCCACTTCGCTTCCATGTCCCTCACCGGGATCGCCACCTGCCGGCACGCCCTGCCGCCGAGCCCGGGGATTCTCCATGTCCACAACCCGGACCAGTACCGGGGGGTGCACGGGGCCACGGTGCAGCCCTATGTCGAGGAGATCGACATCCTGATCAACTCGTCGACGCCGGGCGCCGTCGCCGGGTTCATCGCCGAACCGATCCAGGGGTACGGCGGCGTGATACCGCTGCCCGCGGGCTACCTGAAGGGGGCCTTCGAGCGGGTGCGCGCGGCCGGCGGGGTCTGCATCGTGGACGAGGTGCAGACCGGGTTCGGCCGCATGGGAACTGACATGTGGGGGTTCGAGGCCCACGAAGTGGTCCCGGATATCGTCATCATGGCCAAGGGCATCGGCAACGGCTATCCCCTGGCGGCCGTGGTGGCCCGCCGCGAGGTGGCCGAGGCCATGGCCAAGAAGAAGTTCTTCAACACCTATGGCTCCAACCCCGTGGCCTGCGCCGCCGGCCGCGGGGTGCTGCGGGCCATCGAGGTCGATGGTTTGCGCGACAACGCCCGGCGCATGGGGGCGCTGCTCGAGGAGCGGCTGGAAGCCCTCAAGGCGCGCTGCGACGTGATCGGGGATTTCCGCGGCCGTGGGCTCATGCTCGGCGTGGAGCTGGTCAAGGACCGCGCCGCCAAAACGCCGGCTCCCGAGGAGGCCGCGCGGGTGGCCGAAGTGGCCAAGGAAAGGGGCCTGATCGTGGGGCGCGGCGGGATTTTCGGCAACGTCCTGCGGATCAACCCGCCCATCTGCGTCGATTCCGCGAATGTCGAATTCATCGCCGAGGTTCTGGGTGAGGCCTGCCGCCGGCTGTAAACCAAGCCGGGCCGCGTCGCCGATTGCCGCCCGCTGTCAAAGGAGGAGTACCAGCGCATGTCGAAAGATCAACAGGATCGCTATTTCATCGAGGAAGCCCCCGCCGCCGGCCATCCGGATCCGGGCTACCGGGTCCGCAAGCTGAAATACCATGCCGGCGGCCGGTGGCTGACCTCCACCACCGAGACCTACATGCCGTGCGTCAACCCCTCCACGGGCGGGGTCATCGCCCGCGCCCCCCAGTGCACCACCGCCGAGGTCGAAAACATCATCGCCGCGGCCAGGGAGGCTTTCCCCCGGTGGGCCGAAACACCGGTGAGCAAGCGCGTCCAGGTGCTGTTCCGCATGAAGCACCTGCTGGACCGGCATCTGGAGGAGCTGACCCACCTGCTGGCCGTCGAAATGGGGAAACAGTGGCAAGAGGCCATGGGGGACATCCTGAAGGTCAGCGAAGTGGTGGAGTTCGCCTGCGGCGCGCCGCACCTGATGAAGGGCGAGTCCCTGATGCAGGTCTCCACGGGATACGACACGGTGCAGGTCCACGAGCCCTTAGGGGTGTTCGCGGGGATCGCGCCCTGGAATTTTCCGGCCATGATTCCCCACGGCTGGATGACCCCGATCTGTGTCGCCACCGGCAACTGCATGGTGCTGAAAGCCGCCAGTTTCGTGCCCCAATCCTCGCTGCGCATGATGGAGCTCTGGCAGGAGGCGGGGATTCCGGACGGGGTCATCAATGTCTTCACCGCCGGCCGCCACGAGGCGGAGCTGTTGTTGAAGCACCCGGACATCAGCGGCATTTCCTTTGTGGGCTCCACCCAGGTGGGGCAGCATATCTATGCCACCGCGGCGGCCCACGGCAAGCGGGTGCAGGCCTTGTGCGAGGCCAAGAACCACGCCCTGGTGCTCCGGGACTGCAAGGTGGAGCGCACCGCCATGGGGATCATCAATGCCTTCTGCGGCTGCGCGGGGCAGCGCTGCATGGCCCTGCCGGTCATCGTGGTGGAAAACGCGGTGGCCGGGGAGCTGATCGGCCATCTGCGGAAATTGGCGGGGGAAAGACGCCTGGGCCCCGCCTATGACAAGGGCACCGACCTGGGACCGGTGGTGAACGCGGGCCACCTCAAGTACGTCACGGACTGGATCGCCACCGGCCTTCGCGAGGGCGCCGAACTCATCGTGGACGGCCGCAACCCCCGGGTGCCGGCCGGCTGCGCAAACGGGTTTTTCGTAGGCCCCACGATTTTCGACCATGTGACCGAGTCCATGGCCATCGGGCGCGAGGAGATCTTCGGCCCCGTGCTGTGCATCAAGCGGGTCGCGGGGTTCGAGGAAGGGCTCAAGATCATGAACGCCAGCCGGTTCGCCAACGGGTCGGTGATCTACACCCAGAACGGGCACTTTGCCCGGGAGTTCGCCCGGCGCACCCATGGGGGCATGGTGGGGGTCAACGTGGGGATTCCGGTGCCCCTGGGGATATTCGGCTTTACGGGGCACAAGAAGTCCTTTTTCGGGGACCTCCACGTGATGGGCCGGGACGGCTTCGCCTTTTTCACGGAAACCAAGAACATCACCTCCACGTGGTTCCCCGAGGACGACGCCGCGGCCCGCAAGGTGGACACCTGGGACGGCACCATCACCTCCCTGCCGGAGGAGCAATGATCATGGCGGCCGCGACCGCGCCGGGAAACGCCGGATGAGGTCCGCGGCCATCGCAAGGTCCTTTTGAGGGTTGGCCTCCATCAGCCTGTGGATAACAGAGGGGAAACATGCCCGAGCACCAGGAGAAGAAGGTCAAGATCCGCGTGGAGCATCTCACCAAAATTTTCGATGACCTCACGGTCTTGGACGGCATCTGCTTCAACGTGTACGACGGCGAGCTGCTGTGCATCGTGGGCCCCACCGGCTGCGGGAAAACGACGTTCCTCAACACCCTCTCCAAATTGCTGCCGGCCACCCGCGGCAACATCCTGATCGACGGCGCGGAGGCCGACCCCAAGAAGCACAACATCTCCTTTGTTTTCCAGGAAAGCACCTGCATGCCCTGGCGCACGGTGCGGCGCAACGTGGCCTACGGCATGGAGGTCAAGAACTTCCCCCCGGAAAAGCTCGCGGCGCGGCTGGACTACATCCTGGAGCTGGTGGGGCTCGACGACTGCGCGGATCTCTACCCCAACCAGGTATCGGCCAGCATGGAGCAGCGCATCGCCGTGGCCCGGGCCTTCGCGGTCAACCCCGACCTGCTGATGATGGACGAGCCTTACGGGCAGCTCGACGTCAAGCTGCGCTACTACCTCGAGGACGAATTGATCCGGTTGTGGCAGACCCTCCGGAGCACGGTGCTGTTCGTCACCCACAACATCGAGGAGGCGGTCTACCTCGGCAGCCGGATCCTGGTGCTGAGCAACAAGCCGACCACCATCAAAAAGGAGGTCATCGTCGATCTGCCCAGGCCCCGGAACGTCATGGACCCCAAATTCGTGGCCCTGCGCCAGGAGGTCACCGATCTGATCCAGTGGTGGTAGGGCAGCGTTTGCAGCGTGCGTCTGGCCGTCGGCGCCCCCGGGTGCTGGCGGCCAATGGAATGCGGACGGCCTGAGAGTTCGGCCAATTCAATCCCGTTTGATCACCATCGGAGGAGGAGAGAATGGTCACATCACGAAAGCGGTGGGTTGGTTTTATCCTGTTTGTCGCCCTGGTCGTGGGTGTCTTCGGTGTGTCGGCCCCCGGCGCCAAGGAGCTCATCAAGCTGGACACCTGCTGGATGCCCTCCACGGAGTCCTTCGTTCCCTGGTACGCCAAGAAAATGGGTTGGGACAAGGCGGAGGGCCTGGACCTGCAAATGCATTTCTTCGACTCCGGCCCCGCCCAGATGGAGGGGATTCCGGCCAAGGCCTGGGTTCTCGGATCCACCGGCGGTGTCGGCCAGATCATCGGCGCCCTGCGCTACGAGGCCCAGCTGATCGGCATCAGCTACATGGATACCCGCACGGAGGCGGTCCTGGTCCGGCCGGACAGTCCGGTTTTGAAGGTCAAGGGCTGGAACCCCAAGTTCCCGGACGTCTACGGCAGCCCGGAGCTGATCAAGGGCAAGACCTTCCTGGCCACCATGGTGACCTCTTCCCAGTACACCATGGTGAAATACCTGGAAGTCTTCGGCCTGACGGAACAGGACGTGGTCATCAAGAACATGGACAACCCCCAGGCGCTGGCCGCCTACGAGTCCGGGGAAGGGGACTTCGTGGCCCTTTGGGCGCCCATGGAGTATATCGGCATGCAAAAGGGCTGGAAGATCGCCGGCGATCTGCACAGCTGTGATGCGCCCCTGATGACCACGCTCATCGGGGTGAAGGATTTCTGTGAGAAGAACCCTGAAACCGTGGCCAAATTCCTGCGGATGTACATCCGCGTGCAGCATCACATGCGCAGGCAAGGCGCCAAGATGGCTCCCGAGCTCATCGAGTTCTACAAGGAATGGGCCGGCTACGACATGTCGCCGGAATTCGCCAAGCTCGAGCTGGAGATGCGCCCCATGTTCACCCTCGACGAGCAGCTCGCCGCCTTGAAGGGGTCCCCCCTCAAGAGCAATGCCGACGCGTGGCAGGCCGACATCGCCGACTTTTTCACCAAGGTCGGCAAATTCCAGCCCGAGGAACGGGATAAGGTGACCCGGATGCCCTACGTGACGGACAAGTACCTCAAGCTGGTCAAGCTTCCCATTCCCGAGTAAGGCTACCACGCCTGCCGCCCCCGGACCGGCCGATGGGCTTTGCGGCCGGTCCGGGGAGGCGGGCTGCCGGGGGGCCAACCGGCCGACGGCGCGTCGCTGCTGCACGGCGGCGGCGGTCCTCCATCCGCGGACCCGAGGGAGACTTCCATGGCCAAGGCGTATGAAGCGGTAAAAGTCAAAACCCCGTTGCTGCTGAAGGTATTGCCCCTGGCCAGCATTGCCGCCTTTTTCCTCGTGTGGCAGCTGGTCATCGACCTGGGGGTGGTACCGCGGACCATGATGGAGTCGCCCCTGGGGGTCATCAAGCTGTTTTGGGTCAAGCTGCACCAGCCCAACCCCGACGGGGCGATCTGGACCGTGCATGCCTGGACCAGCATTAAGGAGGCCTTCAGCGGATACCTGCTGTCGCTTGCCGTGGGCATTCCCCTGGGGCTTCTGATGGGATGGTTCAACCTCGCCGAGGGCCTGGCCCGGCCGATTTTCGAGATGCTGCGCCCCATCCCCTCCATCGCCTGGATTCCCCTCACGATCTACTGGTTCGGCATCGATCTGTCGGGCAAGGTGTTCATCATCACCATGGCCGGGTTCATTCCCTGCGTGATCAACTCCTATTACGGCGTCAAGATGACCAACCCGACCCTGATCCAGATGGCCCGCACCTACGGCGCCTCCGACTGGAATATTTTCCTCAACATCTGCATCCCCTCGGCGCTGCCCATGGTCTTCGGCGCCCTCCAGATCGCGCTGGCCACGTGTTGGACGACCCTGGTGGCCGCGGAACTGATCGCGGCGGACACGGGCCTGGGTTTTCTCATCACCATCGGCCGCAAGTTGACCCTGCCGGGGTTGGTGGTGCTGGGGATGGTGTCGGTGGGTCTCACCGGGGCGGTCATCGGGGTGGCGATCGATCGACTGGAGAAGAAGTTGCTGGCGGGTATAAGGAGATAATCCATGGGCGCTTCGGATGTGGCCAATGAGTGCGTCAATCCGGTGAAGCCGGAGATCGATCGGAATCTGTTTCTGCGGATCTGCCAATCGCGCTGGACGCTGCACGCCATTTCCGTGGCGGGTTTTTTTCTCCTGTGGGACTTTCTGGCGGCCCACAAGATCCTGGGAAACAGCCTGGCCCGGCCCCAGGAGGTCATGCAGGAAATCTACCGGCTGACGGGCAGCCGGCTGGCGGGCCTGACCCTGTGGGGCCATGTCTGGGCCAGTTTCCGGCGGGTGCTCGTCGGGTGGTCGCTGGCCTCGGCCCTGGCGATCCCCCTGGGGCTCTTCATGGCGCTGAACGACTATGTGCGGGCCGTGGTGAAGCCCATCTTCGACCTGCTCAAGCCCATGCCGCCCATCGCCTGGATCTCCATCGCGATTCTCTGGCTGGGCATCGGCGAGACCTCCAAGG
>DJGG01000091.1:10184-10377 GCA_002432195.1 Desulfobacteraceae bacterium UBA5852
CCTTCGTGCCCTGCCTGTTGAATGCTTACAACGGGGTCCGCCTGGTGGAACCCGAGCTCTACGATGTCATCCGCACCACGGGCGGCGGGCGACGCGACGAGATCCTGCACATCTGCTTTCCGGCGTCCCTGCCGGCGATTTTCGCCGGCCTGCAGATCTCCATGAGCATGGCCTGGATGTGCGTCCTGGCCGC
>DJGG01000091.1:10433-11018 GCA_002432195.1 Desulfobacteraceae bacterium UBA5852
CTGGTCAGCGCCCGCTCGGGCCTGGGGTTTCTCATCATCAGCGGCATGAATTCCTCCAAGCCGTCCCTCATTCTGGCGGGGATGGTCATGATCGCCATCGTGGCCTGGCTGACGAGCGTGGTCATGAGCTGGCTGGAAAGGTTCCTCTGCCCCTGGCGCAGGGATATCAGCGGGTTTTAGAACCCATCGCAAAAAAGGCTCTTGGCCCCGGCGCGGCGTTGCCGCCGGCATTCAAACCCTCGGCATACAGCTGTGTGCCGAGGATTTAAAAACAGGTTTCGCCTTGCTCCGGAACAAAAATCCATTATTTGCGATGGGTTCTATGGTCATATTCCGGACATATGGGGAACAAGTCCAAGTCGTCTGGCACCGTTGATGGGGAAGAAAGGGGTGGGGGGTTGTCGTTCCCAGGGGACGGGCAACTGTTTGAGCCCTTTAGAGCGCCTGGGCGCCGGCGCCGCGACAGGCTTCATTCGTGCCCACGTGCCAAAGTGCGCCCTCGCTATCTTCCTTGAGGGCAGCGCCGGGGCTTAGGCGCTCTTGAGGGCGAGTTTTGCCCGTTTCCTGGGAACGACAACCCCCCAC
>DJGG01000091.1:11078-11226 GCA_002432195.1 Desulfobacteraceae bacterium UBA5852
TAACTTCCGGGACACGGCCCATCGGTGGCGGGATTGCGCTCCCCCCGACCCACGGGGCCGCGTCCTGTCGCCGGCCCTGGGGATTGCGGTTATGCGCCTGTGGACAACCACGTCTCGGGCCGCAATGCAGCATTTCGGCCTGAGGCGC
>DJGG01000091.1:11256-11960 GCA_002432195.1 Desulfobacteraceae bacterium UBA5852
CTGTTGACCACCGGCTGTTGAACTCCCTGCTGTTTGTCATGCAACTTAATTCCGAGCAAAGGCGCCGCCATGCAAAACCACCACAAGATCATCTGGAAGGACGTCAGCAAGGTGTTCATCCAGAAGGGCAGCCAACGGGTCCATGTCCTGGACGGCATCAGCGTCGCGGTGGAGCCGAATGAATTCCTGGTGGTCCTCGGCCCCGGCCAGTCCGGAAAGTCCACCCTGCTGCGCATCATCGCCGGCCTGGAAAAGCCCACCACGGGGGAGGTTTTCCTGGACGGCCGCCGGGTCGACCGCCCGGGACCGGACCGGGGCCTGGTGTTCCAGAGCTACATGCTCCTGCCCTGGCGGACGGTGCTGGGGAACGTGATGCTGGGAAGGCGGTTTCGGGGCGAGCCCCGGGACAAGGCCCGGGAGATCGCCATGAAGTACATCCGGCTCGTGGGCCTGGAAGGCTTCGAGAAGCACTATCCCCACCAGCTCTCCGGGGGCATGAAGCAGCGGGTCGGCATTGCGCGGGCCTATGCCAGCGGCCCCGAGGTGATGCTGCTGGACGAACCTTTCGGCCAGCTCGACGCCCAGACCCGCATTTACATGGAGAAGGAAACCGTGCGCATCTGGGAGTCGGAAAGGAAAACCGTCGTCTTCGTGACCAACAACATCGACGAGGCGATTTTCCTGGGGGACCGCATCGTCACCCT
>DJGG01000089.1 GCA_002432195.1 Desulfobacteraceae bacterium UBA5852
CCGATCCCGAAAGTTGAGTTAATGGCTGTCCTCCATATTCGCCACGTCTATGAGGCATTCGACGGTGAGGTAATGCGGACTCTGTTCATTGCGGTCGCGACAAGGTCCGGGCGCGACAGCAGAGACGTGAGTTCGTCGGGAGTCAAGACTCTCGGCAGTGTGCCATTGATCCAGTAACGGTAGTTAAGTGAGGGCATGAACTCAACAAATGGACTGACTGCGACTGGCAGTATATCCTTGTAGATGGTCACATCATAGTTCCTGCCGCGTGGTCGTGCCGCCAGCCACTTCGCGTTGTCGTCAGCTTGCTGCAGACCGCGATCAACGACGTGATTCTGGCGGTACCTAATGGCTTCAGGCCTACCTCTATCGAATGCTATGGATCTTGCCACGGCTTTGCACTCTGCAATTACCAAGTGCTCGCCAACGGCAGTGGCGAAGTCCACCTGTCGCCGTGCGCCGTCGGACGCGATGCACGGGCGAGTCGGTAAGGCTGATCGGCCGCGGCCTATAGCAACTTCTAGAGCGTTGCCCTTAAAGTTCCCGTCAGAGATGGAGACCCCTACGAACAAGTCATACAGCCTCCTGAGTATCCAGGCGTAATCGACAAAGAAGCGGCCCTTTCCCACTGGCAGCAGAAGTTGGTGCGGGCCAGAGTAGACGGTATCAATGCGATCGACTTGGTCCGTCCCCAACGTCCAGAAGCTGATACCCGCCTGAATGGTAACTGGGTCAGGTACGACTTGCGGTGCTCCGACTAGGGCCAAGCCCTTGGTCCAATACTGCTGGATAGAATCGAGAATATTACCGGAATCGTGCGGGCCCGTGTAGGCGCGTTGCCATAGGCGCAGAAAGTCAGCTATGCCACCCATCAGCCACCGCTCCATAGCCCATGCACTTAACGCACCGATAGTAGTCAGGACGACATCCAGCGGGACTCCGTGCCTTTTCTCAAATGCCTCAGCCAGCGGCATGTGCATCATCCGGTAGGAGCGAAGGTTGAAAGGGATCCACATGAAGTTCAGGACTAAGTCCTCGTTCATCTCGACGTCGTACAACCTCCGGAGGAGAGGGTTGATCACTTTTGCGGTTACACCTCCTAGGTTGTATGTAGGGAAGAAAGCGGTTTCGTGCCCGTCGTCCTCCTCCGCATAGGTCACGCCGGCAGATGTTGCTGGCATGTGATGAATCCGATCATCATAGTTGGCAACAAGGTAGGCAAGTTCCTCAGATCGGGTGTCGGCCATGTAGTCAGGAGGGCCAGTTGCCACTATTTTAGCTCCTTGGCCGACTATGCGAAGCATCGCGCCGGTACGCCACACCTCATACGCCAACATCTCGGCCTGGTAGACATCAGCCAGACTTACCGTCGTGAACTCAGCCAATACGAGCTGGTCCGGTGCATCCAAAAGGGCCTTTCGTTCTGTCTCGAATTGTTCAGCGAGAAGAGCACCTGCGAGAACCTGCCCGATCGGCATCCTTTTGCTTTCCCCGATTCCGCTACAGAACTCGTGGGTAGCGTGTTTCTGCAGGGCAGCTTCGAAAACCGCTCGGGTAAGTCCTATCGATTGCGGTCGCTCGTCTGCCCCAATAGGACCCGGTGACAATCGGCGATAGACGTGCAACCAGTAGGCAATAGAATGACGAGAGAATGTCTGCCGCGCTTCTGAGTTCAGAGACTTCAGATAGGCCTGCAGTAGCTCGATTGATTGATCCCTATCATAGGTGCCTTGCGGCACATGTTGCCAGAACCTACGCCTAATCGGGTGGCAGGACTCGACGATACCAATGGCCCGGTATCGGCGATACTCCTCGTGCATCAGCAGAAACGGGCGTACGTAGTACTCGAAGTGCACCCGATCATAGCGGGTACGGGTGCTGTTGCTCCGTTGCTGTCTTCTGGTACGAGGCTTGTCGTCTTTCATCGTTCCGCGATTACCATCTCCTGCGGGTGGGTATCGGTACATCCATGCTTTATGCTTTTCGGATTATTCACGAGATAGTTTTCCTATGTGAGGAGTTTCCACCATCTGGGGCGGTGATTATAATCAACGAGTTCCTTTCCGCCGAATGATCTCCATCAGGCGCGTAACGATTTTGTCGGTGATGTGCCTGGGGTTGGACTTCTGTATGGCCACGGCGATGCTTTCGGCCTCTTTGGCGGATATTCCTTCAGCTTGGTGCAAGTTGGCCAGCAGCTCCAACCCCCATAACGTATGTACGCCCTCCCCACGGCAGAGCTTGCGCAGGTTTTTGTCGTTGGTCACGCAGATGAGGCCGTGGCGTTTGGCCGCCAGCAAGCAAAGGCGGTCCTGAAAAGAGGTGGCTCCGGTGTGGCTGGCTGCGGCGAAGGCGTCTTCCAAAGTCGGCTCGATGGGAATCAGCCCGAGTTCCGTCAGGTCATTTTCCTCCTCGATGGCGTTGACCTCCGCCACCACGGTGCTGGAAACGTGCAGCGGCCCTATGTGATCCGCCAGCCGGGAAAGCACGGTTGCGTCGGCCTGGATGAAATCGATCAGGACACAGGCGTCGAGGATCATCGGCCTGGGAGGTCCTGATCGGTGGCTCACAGGGCGACGTCCCAGTTCTGCTGGAGCTCGCGCATTTCATCGACGCCCACTCCAAGGATCTCCGCACCCCGGCTGACCGATATCTTATCCTTCTCCAGCGCCTCCCGGGTAAGGCGGCGGAAGCGGTCCTCGTAGAAGTCGAAGCGCTGAAGGCCGAAGGGCTCGGCGGGGTCGAGGCCCTCGGGCTCTTCCTTGAAGGCGAGCTTGCGGTTGAAGCGCTGCTGGAAGGCGAGGTGGAATTTCATCCAGATGGTTCGATCGGCTGCGCCGTGTTCTTGGAGCCGGGCCAGGACCGCCTTGTAGCTGACCCGGAAGATGCGCTTGACCTTGAGCACCCGGTCCACCCAGTGGAGGCCCGCCGAGTCGCCCCATTCCTTGCGGAAGCCCTCGTCGGGCAGCAGGAAGTGGCCTGCGAAGCGGTCGGCCTGTTGCTCTTCTACGCGGCTTTCCTCCACCTGGGTGACATCGAAAGCGGTCGGATGCAACATGAGGTGGCCGAGCTCGTGGGCGGCGCTGAAGATGCGTCGCTCCACGGAAATCCGCTCCCAGACGTTCACCACCACGGCCGGTCCGCCGTCATCCGGTCCCACCGCGAGACCAAAGAAGCCGTTCGAGGCCATTGGCACCGACAGGACCTTGACACCGGCGCTTTCCAGCAGGCCGCAGACGTCGTGGATGGGCTCGTCGGGCTTGAGGCCCAGTTTTTTCCGGCACAACCCGGCGGCTTCCGCCGGGGCCGCTGGGGAGCAGCGCGCCAGGACCGGTTCGAGACGGAAAGTCAAACGCGACTTCAGCGCTTTTTCCAAATAGTTGAAATCGTCCAGCCAGCGGGCCACATCGGCCAGGACGTTTTCGCGGTTCTGCATCCGCTTGGTGGAGCGGAAGCGCACGCTTTGCAGTTCGCGCACCGGTTGAAACAGCTCCGGCAGCTTGACGCCCAGGGCCTTGGCCACGGCCTGCAAGGTGCGCATGCGCGGTTCGCTCTTGGCAAGCTCGAGGTTCTTGACCGCCGGCAGGGAGATTCCCGCGCCGGTTGCCAGGGCGCTCTGGCTAAAGTGCCTGCCGGTGCGCAAGCGACGTATATTCTGAGCGAGGACTTGCAGGTTCATGACGGCCCCCTTTTCCTGAGTCTGCCAAAATATACTACATTTCATAATTATGACAAATGGTATATTTGTGGCCGTCCAAAGGAACCTGGCCCCATATCGGTGCGGGTTCAGACTCGTGCCGGCTTATGGGTAACCGGTCCACATTCCGGGCCGGTGCATCTTCCCGAACCGCTCCGTCACCTCCCAAAGATCCGCCGGCAGGATCGCCCTCAACTTTCCGATGACCGAGCTGTCCAATTTGCCGTAGTAGGCCTCCGCGATGCCCCCCGTGATGCAGGCCAAGGTGTCGCTGTCGCCCCCCAGGGAAACGGCGTTGCACACGGCGTCCTCGTAGGTGTGGGCGTCCAGGAAGGCCACGATGGCCTCCGGGACCGTTCCCTGGCAGGAGATGTCGAAGGTATAGTCCGGGCGGATGGCATCCACGGTGCGGGAGAGGTCGTAGCCGAAGCGAGCGCTGATCTCCCTTTTGATGAGGGCCTTGTCGTGGGTGATGCGAGCTAGGAAGACGGCCAGGGCCGTGGCCTGGGCGCCCTTGATGCCTTCGGGGTGGTCGTGGGTGACAGCGGCCGACCGGGCCGCTTCGGCGAGGACCTCCGCTTCCGTGTGGAAGGCGAATCCCACGGGGCTCACCCGCATGGCGGCACCGTTGCCCCAGCTCCCATAGGGCTGGGGATCGGGGGAGTGAAGCCAGCGCATAAAGGACGCGCCGTAGCCGGCGTTGGGATAGCGGCGGCCCAGGTCGAGGAAGGCCCTCCGGTAGTCGCCGTCTTCCAGGATGGCCCGGGCCACGGCCACCGTGAGGACCGTGTCGTCGGTGCAGCGGCCGCGGGGGTGGAAGAGGGGGAAGCCCCTGGTCTCGATGGGACGGGGTTCGTAAACCGACCCGATGATGTCGCCGGCGATGGCGCCGATCATGCGGATTGCTCCGTAGTGGATTATCCCGGCGCGTTCCGGGGGGTACGGAGGAAAAGCCGGCGACCTCCCGGGCGGGAGGGGTATCAGACGAAAAGGTCCGACGTGAGGGTGCGCTCCGCAAAGAATCGGCGAAGAGGGGCAGCGGCGTCGGATCGTGGACCCAGATCGGTTCCCGAGGGAGGCACTATCCCGCCCGCGTCCGCCCCCTGTGCGGGGGCGGACGCGGACAGTCTCAATGATCCGTGCGGCCGCACGGAGCGTGTGTCATCCGCACTTGGTGTAGCCGCAGAAGTGGCAGATCATGCAGCCTTCCTCGAAGCTCACGATCTGGCTGCACTCGGGGCATTTCTCCCCCAGGAGGGTGTTGCTGGCGACGGTGGCGATCTTCACCCCGTTGGGCTTGAGGTAGCGCTTCTCCAGCACCCGGGCGATGGCATCCGGAATGGAGAGCACGAGACCGCCCTCCTGGAAGATGGGGTGCTCCCCCCCGATGCCCTTGAGCTGCTGCACGATCTCCTCCACCTTGACCCCCGCCCGCAGGGAAAGGGATACCAGGCGCCCGATGGCCTCGGTCTTGGCGGTGGTGGAGCGGCCGGACTTGCCGATGGTGGCGAAGACCTCGAAGGGCTGGCCGTCCATCTCCGTCACCGTGACGTAGAGGGCGCCGTAGCCGGTCTTCATCTTGGTGGTGAAGCCCTCCAGGGTCTCGGGGCGTTCCTTGACGGGGCTCAGGGGCGGGGGCAGGACCTCGGCATCCTTGCGGCGGCCGATGGACAGCACCTGGTGCTCCTTGCTGCCGTCGCGGTAGATGGTGACCCCCTTGCAACCCAGGTCGTAGGCCAGGTTGTAGATCCGCTCCACGTCGGCCACGGTGGCGTCGCGGGGCAGGTTCACGGTCTTGGAGACGGCGTTGTCGGTGTGCTGCTGGAAGGCCGCCTGCATGCGGATGTGCCATTCGGGGGAGACGTCGTGGGCCGTGACGAAGACCCGGCGCACATCGGCCGGGATTTCGGTGAAGTCGCGGATGCTGCCGCTGGCGGCCACCTGGGCCATGAGCTCGTCGCTGAAGAAGCCCCGCTCCCGGGCGGTGTCCTCGAAGTGCGGGTTGATCTCGGTGAGCTTGTCGTTGTCCATCACCGTGCGCACGAAGGAGAGGGCAAAGAGCGGCTCGATGCCCGAAGAGCAGCCCGCGATGATGGAAAGGGTGCCGGTGGGGGCGATGGTGGTGGTGGTGGCGTTGCGGTAGCGGCGTTGGGGGTCCCCGGCGAAGATGCTCTGCTCCCAGTTGCCGAAGGCGCCGCGTTCCTCGGCCAGGCCGCGGGAAGCTTCCCAGGCCTCGTCCCGGACGGCGCGCATGACGATGGCGGCGGTTTCGAGGGCTTCCTCGGAATTGTAGGGGATGCCCAGCTGGAAGAGCATGTCGGCGAAACCCATGACCCCCAGGCCGATCTTGCGGTTGCCCTTGACCATGGCGTCGATTTCCGCCAGGGGGTACTGGGACATGTCGATGGTGTTGTCCAGGAAACGCACGGAGAGCCGCACGGTTTCCTTGAGGCCCTCGAAGTCCACGACAGCGCCGCCGTTGTCGGCGATGACGAACTTGGCGAGGTTGATGGAGCCCAGGTTGCAGGCCTCCATGGGCAGCAGGGGCTGCTCCCCGCAGGGGTTGGTGCTTTCGATGGCCCCTACGGCGGGGGTGGGGTTGTCCCGGTTGATGCGGTCCAGGAAGATGATGCCGGGGTCTCCGTTGTCCCAGGCCTGGCGCACCAGGGCCTGGTAGACCTCCCGGGCGTTCGGGCGGTCGGTGACGCTGCCGTCCCGGGGGTTGATGAGATCGTAGCTTTCGTCGTCCTTCACGGCCTGCATGAAGGCGTCGGTGACCGCCACGGAGATGTTGAAGTTGTTGAGGGCGGCATGATCCTTCTTGCAGTGGATGAACTCCAGGATGTCGGGGTGGTCCACCCGCAGGATGGCCATGTTGGCTCCCCGCCGGGTACCCCCCTGCTTCACCTGCTCCGTGGCCGTGTTGAAGATCTTCATGAAGGATACCGGCCCCGAGGCCACCCCGCCGGTGGTGCCCACGCGGCTGTCCTTGGGGCGCAGGCGGGTGAAGGAGAACCCCGTGCCACCGCCGGATTTGTGGATCAGGGCGGCGTTCTTGAGGGCCGCGAAAATGCCGTCCAGGCTGTCCTCCACGGGGAGCACAAAACAGGCGGCCAGCTGCCCCAGGCGCCGGCCGGCATTCATCAGGGTGGGGGAGTTGGGCAGGAACTTGAACTCCGTCATCAGGGCGTAGAAGCTCTCCTCCATGCGCTCCACGAGATCCTCTTTGCCGTAGAGTTTCTCGGCCTTGGCGATATGGCGCGCCACGCGGCGGAACATCTTCTCGGGGCTTTCCACCACCCGCCCCATGGGGTCTTTCTTAAGGTAGCGCCGCTCCAGCACGGTGCGGGCATTGCCGGTGATCACCGGGCCCTTGCGCCGGAAGACGGAGAGATCCAGGCGCACCGGGTTGGAGGGGTCCAGGCCGAACTCCCGCAATTTCTCCTCGATCATGCGCTCCATCATGGGGATGGTGACCGTGGGGCCCTCCAGGCGCGCGATCTCGTCCCGCAACTGGCGGCTGATGTGCATGGCCAGGTCGGTGTTGAGGGCGTTTTCGCGGATCAGCAGATCGGTGAAGAGGGTGTCGTCCAGCCGGTAGGCGGTGAGGTCCAACTGGCCATCTTCGCGGACGATCGTTTTGCGGCTCGGAGCCATGACTTCCTCCTGGTGGCGGCCCCTTTCAGGGCCTCGAGTGGCGACAACCTTTCCGGCAGACCGGAGCTGCGGGGCGCGGACCGCGGGGGTTCGGCCGGATGGAGCGGGCGCGGGTCGACAGGGCAGCGGGGAGATGACCGCATCGGATATCCGGCACCGGGATTCCCTCTGCGGACGGTGCTCTCAGCGAGATTTTCACTTTTCACACAACATATTGTATGTCAAGTGCGAAATAGCGCAACATCTACATGGCGGCCTGGTCAGCGGGGCGGCCTGCGGGGAAGCGCCAGGGGGGCCCGGAATGGGGGGCAAAATCCTTGGCAGTCCGCTTATTATGTGATATCGGAACACAATTTAGCGGCAGCCGGCGGTTTGGTGGCGGTCAGGGCGCGAAAGGGAGGGGGTTGCGGTGCGCGGCCACCCCCTGCACGAATCCCGCGCCACGATGAAAAGGAGAAGGGTTCACATGATGAGGGTGCGCGATCTGATGGTTCTGGCTGGCGTGGTCCTGCTCGGGGTTTGCGTCCAGGTGCTGATGGTGTCCGCCGAGATCCGGGAAACCCCGCTCAAGGGGGCCGAGGCCTTCGCCTGCCTCTACTATCGGTTGGATCCGGCCATGACCGGCCGCATGTGTCAGGACCTGGCGGCCCGGGATGACCTCGTGGACCAGTTGATCTACCGCCAGGACCAGGAGGCGCGGGCGCGCGGAGTCGGGCTTAACTACATGAAATTCCAACTCTTTCACGTGGAGACCCAGGTCCTCGGCCAAGAGGGCGACAGCGCCCAGGTGCGCCTCACGGCCGAACGCAAGCGGGCCATCCATCCGGTCTTCGCCTATTTTGCCAAGGCCCTCGACATTGCGGGGACCTACCCCGTGGACGAAACCTTCGATCTGGTCCGGGAAGAGGGCCGTTGGAAGGTCTGCGGCAACCCCTTCGGGATGGCGGCCCAGCATCCCTGATCAGGCGGCGAGGCTGGCTGTGGAGCATCTGCGTCTCAGGCCCGCTCCGGGCGGGTGAGGGCGGCGCCGGTCCACCGGCCGATCGCGCGTCATAAGGGGGAGGCCGCCCGGCAGCGGGATGCCGCCCCCTTTGTGTTTGCGGCGCCGGACGGTCGAGCCCGTCCGTGGGGATGGTGGTCATGAGAGCCCTTTACGTCGACATCCGCCAGCGCGCGCGTGACATCGCGGCCCGGTTTCCGGAGCCCGATTTTTACCGCCAACACGCGCGGGAGGTGGCCGCGTCCTGGACCCTGCTGGAGCAGGATCCCGTGCTCGTGGCCTTGCGGGTGTACGTCAGCCAGCGGTTGGACAGCGATTTCGGCCATGGTCTGGACCACGCCCTCAAGGTGGCCGTGGACGCCGGGGCCCTGATGCTGGTGGAGGGGCGGGCGGCGGGTTACGGGGCCGACCGCCTGGCGCGCCGCACCGTGGTCTGCCAGGCGGCGGCCCT
>DJGG01000120.1 GCA_002432195.1 Desulfobacteraceae bacterium UBA5852
ATCGGTCGCCGGGATGCAACTCTGGCGGCCGGAGCGTCGCTTTAACGCGACCGTGGAGGGCCCCAGCCATGGGACCCGTGGGCCGCTGTCTGGCCTGCGGCGGCGCGTTCCGGCCTGAAGGGTTGTTTATTCAGCCGGTTGGCGGGGGCTTTGGGGATGGGCCCGGCCGTCCAGTTCCGGCAGCCGGATGTGCATGGATTTGATCTTGCGATACAGGGTGCTCTTGTGCATTCTCAGGTCCCGGGCGGCCGCGGCCCGGTTGTAGTGGTTGCGCTCGAGGGCCTTCAGGATCACCTGGGTTTCCGTGGCGCGCACGGCGGCCTCCATCCCCAATTGCCGCAACGGCTGGGTGGAGGTCAGCTGGAGGCTTTCGGGCAGGCAGTGCAGGCCGATCTCCCCCGCCGGGCAGATCACGAAGGCGTGTTCGATGATATTTTCCAACTCCCGGATGTTGCCCGGGAAGTCGTGAAACATGAGCAAGGCCAAGGCTTCCTGGCTGATGCCGCTCACCGCTTTCCCGGGAGCGCGTTTCCGCTGCATGCGGTCGATGAAGTGCTCCACGAGCATGGGGATGTCCTCCTTGCGCTCCCGCAAGGGCGGAAGGTCCATGCCCACCACGTTGACGCGGTAAAAAAGATCCTGCCGGAACACCCCCTGCTGCACCAGCTCGGCCAGGTCCTTGTTGGTCGCGGCAATGANNATGACGCGCACGTCGGCCCGCATGGCTTTGACGGCCCCCAGGGGCTGAAAGGTCCTTTCCTGCAGCACGCGCAACAGGCGCACCTGGAAAGCGGCGCTCAAATCACCGATCTCGTCCAGCAGAATGGTGCCTTCCTCGGCCAGGGCGAAAAGCCCGGGCTTGTCCCGGGTGGCATGGGTGAAGGCCCCGGCCTTGTATCCGAACAGTTCGGATTCCAGCAGGGTGTCCGGAAGGGCGCCGCAATTGATGGCCACAAAGGGCTTCTCCCGCCGCGGGCTGAGCTCGTGGATGGCCCGTGCCAGGAGTTCCTTGCCGGTGCCGGTTTCCCCCTGGATCAGGACCGTGCTGTCGCTGGCCGCCACCTGGGAAAGCACCTTGAAGATCCGCTGCATGGAAGGGCTGCGGCTGACGATGTCCCCGACGGCGTAGCGCCCCTCCAGTTCCTTGCGCAACTCCTCCACCTGGCTGATGTCGCGGAAGGTCTCCACCCCCCCCAGAACCGTGCCCCCCGCCTCTTTGAGCAGGGACGTCGAGACCACCACCGGGATGCGGCGCTTGTCGCGGTTCACGATGTAGGTGGCGCTGTCCACAAAGGCCTTGCCCTGTTTCATGGTCCGGCGCAGGGCGCAGTCGGTCTCGCACATGTTTGAGCGGAAAACCTCCCAGCAATGCTTGCCCAGGGCCTGATCCCGGGGGATGCCGGTGATCCGTTCGGCGGCCCGGTTGAAGGAGGTAATCCGCCATTCGTGATCCACGGTGAAAACGCCGTCCGAGATGCTCTCGAGGATGATGTCGGTGACCTGCGCCGGTATGCGGTGGGAGCTGTCGGTTGTCATGGTTGAACGCCTCTGTGCAGGATTTCCCTAACAGGCTGTGGCTCTGTGTCGGAACCCATTGAGATGGCACGCCCTCTCCCCCCGGCGCCCCCATCGGCCATCGCTCCGGTCCTAGGCGCGCCCTGGGGCGCCGCCTGGGTGGGGGGAGAGTGTCGCAACCCTGCCACCCTATCAGGCCCCAACGCTTTCGCCAACCCCTTAGGCCGGTCGGCGCCACCCCAATTGGCGGCGGAACATCGGCCCTCGGGCCGGGATCGCCGCTATTGGCACAGCCCATGCATTCTCCGGTGCGGCCCGGGGGCGGGGCTTTGAATCGACCGCGCCCGCTCCTTGCACCCATACCCTTAAAGAAGACAGGACCGCCATGATGTCCGGTATCGCGATTCCGGCAGACGGATGCCGGGGAGCTTCCCCCGCCATCCGCGAACATACGCTGCGGGCGGGGGGCGGACGATGACCTCTGACGCGCTGTCCTGTGCCTATGGGCCGGTTCCGTCGCGGCGCCTCGGAAAAAGCCTGGGGATCAACCACATCCCGGCCAAGGTGTGCACCTATGCCTGCGTCTACTGCCAGGTGGGGCGCACCACCCGACTGACGGTGGACCGTCGCGCCTTTTACGACCCCCAGGCGATTCTCCGGTCGGTTCAGCGCCGCATGGTCAAAGCGCGGGAGGCCGGCGAGGTGATCGACTACCTCGCCTGCGTGCCGGACGGCGAGCCCACCCTGGACCTCCACCTGGGCCGCGAAGTGGCCCTGCTGAAGAACCAGGGACTGCCGGTCGGCGTGATCACCAACGCCTCCCTGATCTGGCGCAACGACGTCCAGGCCGCCCTGAGTCACGCGGATTGGGTTTCCCTGAAGGTCGATTCCGTGGAGGACGCCGTGTGGCGGCGCATCAACCGGCCCCACAAGGCCTTGGACCTGGCGGCGATCCTGGAGGGCATGCTCGGGTTTGCCGAGACCTTCACCGGCACCCTGGTCACCGAAACCATGCTTGTCGAGGGGATCAACGACCATGACGGCGGCATCGCGGCCCTGGCCGGGTTTCTGGCCCGCTTGAAGCCCCACACGGCCTATCTGAGCATTCCCACCCGGCCTCCGGCCCATAAAGGGGTGCACGGCCCGGACCCCGCCACCCTCAACCGGGCGTATCACCTTTTGGCGGACCAGGTGGCACGGGTGGAATACCTCATCGGCTATGAGGGCAACGCCTTCGCCTTTACCGGTGATGTGGAACACGACCTGCTGGGCATCACCGCCGTGCACCCCATGCGGCAGGAAGCCGTGCGGGCGCTGCTGGACCGGGCCGGGGCCTCCTGGATGGTGGTCGATCGGCTGGTGGCCCAGGGCGATCTCACGGAAACGCACCACGAGGGACACCGGTACTACCTGCGGAAGTTCCACGCGGGCGGTTGAGGCCGGCGGCCAAGGGCCGGACGGCCGCCCGCGAGGTCTCCCTCCATAAAAAGGAGAACGTCAGAACCATGAAACCATCCGATCTCGACAGCGCTTCGGCGGCGGCGCCCAAGGCGGCGGCACAACCGCGACAGGACGCGCCGGCCAAGGGCGCGGCACGCCTCCGAACCACCTGCGACACCTGCGGGGACACGCAATGCTCCGCCTCCCAGCGCCAAAAGGACGAGAGCCCGGAGGAGTTCGCGGAGCGGCGCAAGCTCCAGTCCCGGCTCTGCCGCATCCGGCACAAGATCGTCGTCCTCTCCGGCAAGGGCGGCGTGGGCAAGAGCACGGTGGCCGTGAACCTGGCCATGACGCTGATGATGGCGGGAAAGCGCGTGGGGCTTCTGGATATCGATATCCACGGTCCCAGTGTTCCCACCATGCTGGGCCTCGAAGGGGTATCCCTGCAGGGCAGCGAGGATGGTCTGCTGCCCATCGAGGTGGAGGGCCTGAAGGTCATGTCCCTGGGCTTCCTGCTGGCCAACCCGGATGACGCCGTGATCTGGCGGGGGCCCCTGAAAATGGGTGTGATCAAGCAGTTTCTGAAGGATGTGGCCTGGGGTGACCTGGACTACCTGATCATCGATTCCCCCCCCGGCACCGGGGACGAACCCCTGTCGGTCTGCCAGTTGATCGGGACCCTGGACGGCGCGGTGGTGGTGACCACCCCCCAGAAGGTGGCCACGGTG
Source organism: Desulfobacteraceae bacterium UBA5852 (assembly GCA_002432195.1). Taxonomy (GTDB): domain Bacteria; phylum Desulfobacterota; class Desulfobacteria; order Desulfobacterales; family UBA5852; genus UBA5852. Next base: position 3,684 of record DJGG01000120.1, read on the forward strand.
GATGTGCGCAAATCCATCACCTTCTGCCGTCAGCTGCATTTGCCGGTGCTCGGTGTGGTGGAGAACATGAGCGGCTTTGTCTGCCCCAGGTGCGGGGAGGTGTCCCAGATCCTGCCGTCCGGCGGGGGCCGGCGCATCGCCACGGACATGGGGGTCCCTTTCCTCGGCGCCATACCCCTGGACCCTTCCATCGCGGAAGCCGGCGACACGGGCCGGGCCTACGTGCGCCACTACGCCGCCACGCCCACTGCGGAGATCATGCGGCGCATCATCCAGCCGCTCTTGTCACCGCCCCCCGCGGAGGCAGCGGCAGCGCGACACGGGGAGACCGAACGGACGGCCCTTCCATGAACATGGCCTCATGGCCTGGGCCGAGGCCAAATTCATGCAAACCGGGGAGTTTTGAGCATGTGCGCCGCCGCCACCGTCCGCATCCTGGTGGACAACCGGGCCAGGGAGGGTCTCACCACCGAGCACGGCCTGGCCCTGTGGATCGAAGCCGACGACCGGCATATCCTCTTCGACACGGGACAAGGCCACGCCCTGGAACCCAATTCCCGTGCCCTGGGGGTCGACCTGGCCCGGACCGACGCCCTGGTCNNTATAGATCCAGAAGAGATCGATCTGATCTGCCTCAGCCACGGCCACTACGATCACACCGGGGGCCTGCCCGGCGTGCTGCGCTGCGCCGGGCAGGCCGGGGTTTACGGCCATCCGGGCATCGTCCACCCGCGCTACAGCCGCCGCGGGGAAACGCCCCGGGCGATCCACATGCCCGCCGCATCCATGGCGGCGCTCGACGCCCTCGACGAACAACGCCTTCACTGGGTTCAGGGGCCCCTCCAGGTGCACGACAGGATCGGACTCACCGGCCCCATCCCCCGGGAGACCCCGTACGAGGATGCCGGGGGGCCTTTCTTTCTCGACCCGCAAGGTGAGCGCCCGGATTCCATCGAGGATGACCTGGCTCTCTGGATACACACCCGCGCCGGGGTGATCGTGTGCGTGGGCTGCTCCCACGCCGGCCTGGTGAACACGCTGCACCACGTGGGCCGCCTGAGCCGCGGCCTGCGCATCCGGGCCGTCATCGGCGGCTTCCACCTGCTCGAGGCCGGTCGCACGCGCCTGGAGCGGACCATTGCCGCCCTGGGGCGCCTGGCGCCGGAGCGCGTGGTACCCTGTCACTGCACGGGGGCCCTGGCGATGGTGATGCTGCGCAAAGCCCTGGGGGACCGGGTGACGCCCGGGGCCGCGGGGATGACCTTCGCGTTCTGAGGCGCGTCCCGCCTGGCCGGCACCCGTCAATCCCCGGATACCGCCCGCCCCCGCAGGTCCTTGCGCAGAATCTTGCCCACGGCACTCTTGGGCAGCTCGGCGATGAACTCGATCTGCCGGGGCACCTTGTAGGCGGCAAGCTTGGCCTTGCAGAACGCGATGACCTCCTCGGCGGTGAGGGTTTCCCCGGGGCGCACCACGATGAAGGCCTTGACGGTTTCCCCCCGGTAGGCGTCGGGCACGCCGATGCAGCAGGCCTCCAGGATCTTGGGGTGGCCGAAGAGGATGTCGTCGATCTCGTTGGGGTAGACATTGAACCCGCTGGCCACGATCATGTCCTTCTTGCGGTCCACGATGGACAAAAACCCGTCCTCGTCCAGGACCCCCACATCCCCCGTGTAGAGCCAGCCATCCCGGACGGCGAGGGCGGTCTCGTCGGGCCGCTTGTGGTAGCCGGCCATGATCTGGGGGCCCTTGAAGCAGACCTCCCCCGGCTCGCCGCAGGGCACCGTATGCGTGCCGGTCTCCAGATCCACCAGCTTCAGGTCCGTGTCGGGGAGGGGCACCCCTACCGTGCCCGGCTTGTTGCGCCCCTTCCAGGGGCTGGCCGTGGCCATGGGGGTCATTTCGGTGAGGCCGTAAACATTGAGCATGGTCCCGCCGGTGAGCCCTTCCAGGCGCTGGATGATCTCCAGGGGCAGGGGCGCGGCCCCGGCCACGAAGCCCTTGATGAAGCTCAGGTCCATGCGGGTGAAGCGCTCGTCGGCCAGCAGGCCCACGTAGATCGTGGGCACCCCGGGCACCAGGGTGGGCTTCGATTTCTTGAGCACCTCGATGATCACCGAGGGTTCCGGCCGCGGCACGAGCACATTCGTCCAGGCGCTCAGGACGCACATGTTCTGGACCCCCGTGAAGCCGGCCGAGTGGAAGAAGGGGAAGACCGCCAGTTCGCGCTCCTCGCCGTCCTTGAGGTCGTGGAACCAGCGCCGCAGCTGCTGGGTGTTGGTGCTCATGTTGCGGTGGGTGATCATGGCGCCCTTGCTCACCCCCGTGGTGCCGCCGGTGTAGAGGTGGGCCCCCACAGCATCGAGATCGGCCCGGTTTTCCAGGGGCCCGCCGGCATGTCCGTGCACCAGGGCCATGAATTCCACGGTGTCCGGGCGCGGTGCGATCTTCCGGTACATGGCCTTCTTCACCCGGGGAAAGAGCTGCTTCTTGGGGAAGGGGAGAAAGTCGTTGATGTGGCAGACCACCACCTTCTCCACCGGGGTGGCCTTCATCAGGTTGAGGGCCCGGGGGTGAAGAAGATCGAGGGTCACCAGGAGCCTGGCATCCGAGAGGTTCAACTGGTGCGTGAGCTCCCGTTCCGTATAGAGGGGGTTGTTCATGGCGGTCACCGCCCCGATGCGCCAGGCGGCGTAGTTGGCGATGACGATCTGGGGGATGTTGGGCAGGAGCATGGCCACGGTGTCGCCCGGCCGAATGCCCAGGGCGGTCAAGGCCCGGGCAAAGCGGTTCACCAGGTCGTCGAGCGCGGCGAAGGAAATCTTCTTCCCGAAATAGTCCAGGGCCGCCCGGTGGGGAAACCGTTGGGCGCTGCGGGTGAGAAACTCCGGCATGGTCAGGTCGCTGAAAGCGAGCTCCGCCGCCACGCCCGCCGGGTATTGCCGATGCCAGACACGCTCGAACGCCATGGGCCGCCTCCGCCTGTAAGGGTGAACCCGCCACCACGCGCCGCAACGCGGACCACGCTAAATTCAGCCCCCAGAATAGTCAAGCAAATACTGAACGGCATTCATCTGCCGAGAGCGTCGTGCGCATCCCGGCCGGACGCCCCGAAGCGTGCCTGGGGCGGGAGGCCCGCCCGGGGCATCGCCGGGACATTTCGTCGTGTCCCGCAGGTAAGCGGCACTCGGAACCAGACACGATAACCCAACTCCAAAATAGGATTTTGGCCCACAGGTCGAGGCGGAGGCGGATTTCAAACCGCAGCCAACCGGCTGGTTGTCGAGGATNNNNGAAAACGCCTCCAACGCCGGGATGGGGCCAAAAGACTTTTGGGAGATGGGTTCTAATAGGGCGGCCAGAGGATGGGCAGCAGCCCCACGGACACGAGGAGGGCGATGACCGTCAGGGGCACGCCGACTTTGACGTAGTCCACGAAGCGGTATCCGCCGGGGCCCATGACCAGCAGGTGCGCCGGGTGGGACAGGGGGCTGGCGAAGCTCGCCGAAGCGGCGATGGCCACGGTCATCATGAGCAGGTGCGGGGAGATCCCCAGGCTGCCGGCGGTGCTCAGGGCCACCGGCGCCATGAGCACCACCAGGGCCGCCGTGGGGATCACCTGGGTGCCGATCACGGTGACGGTGAAGAGCGCGGCCACCACCCAGCGGGGGCCCTGGCCGCCCACCGTGGCGATGAGCGCCTCGGCCCCCATCTGCGCGGCCCCCGTGTTCTCGATGGCGACCCCCAGCGGCAGCATGCTGGCGATGAGGAACACGACCTTCCACTCGATGGCGCGGTAGGCCTCCTCCATGCTCAGGCACCCGGCGAGCACCATGAGCGCCGCGCCGGTGAGGGCGGCGACGGCGATGGGCACGTAGCCCAGGATGGCGCTCAGGAGCGCCGCCACCATGATGGCCGCGGCGATGTGGGCCTTTTCCAGGCGCGGCGCCCGCGCCGCGGCCTGGTCGAGGACGAGGAAGTCGGGGTCGCGGGCCACGGCCTCCAGGTTGCGCCGCGGCCCGTACACCAGCAGGGCGTCGCCGAACTGCAGTTCCATGTCCTGCAGCCCGGTGCGATAGGCGCGCCCCTTGCGCCAGATGGCCAGCACACTGAGGCCGTAGTGGTCGCGGAAGAGCAGGTCCGCCAGGCTCCGGCCCGCCAGGGTGCAGCGCGGCGAGAGCAGGACCTCGGTAACCCCGATCTGCTGGGACTCCAGCTCGGCCACCAGGCTCGAGGTCTGCTCCGTGATCTCCAGTTCTTGAAGGCCTTCCAAAACGTCCAGGTCCCGCGGGGAACCCTGGAGCACGAGCAGATCGCCGGCCTGCACGATTTCCTGGGGCGACGGCATGCCGAGCCATTCGTCCCCGCGCAGGATGCCCACGACGGTGAGCCCGAAGGCATTGCCCAGGCGGCTTTCCACCAGGTCGTGGTCCACGAGCACCGACCCCGGCGGCACGCGCACGGCCAACACGTGGGCCCGGCCGCCGGCCAGCGCCGTCACCTCCCCGGCCCCCACGAAGCGCAGGTCCTGGACCAGCCCCAGGCGCGCCGCCTCCTCCAGGGCCTCCCGTTCGCCCTGCAGCAGCAGCCGGTCCCCCGCCGCGAAGACGCGCCGCCGCAGGTCCTTGACATCCCCTTCGGCCGCACTGCGCAGGGCCAGCACATGGACCCGGTGCTGGCGCCGCAAACCACTCTCCCCCAGGGTCGTGCCCACCAGCGGAGACCCCTCGGCCACCAGGCCCTCGGCCGCCCGCAGGCGCTCGGCGATCAGGTCGTCGGCGCCCTGCGCGGCATCCACCTGGAGATGCTGGCTGCCGTGAAAGCGGCGCAGGTGGTCGGGGCGACCGTGCACGATGAGGGTGTCCCCGGCCTGCAGGAGGTCGCTGGGGCGGGGGGCGAGCATCAGGGCGCCCTTGCGCTGGAGCGCCACCACCGTGAGATAGAGGGCCGAACCCAGACGGCTCTCGGCCAGCGTGCGGCCGTCCAGGGGAGAGCCCGGCGGAATGCGGGTGGTGAAGATGTGGGTGTCCAGTTGGTAGAAAGTGCCCAGGGACCGGCGGGAGTCGGTGTCCGCGACCGCGTCGCGCCGGGGCAGCAGGTAACGGCCCACCAGGACCACGAAGGCGATGCCGGCGAAGACGATGGCCGCAGTGATGGGCGTGAAGTCGAAGATGGCGAATGGGGTCAGGCCCGCCGCCCGGAGGGCGTCGGTCACCAGTATGTTGGGCGGAGTGGAGATGCCCGTGAAGGGACCGCCGAGCAGGCACCCCAGGGCCAGGGGCATCAGCAGCCGGGCGGGCGGGCGCCCGCTGCGCCGCGCCAGCTCCATGGTGGCCGGCAGGAGGATGGCGGCCACCGTCACGGTGTTGATGAGCGCCGACAGCAGGCTGGCGGCCGCCATCAAGGCCACCAGCAGCAGGGCTTCGCTCCCCTTGGCGAAGCGCTGGAGGGGTTCCCCCAGGCGATGGGCGATGCCCGTGGAGGTCAACCCGGCGGAGAGGATGAACATGGCCCAGACGGTCACCACAGCCGGGCTGCTGAAGCCCGCCAGGGCTTCGTCCGCCGAGACCAGCCCCGTCAGGGCCAGGGCGGAGAGCACCAGAAGCCCCACCACGTCCACCCGCAGCCAGCCGCCGATGAAAACCACGAGGGCTGCGGCGACAATGACGAGCAGTATGACCACCGGAACCGTCATGACGGGCACCTTTGCCGGTTTAGGCGCCGGGAGCCCACCGAGTCCCGGCCGCCGAAAAGGGCTCTGCCTGGGAGATACCGGTCGCCGGGGGCACATAAAGGCCTGGCGAACGACCGAGGTCCTGCGGAGAACGCCGCCGATGCCCCCCGGAGACAGGGCCGCGCGAAACCTGCGCACACCGCCACCAGACATAGGCCATGGCGGCCGAGAGGTCAAGAATCCTCCGCGCGCTCCGCGTCAAGCGCGTCCGGCAGCCCGGGGCCGCCACTCCGTCCCCCGCCATGGGCCCCCCGTTGGGGCCGGGAACCCCGCCGCCGTCGCCGCCACCCATGGCGGGACCCCTGCCTTGCACGACGGCAAGACCAAACCATATAATGCGCATATACCCATTATCAGCCCCCACGACCCCGACCGCGGGGCCAACGCCAACTGGAGCCGCCGACCGCATGACCGTCAAACGCGCACCCACGAATTCCCCCCTGGCTCCGGCATCCACGGAGGCCATCCTGGAAAGCATCTCCGACGGCGTCTTCACCGTGGATGGGGACTGGCGCGTCACCTCCTTCAACCGGGCCGCCGAGGAGATCACGGGCGTCCCCCGCCGGGAGGCCATCGGCCGGTCGTGCGCCGATGTCTTCCGCTCCAGCATGTGCGGGGCGGAGTGCGCCCTGCGCCGGACGCTCAAGACGGGCAAGGCGGTCATCGGCCAATCCGGGTACATCATCGACGCGGAGGGCAACCGCATCCCCATCAGCGTCTCCACCGCCGTGCTGCGCGACGGCGCCGGGCGAATAGCGGGCGGCGCCGAGACCTTTCGCGACCTCTCGGAAGTCGAGGCCCTGCGCCGGGAACTGGAGGGCCATTTCCAGGTGGGGGATCTCACCAGCCGCAGCCCCCTCATGCAGCGCGTCTTCGAGGTTCTGCCCGCCATCGCCGCGAGCCCCAGCACGGTGCTGATCACCGGCGAGACCGGCACCGGCAAGGAGCTCGTGGCCNNGGCACCGGCAAGGAGCTGGTGGCGCGGACCATCCATGCCCTGAGCCCCCGCAACCGGGGCCCCTTCGTCGCCGTCAACAGCGGGGCCCTCCCCGACACTCTGCTGGAATCCGAGCTCTTCGGCTACAAGGCCGGGGCCTTCACCGGCGCCCAGCGGGAAAAGCCCGGCCGTTTCGCCCTGGCCCGGGGAGGAACCATCTTCCTCGACGAAATCGGCGAGATCAGCCCGGCCCTTCAGGTGCGCCTGCTCCGCGTGCTCCAGGAGCGGACCTTCGAGCCCCTGGGGGCCACCCGCCCGGAGGAGGCCGATGTGCGGGTCCTTGCGGCCACCAACAAGGATCTGGCCGCCCAGGTGCGCCTGGGGCATTTCCGGGAGGATCTCTACTACCGCGTGAACGTGGTGCGCGTCGAGCTGCCCCCGCTGCGGCGGCGCAAGGAGGACATCCCCCTTCTGGTGGACCAATTCGTCGACCGGTTCAACCGCTTGCAGCAGAAATCCCTGCCCGGTGTCGCCGCCGAAGCCCTCTCGCTCCTCCTGGCCCACGACTGGCCCGGTAACATCCGCGAGCTGCAAAACGCCATCGAGCGCGCCTTTATCCTCTGCCGCCAGGGTCCCATCGGCATTCCCCACCTGCCCGTGGAATTGTCCGCCCACGCGGCCCCCCCGGGCGCGGATGCCCGGATGCGCTCCGCCCACGCCATCCTGGATGCCCAGGCCATCCGCGCCGCCCTGGAACGCACCGCCAACAACCGGCTGGCGGCGGCGCGGGAACTCGGCATCCACAAGACCACCCTCTTCCGCCGCATGAAAAAGCTGGGCCTCCCCCTTCCCGCGCAGGACGGGCGCACCCGCGCCGCGAAGCGACCGTAGCGCTTGTGCACCCCTTTCGAGGGTCATTCAGTAGCGCCATCGCTACCCAAGGATGTCCGCCGGCACTCCCGGCCATTCGACGCGCCTTTACGGGCAAGGGTTCTCCCGGGTGCCCTCCGCCGGCATCGGCATGTGGCATTGCTCTTGCAGTTCCCTTAAGTTCCAGGAGGGAGTCGCATGCCATCCAAGAGAGCCGCCTTTGCCTGCTGGGAAAACCGCATCGCGCCGGTCTTCGATACGGCGCGGGAGGTTTGTCTCCTCGAGGCCCAGGCCGGACGGATGGTCCGGCAAATGCGGGAAGCCCTCCCGGAAGGCCTACCGGTGCAGAAGGCACTTCGGCTGGTGACCCTCGAGGTCGGCACGCTGGTGTGCGGCGCGATTTCCAGGCCCCTGCAAGGGCTGGTGAGCGCCTATGGCATCCAGGTGATCCCCTTCGTGGCCGGGGAACTGCCCCACATCATCCAGGCCTGGCTGAACGGCCAGATCGACCGCCCGGCGTATGCCATGCCCGGCTGCCACGGGAGGGGCGGTCGACGCTTCCGTGGCGCCCACACCATTTCTCAGGAGGTCAACACCATGCAAGGTCAAGGACGCGGAAGGGGGACCGGCGGCGGAAAAGGCCCGGGACAACAAGGCGACCAACGGCCGGGTCGCAGGGGAGGCTCCCCGGGGGCCGGAGCCGTGGGGGAGTGTGTCTGCCCGCAATGCGGGCAGCGAGAACCGCACCAGCGCGGCGTACCCTGCGTGGAACGGCAATGCCCGCAGTGCGGAACCCCCATGACCCGGCAATGACCAACCATTTTTATTTAAAGGAGGATACGACCATGCCAGGAGGCGATCGAACAGGACCACAGGCAATGGGCGCCATGAGCGGACGGGCCGCAGGCTACTGCGGCG
>DJGG01000239.1:0-994 GCA_002432195.1 Desulfobacteraceae bacterium UBA5852
GGCGGGGGAGGGCGCGGGGGCCGGGGAGCCGGCGGACCGGGAGGCGGTCGGCGCTATTAGCGGCCGGAGGGTGTCATTCCGGCCGCCGGCAGGCGGTGAACCGGCACGCATCGATCAGAAAGGAAGCAGCGCATGGGCATCATTTCCTGGATAGTGATGGGGCTTATCGTCGGGGCCCTGGCCAAGTTCATCATGCCCGGTAAAGACCCCGGGGGCATCATCGTCACCAGTCTCTTAGGCATCGGGGGCGCTTTCGTGGGCGGCTTCATCGGCACCCGCCTCGGCCTGGGGACGGTTTCCGGGTTCAACCTCGGCAGCATTGCCTTGGCCACCGGGGGAGCGCTGCTGTTGTTGTGGGGTTATCGCGTCCTCAAAAGACGCTGAACGAGGACCGCCGGAGTCCTGGCGGCCTGTGGGCCATCCGCATCCACGACCGGGGGTCGGCTGTTGCGGCACCCGCGCAACGTCTTACAAGGCATCCCGTCATGGCGGGAATGCCGCGCTTTGCGCATCGCCCGCGCGCCATGCATTGCGGCCCGCGCGGAGGAAGCGTTGGTTCACAGGCTGCCCGGGCCTGGCGGCGGTGGTCCGCCGCGCAGGCCACAGGAGGATCCATGATCGCCTATTGCGGGCTGGATTGCGAGAAGTGCGGGGCCTATCTGGCCACCCGCCGCAACGACGATGCCCTGCGGGAGAGCGTGGCCCGCAAATGGCGGGAGCAGTTTCACGTCCCGGTGACGGCCGAGAACATCAACTGCACCGGATGCAAGTCCGACGGGATCAAGACCCTTTACTGCGAAACGCTGTGCCGCATCCGTGCCTGCGGCCGCACGCATGGCGTGCGCTATTGTTCGGATTGTGCCGACTATCCCTGCGACCGGGTGGAGGAGATCTTCCGCCTGGCCCCCCAGGCCCGGGAGTCGCTGGAGGCTCTGGGGCGGGGCTAGAAGCGGGTTCAAAACCTTCGATCGGGTCGCAGGTCAGGGCGGCCGCA
>DJGG01000239.1:1004-8963 GCA_002432195.1 Desulfobacteraceae bacterium UBA5852
GTATTTCGAGGATTGGAACCGAGCGCCCACCGCCGCGATGGGGCCCGGGGGGAGGTTTCGAAACCACTTCTCGTCTCGCGGCGGCGCCGCCCGCACCGGTGATGCGCGCACCCCCGCCGGTTACAGTATTCCCCTCGGATACCCTGCGATCATACTTTGCCGCGCCACCCACCCTTTCTCAGGGCCCCGCGAACCCGACCGGTGCCGGTCCTCCGGGCAACCCCCTCAGTAGATCTTGCGTTGGGAAAACCCCTTGCCCAGGACGTTGAAGGTGCGCTCGAAGATCACGAAGGCCTCGGGGTCGATTTTAAAGACCAACTCCTCCAGGCGCTTCAGTTCGTAGTTGTTGAGCACGGTCAGGACGATGCGCTTGGGCTTGCGGGTGTAGGTGCCCCGGCCGTAGAGGTAGGTGGCCCCGCGGTGGAGGCGCTTGTGGATGGCCTCCACGATGGCCTCCGCATGATCGGAGATCACCATGGCCAGTTTGCGCTGGTTGAAGATGGTGAGCACGTGGTCCAGGACCTGGGCAGTGACGTAGCTCAGAATCAGGGAGTAGAGCACCAGGTCGGCGTCCAGCACCCCGAAGCTGAAAAGGAACAGCACCAGGTTGAAGCCGAAGAAGAAGGTGCCCATGCGCACGTTGTACTTCTGGTTGAGCACCACGGCGATGATGTCGTTGCCGCCGGCCGAGCCGACGGAGTGCAGGATGATGCCCGATCCCGCCCCCATGATGCCGCCCGCGGCGATGGCCGCCAGGATGGGCTCGTGGATGGTGAACTGGAAGGTGACCAGGTCCACCACCAGGGAGAACACGGCGGTGCCGTACAGGCTGTAAAAGAAAAAGCGGCGGCTGATGAAAAACCATCCCAAAATAAAGATGGGCACGTTGAGGAGCAGGTACCAGACACCGGGCTCCGGCCAGCCGAAGGCGTAGTAGAGCAGCAGGCTCAGGCCCGACATGCCGCCGGAAATAAGCCCGTGGGGCAGGGCGATGGCTTTGAGCCCGACCGCAAAGACGAAGGACCCCAGGGTGATCAGGGCCATGTTGGCGGGGATGGTGAACAGGTAGGGGCGAAGTTTTTGCATCATCGGCCGGGTTCCTCCATGATACGGCGTGGCATGGCGAAAAACTGCGCTTATTAGCGGAATTTACGCCGGGTGGCAACCGCAATCGACGGAGCGTGAGCGGCAGGCGTTTCCGTGGGCGACCGCCGGCCGCAAGGTTCAGGCCTCGGGGGATCGGAGCGCCTGCAGGCTGGCGATCAGCGCATCCTTCTCCCGCCAGAGGGACAGCAGCCATTTCTGAAAGGCTTCGCGGTAGGCGGGGTCCTCCAGGTAGTTCCCCCGCAGCAGGTGCGGGGGAATTTCCCGGTTGCGCACGCGCACACGGATGTCGCGGATGCGCCCGCCCAGGAAATCCCAGAACCCGGTGCGGCCGCCGGGATAGACGATGGTGACATCCAGTAGGCGCGTGATACGGCCTTCCAGGGCTTCGAGGGCATAGGCGAAGCCCCCGGCCTTGGGGCGCAGGAGATGGCGGAAAGGGGAGGCCTGGCGGCGGTGTTTGGCCGCCGTGAAACGGGTGCCCTCGATGAAATTCAGGATCGCCACCGGCATGTGGCGGTAGGTGCGGCACGCCCTGCGGGTGGTCTCCAGATCTTCCCCGGCCTTCTCGGGGCGGGCCGCCAGGTAGGCACGGGAGTGGCGTTTCATGAAGGGGTAATCCAGGGCCCACCAGGCGCTGCCCAGGATGGGAATCCACTTGAGTTCCTGTTTGATGAAGATTTTCGGGAAGGGGATGCGGCCGGTGAAGACCTCCAGCAGGACGGGCACATCGGCCCAGGACTGGTGGTTGCTGTTGATGAAGTACCACTCGTCCCGCTGCAGGCCCTCGATGCCCTGGACGTCCCAGCGCAGGGCGAGGCAACGCCGCTGGACCCAGAGCACTCCCCGGATCCAACCCGTAACGGGGTAGGTCAGCCAGCGGGCCCAACGGCGGGGCCAGTCCCCGTTGCGCAGGATCAGCTTCCCCAGGGCCAGCAGGTGCACGGGCACGGCCCAGAAGAGCGTGTTGAGGGCCACCAGCGCGACGATGCCGGCGGCGCGCAGGTGGGGCAGCAGGAAAGCCATGGTCTCCTCTCCGCCTGGCGGGGCGCGGCTTCGCGCCGCGCGCCGCGGCCCGCTTTGACTTGGGAAAGACTTTACCATATGATGCGCGGCGGTCAAGAGGGCCGCCCGCCCGACGCCATTCCCCCTGCCAGCCCGAAGGAGAACCACCCATGCCCGACCGTAGCGACGCGATTCTGGAGATCTTCGAGACAATCAACGGCATTCCCCGTTGTTCCAAGAACGAGCAGGCAGTTGCGGCCTGGCTGATGGCCTGGGCTGCGCAACGGGGGCTGCGGCATCGATCCGACGCGGCGGGGAACCTGGTGATTCAGGTGCCGGCCAGCCCCGGGGCCGAGGGTGCTCCCGTGGTGGTGCTCCAGGGCCACATGGACATGGTCTGCGAGAAAACGCCGGAATCGCTCCACGATTTCACCCGCGACCCCATCCGCTCCCACCGTTCCGGGGAGTGGCTCAAGGCCCAGGGGACCACCCTGGGGGCGGACAACGGCATCGCCCTGGCCCTGGCCCTCCACCTGGTGGATGACCGCCAACTGCGACGGCCGGCTCTGGAACTGCTTTTCACCGTGGACGAGGAATCGGGGTTGAGCGGGGCCAGCCGGCTGGAACCGGACCTGTTCCGTGGCCGGATCCTGATCAACATCGACTCGGAGGATGAAGGGGTTTTCACCATTGGCTGCGCCGGAGGGGAAGAGACCCTGGTGAGCCTGGACCTGGACCGTGGGGTGCCGGCGGGGGAGCTGGCGCCGGGCTGCTTCCGGGTGGGGGGCCTCAGGGGCGGCCATTCGGGGGTGGATATCGCCAAACAGAGGGCCAACGCCAACCGCCTGCTGGGTCGCCTGCTGGCCCGGGCAGGGGAACTGCCCGCCCTGCGCCTGGTATCCCTCTCCGGGGGCTCGGCCCACAACGCCATCCCCCGGGACGCCCAGGCCAGCGTGGCCGCTCCCCGGGAGGCCTTCCCGAATCTGGAGGCGCTCGCCCGGGCCTGCCAGGATCTCTTCCGCCGGGAATACGGCTCCGCGGACCCTGGCATCCAGGTCTCTTTTGTCGAATCCGCCGCCTCGGCCCAGGCACCCCTGACCACCGCGTCCGGCGCCCGGGTGGTGGATCTGCTGATGGCCCTGCCCCACGGTGTGGCCGGCATGTCCCTGGGAGTGGAGGGACTGGTGGAGACCTCCTGCAACCTGGCCGTCCTGGCGACGGACGGGGACACCCTGAAGATCACCAGCAGCCAGCGCAGTTCCAGCGAAAGCCGCCTGGATGATATGACCGCCCGGGTGACGGCCGTGGCCCGCCTGGCCGGCGGCCGGTGCGCGCGTCTCAACCGGTACCCGGCCTGGCAGCCCGATACCGCCTCCCGCCTGCTGGCGCGTTGCCGGGAGGTCCACCGCCGGCTCACCGGGCAGGAGGCGGTGGTGGAGATCATTCACGCCGGGCTGGAGTGCGGCCTGATCGGCGCCAAGGCCCCCGGGATGGAGATGATCTCCGTGGGGCCCACCCTGCGCAACCCCCACTCCCCCGACGAAGCCCTGCATATCCCCTCGGTGGGCCGGGTGCGGAATTTCCTTGCCGCACTGCTCGAGGATCTGGCGCAATAGGCGTTTTCCCCCGGGGGAGAGGGTCCGCGGGGCCGCATGGCGAGGCACTATGATCCATTACGATATCATCCTGATCGGGGGCGGCATTGTCGGCGTGGCCACGGCCTGGCAGCTGCAGCGGCGTTTTCCGGAGGCCTCCATCCTGCTGGTGGAAAAGGAGCCCGCCCTGGGCCGTCACCAGACCGGCCGCAACTCGGGCGTCATCCATGCCGGCGTGTATTACGCCCCCGGCAGCCTCAAGGCCGATTTTTGCCGGCGGGGAGCGGCCTGGACTCTGGAGTTCTGCCGGCAGGAGCGGATCCCTTGCGAGCAGTGCGGAAAATTGCTCGTGGCCACCGACGACGTGGAGTTGGACAGGCTCCAGGATCTCGAGGACCGATGCCGGTTGAACGGCATCTCCGCCGAGCGCCTGACGGAGCGGGAACTGCGCAGGCGGGAACCCGACATCCGCGGGCGGGGGGCGCTGCTGGTCCCCGCCACCGGCATCACGGACTACGGCCGCATCACCGCGGTCATGGCCGCGCGCTTCCGGGAAGCGGGAGGCACCATCCGCCTGGCCTCACCCGTATGGGCGTTGGAGGAGGCGCCGCGCGGCATCCGCGTGCGGGTGGCCGGGGAGAGCCTGTGGGCCGCTTGGGTGCTGGTCTGCGGAGGGCTGATGGCCGATCGCTTGGCGCGCATGCTGCACCTGCCCATCGACTTCCGCATCGTGCCGTTCCGCGGCGAATACTACCGGCTGGCGCCCGGCTGCAGGGATATCGTACGGCATCTGATCTACCCCGTGCCGGACCCGGCCCTGCCGTTTCTGGGGGTGCACCTCACCCGCATGATCGACGGCTCGGTGACGGTGGGGCCCAATGCCGTGGTGGGGTGGAAACGGGAAGGCTACGGCCGCGTGAACTTCAGTCCCCGGGACGCCTGGGAAATGCTGACCTTTACGGGATTCTGGAAGGTGGCCCGGGAGCACCTCGGCTCCGGGCTCGCGGAAATGCGGGACTCCGCGCTGACCCGCGGGTACCTGCGGCGGGTGCGCAAATACTGCCCCCGGATCCAGGCGTCGGATCTGCGGCCTTATCCGGTGGGCATTCGGGCGCAGGCCGTGGGGCGCGACGGCCGCCTGGTGCACGATTTCCTGTTTGCCGAAAGCCCGCGCTCCCTGCATGTGTGCAATGCCCCATCGCCGGCGGCCACCTCGGCCGTGCCCATCGGGGAATACCTGTGCGCAAAGCTGGCGCGCAAAATGGCCGCGCACGCCTGATCCGCCGCTGGGCAACGGTGATCCGAACCCCGCACCGGAATTGCTGGAGACCCCGGAAAGCCAAACCCCGTATCGGGAGTTCGCCATGACCGCCCCCCCACCGCTTCCCTCCGACAAGGCCCTCATGCGCCGGACGCTGGAAATCGCCATCCGCATCGGAGTCCTGGTGCTGCTGGCCACCTGGTGTTTCGTGATCGTGCGGCCCTTTATCATCCCCATCGCCTGGGGGGTGATCCTTGCCGTGGCGCTCCACCCCCCGTACCGCAGGCTGGTGACGGCCCTATACGGCCGCGGCCGCCTGGCCGCCGCCCTGCTCACCCTCCTGCTGCTGGGGTTTATGGTGGGGCCGGCCGTGATGTTGGCCGGAACCCTGGTGGACGGGGTTCAGAGCCTGGCCCAACACCTGAGCACCGGCAGTTTCGCCATCCCTCCGCCGCCGGCGAGCGTGGGGGCCTGGCCGGTGATCGGAGAGCCCCTGGAGCGCTTCTGGCTCCTGGCCTCGGTGAACCTGCAGGCCGCCCTGGAGCAGATTGCGCCCCAATTCACGGGCCTGGGCAAGTGGCTCCTGGCCACGGCCGCGGGCGCCGCCATGGGGATCCTGCAGTTCGCCTTCGCCATCGTCATCGCGGGGGTGCTCCTGTCCCATGCCCGCAGCGGTCACGACGCCGTCTACGCCATTGCGGGACGCCTGGCGGGGGTCCGGGGGGCGGGGTATGCGGATTTGGCCCAGGCGACAGTGCGCAGCGTTACCCGGGGCATCATCGGGGTGGCCCTGATCCAGTCCCTGCTGGCCGGCATCGGTTTCCTGGCCGCCGGCGTGCCCGGAGCCGGTTTCCTGGCGCTGATCTGCCTGTTTCTGTCCGTGGTCCAGATCGGCCCCGGGCTGGTGATCGTCCCCACGATCGTCTATGTCTTTGCCACCAGCCCCACCATGCCGGCGGTGATCTTCATGGTCTGGAGCCTGTTGGTGATCCTGCTGGACAACGCCCTCAAACCCGTGCTCATGGGCCGGGGCCTCAAGGTCCCCATGGTGGTGATCTTCGTGGGGGCCATCGGGGGCTTTCTCACCTCGGGCATCATCGGCCTCTTCGTGGGGGCCGTGATCCTCAGTCTGGGCTATGAGCTGGTCCGTGCCTGGCTCCAGGAGGACCTGCCGGGGGAGGTGCCCATGACTTCCGGGGAGCCATGAGGACCAGGCCCTCTCCGGGGCCGTGGGGGCACCGGTCTCAGTTGAGGTTCGGCAGGGCCTGCCCCAGCCGTTCCACCAGTTCGGCGAACGCCTCGATGGCGCGGGCCACCGGGGCCGGCGAGGTCATGTCCACCCCGGCGGCGGTCAGCTCCTCCAGGGGGTAGCGGCTCCCCCCCATGGCCAGGAAATCGAGGTAGGCCCGGCGCGCGGTCTCGTTGCCCGCCAGCACTTCCCGAGCCAGGGCCAGTGCCGCGGAGATGCCCGTGGCGTATTTGTAGACGTAGAAGCCCGAGTAGAAATGCGGGATGCGCAGGCACTCCAGGGGCAGGGCGGGGTCGATGACCAGGTGGTCGCCGAAGTAGGTCTCCAGCAACTCCCGGTAGACGCCGGTGAGGCTTTCCAGGGTGAGGGGCTGGTGAGCCTCCGCCAGGGCGTGCACGCGCTGTTCGAAGTCGGCGAACATGGTCTGGCGGAAGAGCGTGGCCCGCACGTCGTCGATCTCGCGGTTCACGATGTAGGCCGTCATGCGCGGATCGTCGCGGTAGCGGGCGAGCAGGTGCGCGGAGAGCAGGGCCTCGTTGAAGGTGGAGGCCACCTCGGCCACGAAGATCGTGTAGCCGTGGTAGACGTAGGGCTGGTGCGTGTCGGCATAGTGGGAGTGCATGGAGTGGCCGGCCTCGTGGATCAGGGTATAGAGGCTGTTGATGCTGTTCGCGTCGTAATTCATCAGGATATAGGGCGGCGAGTCGTAGCAGCCCGAGGAGTAGGCCCCGCTGCGCTTGCCGCGATTTTCGTAGCGATCCACCCATCCCCCCCGGAGACCCCGCCCCAAGGTCTCCACGTAGTCCGGCCCCAGGGGGGCCAGGGCGGCCAGGCACGTTTCCACGGCCTCCTCGAAGGGCATATGGAATTCCAGCGAAGGCACCAGGGGGACATAGGTGTCGTAGAAATGGAGGGTCTCCAGGCCGAGGGTTTCCCGGCGCAGGTCGAGGTAGCGGAAAAGCGGCGCGAGGTTCGCCTTCACGGTGGTCAGCAGGTTGTCATAGACCGCTGCGGGTACCTTGTCGTCGAACAGGGCAGCTTCCCGGCAGGTGGCATGCCGGCGGCTGCGGGCGTAGAAGAGGTCGGTTTTCACCGCGCCGGCCAGGGCTGCGGCCAGGGTGTGGCGATGGGCCTCGTAGGCGGCATAGTAGCGCTGGAAGGCTTCCCGGCGGATGTCGCGGGCGGGGTGCATGAGAAAGCGGATGAAGTTGCCGTGGCTCAACTCCACCTCCTCCCCGTCGGCGGCGGTCAGGGTGCCGAAGCGCAGGTCCACGTTGTCCAGTTGGCCGAAGACCTGGCGCGGCGTCTGGGCCATCTCCCGGCTGGCCGCCAGCAGAGCTTCCCCGGGACCCTCCAGGGTGTGGGGGCGGTGGCGGAGGATCTTTTCCAAATAAAAGCGGAAAGGCGCCAGGGCGTCATCCTCCAGCAAGGCCGCCATGCGCGCTTCGGCTACCGCCATGAGCTCCGGGCGCATGAAGCTGGAGAGTTCCATGGCGCGGGTGTAGAGGTTGGCGGCGCGCTGGAACATGGCGCTGTAGCGCTGGTCCGCCTGGTTTTCGTCGTGGCGCAGGTGGGCGTAGGTGTAAAGGCGCTCCAGCCGCCGGGAAAGCTCCAGGTCGAATTCCAGGGCGGCGCGCAGAGTGGCGGCCGATTCCCCCATGCGTCCACGGAAGCCCGCGTAACCCGGCAGGTCCACCTCCAGGGCCTGAAACCAGGTGTCCCAGTCCTCCGGGCGCCCGAAAAGG
>DJGG01000239.1:8981-9167 GCA_002432195.1 Desulfobacteraceae bacterium UBA5852
TCCCACTGCTCCGACGGGGGTATGTGCCGGCGTTCCGGTATGGTGCGTGGCGCCATGAATGCTCCTCGGTCTGCGATGCGGGGGCGCGCCGTGCGGCCTGACGGGCGTCTCCCCTGGTGAGTGGGCCCTTGAGGGGCGGAAGCGCGACGGCGGCCCCGCCGGGTTCCGCCGCCGGCCGCCGGCCGC
>DJGG01000239.1:9186-14040 GCA_002432195.1 Desulfobacteraceae bacterium UBA5852
GCCCCGGAGCCCATGATAACTACGCCCCGCCGCCGGGCAAGCGGTGGCCGGCGGGCGCCTTGACACCAGCGCAAGTTGTCGCCTATAGCACGGAAACAGGCCCACCGGCCGCGGCCCCGCGGGTCCGGGCGCGTGCGGTCGACGCCCGGCGCCGCCGGCCGCCCTGCCGGCAAACCCTCATCCGGGCCCCAGCGGTCCGGGAACCGACACGATGGTAACCATGCCCCTGACCCCCCTTGAGGCCATTTCCCCCGTGGACGGGCGGTATCGCCGCACCACGGCCCCCCTGGCCGATTACTTCTCGGAAGCCGCCCTGATCCGCTACCGGGTCCGGGTGGAGATCGAGTACCTCATCGCCCTCTGCCAGATCCCCTTGCCCTCCCTGGCGGGTATCGCCGAGGAGCGATTCGACACCCTGCGGGACATCTACCGGGGGTTCACCCTGGAGGACGCCCAGGCGGTCAAGGCCATCGAAAAAACGACCAATCACGATGTCAAGGCGGTGGAATACTTCATCAAGGAGCGCCTGGAGAGCCTGGGCCTGGACAGCATCAAGGAGTTCGTGCACTTCGGCCTGACCTCCCAGGACGTGAACAACACCGCTGTGCCCCTGTCCCTGAAAGAGGCCTGGGAGGACGTGCTGGAGCCCCTCTGGGCCCAGGTCCTGCGGACCCTGGAGGCCCGGGCCCGGGAGTGGAAGGACGTGCCCATGCTGGCCCGCACCCATGGGCAGCCGGCCTCCCCCACGCGGCTGGGCAAGGAGCTCTTCGTCTTCGTGGAGCGGCTGGACAACCAGATGGCCCTGTTGGCGGCAGTACCCTTCGCCGCCAAATTCGGCGGGGCCACGGGCAATTTCAATGCCCACCTGGCCGCCTACCCGGAGATCGACTGGCCGGAGTTCGCCGACCGGCTGGTGAACGACACCCTGGGGCTGCGCCGCTCCCGGGTGACCACCCAGATCGAGCATTACGACCACCTGGCGGCATTTTGCGACGGCATCAAGCGCCTGAACACCATCCTGGTGGATCTGGCCCGGGATACCTGGGCCTATATCTCGATGAGCTACTTCCGGCAGAAGATCAAAGCCGGTGAGGTGGGCTCCTCGGCGATGCCCCACAAGGTCAATCCCATCGACTTCGAAAATGCCGAGGGCAACCTGGGCGTGGCCAACGCCCTCCTGGAGCACCTGGCCGCCAAGCTGCCCATCTCCCGGCTCCAGCGGGACCTCACGGATTCCACGGTGCTGCGCAACCTGGGGGTGCCCCTGGCGCACACGGCCATCGCCCTCCACTCCCTGCTGCGGGGCATGGACAAGCTGATTCTGGACCCCGCCGTCATCCGCCGGGATCTGGAGGCCAATTGGGCCGTGGTGGCCGAAGCCATCCAGACCGTCCTGCGCCGGGAAGGCTATCCCCACCCCTTCGAAACCCTCAAGGATCTCACCCGTTCCCACACCGCCATCGACCGGCAGGCCATCGCGGCCTTCATCGACGGCCTGGACGTGCCCCCCCGGGTCAAGGAGGAGCTCAAAGCTCTGTCTCCCGAAGGTTACACCGGGGTCAACTGGCTGGATTGAAGGTCGTCGCACAATCTGCTGTCAATACTCCCGGGATCCGACACGGGTTTGCATCCGGCATGGCCTTCCCTGGAACGGTGGGGCCCCCGGGGGACGTTCGCGTCCCCGGTCAGGGGTTCGCCGCCAGGGGGCGTTCGGCATTGAGGGCCTTGATCTGCGCTGCTTCCTGGCCGTTGATCCGGCCGATGACCTGCTGGAGGATCCGGGCCATGCGCGGGTCCTGGAAGTAGTGCAGGCTGAAGGTGGGGACGGCCGCAAACCCCCGGCGGATCTTGTGGTAGCCGCCGATGCCGGGGTCGAAAGTCTCCAGGCCATGGGCGATGGCCCACTCGATGGGCTGGTAGTAGCAGGCGTTGAAGTGCAGGGCGTGGGCCGCAACATGGGCGCCCCAATAGCGTCCGTAGAGATGGCGGCCCTTGGTGACGAGCATGGCCATGCCCACGGGCGACTCCCGGGGATGACCGTCGAAGGCGGCCATGAGCAGGATCCGGTGGCGGACGCTGCCGGGCAGCTGATGGAAGAACTCCGGGGTGAGATAGCGGGCGGCCCAGGGTCCGAATTGGTCGTTGGTGCGGGTGTAGAAGGTGTGCATGGCCGCGAAATAGTCCGTCGGAGCGTCGGCGCCCAGCATGGGCACGACGGAGAGCCCCTGGGGGGCCAGGGCCCGGCGTTCCCGCCGGATGTTGCGGCGCTGGTTGGACTTGAAGACCGCCAGAAAATCGTCGAAGCAGCGGAACCCCTGGTTGCGCCAGATAAAGCCCTGGTGCGTCCAGGCGTGGTAGCCATGGGCCTCGGCAAGGGGCCGCCACTGCGGGTCGACGTAGTTGAAGCCGCAGCCGGAAAGGCCGTTGCGGGCCACCAACTGGGAGATTGCCTGGAACATGACGGCCGCCAGGGCTTCCTCGTCTTCCCCGGGGGCCACGAGAAAGCGGTAGGCGGGGACGGGGGTGAAGGGGCTCATGCCCACCAGCTTGGGGTAATAACGCACCTGGAGCTGTCGGGCCACCTCCGCCCAGGCATGATCGAAGACGAATTCGCCGGCGCTGTGGGTCTTGATGTAGAGGGGGGCGGCGGCCACCAGGGAGGCGCCCGACCAGACGGTGAGGTGGCGGGGCAGCCAACCGCGCTCCGGGACGGCGCTGCCGCTGGCCTCCATCAGGTGGAGCCACTCCCATTCCAGAAAGGGGGTCGCCAGCGGCAGCGCCAGGGCGTTCCAGGCCTCAGGGTCCACCGCGTCCATGCGCGGCACCCATTGGAGCCGATAGGCGGTCATTTCCCGGCTTTCTCCAGCGGCACCCTAAGTCCCACGGGCCGTTCAGAGGTCAACTGGTTTGCGGAACTCCTCTCCCCGGAGCGCATCCACGCCGCGGATCCAGGGTAAGTCGCCCGACGGGCGCTGTCATCCGGGGCGGGCCCGATCCCCTGGCGCGCTGCCCCCGGTGCTCAGCGGCTCTTGAGGGCCTGGGGCTTGGGGTAGTTCTGGAACACCTCCGTGGACTTCCGCAGTTCCTCCGCGGACATCTGCACATCGCTCAACTCCCCGGCCAGGTATTTCTCGTAGGCCGCTAGATCCAGCAGCCCGTGGCCGCTGAAGGTGGCCACGATGACCTTGGCCCGCCCCTCTTCCTTGGCCTGGAGGGCTTCCTTGACTACCTGGGCCAGGGCGTTGGCGGTTTCGGGGGCCGGGATGGTTCCCTCGGTGCGTGCCCAGAGCACCCCTGCCGCGTAGGCTTCCGACTGGGTGACCGCCCGGGGTTCGGCGATCCCTTCGGCCACCAGCTGGCTCACCGTGGGGGCCATGCCGTGGTAGCGCAAGCCCCCGGCGTGGATGGGCGGGGGCACGAAGTCGTGTCCCAGGCTGTGCATGGCCAGCAGGGGGGTATAGCCGGCCGTGTCGCCATGGTCGTAGACGAAGGGCGCCCGGGTGAGGGTGGGGCAGGCCGCCGGTTCCACGGGGTGGATGGCCAGTTCCCGGCCGTTGATCTTGTCCAGGACGAAGGGGAAGGCCAGGCCGGCGAAATTGCTCCCGCCCCCCGCGCAGCCCACGATGACATCCGGGTAGAGGCCGATGGAGGCGAACTGTTTTTTGGCTTCCAGCCCGATAATGGTCTGGTGGAGCATGACGTGGTTGAGCACGCTGCCCAGGGAATAGCGGGTCTTGCCGCTGGGATCCGTGACGGCCGCCTCGACGGCCTCGCTGATGGCGATCCCCAGGCTTCCGGGGGTCCGGGGATCCCGGGCCAGGGCCGCGCGCCCGGCGCGGGTTTCGCTGCTGGGGCTGGGGACGCATTGACCGCCCCACATGGCCATCATGGTCTTGCGGTAGGGCTTCTGCTCGAAGCTCACCCGCACCATGTAAACCCGGCACTCGATGCCGAACTGGGCGCAGGCAAAGGCCAGGGCGCTGCCCCACTGGCCGGCGCCGGTTTCGGTGGTCATGCGCCGGATGCCGAAGACCTTGTTGTAATAGGCCTGGGGCACTGCGGTGTTGGGCTTGTGGCTGCCGGGGGGGCTCAACCCCTCGTTCTTGACGAAGATCCTGGCCGGGGTGCCCAGGGCCCTCTCCAGGCCCAGGGCGCGGTAGAGGGGGGCGGGCCGCCAGATGCGCAGGACGTCCAGCACGGGCTCCGGGATGTCGATCCAGCGCTGGGTGCTGACCTCCTGCTCGATCAAGTTCATGGGAAAGACCGGGGCCAGGTCCTCGGGGGTCACCGGGGAGCCGTCCGGCTTGAGGGGCGGATTGAGCTGGATGTCCGCCAGGATGTTGTACCACTGGCGCGGGATCTCGGATACGGGCAGCAGGATGTTGCGGTCGCTCATGGGATTCTCCTTCCGGGTGCGGTGGCGCCGGCAAAAAAAAACCGCCGCTGACAGCGGCGGGTTCGGGCGTCCGGCAAGGCCGATCACGGGTCGAGCGCCGCCCCCCGCGGGGCGCACCACCACCAGTGGCCGACCGCCGCTTGGGCATTACGGATCGAGGGCGTGCGCTTGTTCATGCCCTTCCATAGAATTGCGCCGCGGTGGCTGTCAACCGGAAAGTGCCGGCGGAAGGCGGGGTCGAAGGGCAACCCGCGGCCCAACCGGCACGGTGCAAAGCGGCCTGGCGGGACGGGACGCCCCGACAGCAATGCAAGCGTTTGATCGCACGGCGGAAAACGGTGAAAAAACAAGAAGTATAACTCTAAGGACAGGTTTACTTACCGTTGAATTTAATTGAATTTTATAAATTATAAACTCTGTGATCGGTCTTTGGGTTTTGCGGCGGGTTCTAGTTTTGT
>DJGG01000228.1:0-4539 GCA_002432195.1 Desulfobacteraceae bacterium UBA5852
TTTATCCACAGGCTGCTAGGCCACCGGGGTGTTGCCCTCGGAGAGCGGCGCTTCCAGCTGATCGATGCGCCGCTGGTGCCGGCCGCCGTCGAAGGGAGTTGTCAGCCAGGTCTTGACGATTTCCTCCGCCAGCATGTCGCCCACCACCCGCCCGCCCAGCACCAGGAGATTGGCGTCGTTGTGGCGCCGGCTCATGGCGGCGGCGAAGAGTTCGTGGCACAGGGCGGCCCGCACCCGGGGGTAGCGGTTGGCCACCATGGACATGCCGATCCCCGTGCCGCACAACAGGATGCCCCGCTGGAAGCGCCCCGTGGAAATCAAGGCGGCCACCCGGCGCCCGATGGCAGGATAGTCCACCGAAGCCTCGCTATGGGTGCCCACGTCCTCGACATCCAAGCCGAGGGTGGACACCAGGTGCTTGATGATCTCCTTCAGGCGGAAGGCGGCGTGATCCGAGCCGATAACAATGCGGTCGCGGGGTGTCATGATCCTGATTCCCATGGGTTGTAGGAACTTCCGGGCGCCGCGCGGGCGCGTCCCGAATTCACCAGGCGCTTCCTTAATACATCCTTCTCCGGCCGCGCAAGCGGAAAGTCGGTGCGGTGGATGCCCGCCTATCCGGGCGGGATCGGCGGCGGGGGTTGCCTGGGTATGGCCTGGAACGGGCGGGCCGCCGATGGTGGCGGGCATATGCCTGGCGGACGGAGCGCGTGCAAACCCGGGGAGTTTGACCGTGGACACGTCAGGGAGCCGGTCGATGCGGCGGCCGGTGGCGGATCCGGCAATGCAATGGGGGGCCGGAAGCCGGCCCCCCGGTCAGTCTGCCATTCGCAGGCCGTTGGATTCGCGGGGCAATTACCCGGACAGCCGCGGGATCTCCGGCCGGGGAGGCCGGCGCCCCATGGGGCCGACGGATCTCACTGGCCGGAGATTCAATGGGAATTGATGTAGTTGATGGCGTCCTTGACACTCAGGATCTTTTCCTGATCCTCGTCCGGGATTTCCATGTCGAATTCTTCCTCCATGGTCATGATGAGCTCGACCAGGTCGAGGGAATCCGCGCCCAGATCGTCCACAAAACGAGCTTCCGGCACCACTTCGGCAATGTCCACATTGAGCTTTTCGGCAATCAGCTTTTTGACCTTATCTTCCACGGACATGAATTTTTCCTCCTGGCTGCGTTCAGGCCCCACAGGGGATGCCTGGTTGGGGCGGCGGATCACCGGGCCGCAGACGGGGGGCGGATGGAGACACCCTCCGGTCCGGCCGGTGCCTAGAACTATTCTTCTTCCGTTCCGATAACCATTTTGCCCCGGTAGGTGCCGCAGCTGGCGCAGGCGTGGTGGGGCAGCTTGGGTTCGCCGCATTGAGCACAGGTGGTGAGGTTGGGGGCGGCCGTCTTTTTGTGGGTGCGTCGCATGTCGCGTCTGGACTTGGATGTCTTGCGCTTGGGAACAGCCATGAGCAATCTCCTAACAAATTGATATTATGGGTATTTCGGTCAACAGTGGTTCGTGTGTCAAATAAACTACTCTGAGTAATTGAATTTGTTGTGCTTGTCAAGGAGATTCGCGGCTTCCGGCACAGGGGCCCTTGTGTCCCGGGTGGGGTTGTGGTATGTAGGGCAGCCGTCCCCAACGCCCAACGCCGCGCCGTCGTCCGCCACCGGGTTCCGGTCGCGGACGCGCCTTTTTAAGATCGGTCTCGCGGAGGGCGGGCAACCCGGCGCTGACCGGCTGTCGAAGACCGGCGTCGCAGGCTGACGCACGGCGCCGGGGCTTGCCCGCGCGCCACCCCCTGCCACCCTTGCAAAGGCGGCCGCCCATGGATCCTGTCGTCACCCGTTTCCCACCGAGCCCCACCGGTTATCTCCACGTGGGCGGCGCCCGCACGGCGCTCTTCAACTGGCTCTATGCCCGCCACACCGGCGGACGTTTCGTGCTGCGCATCGAGGACACCGATGTCCAGCGCTCGACCCAAGCCAGCGTGGACGCGATTTTCGAATCCCTGGAGTGGTTGGGGATCGACTGGGACGAGGGCCCCTATTTCCAATCCCGGCGGCTGGACATCTACCGGGAGCACATTCAGCGGCTGGTGGCCGGCGGGCGGGCCTATTATTGCACCTGNNCGGAGGAAATCGAAACCATGCGCCAGAAGGCCCTGGCGGTAGGCGGCAAACCCCGCTACGACGGCCGCTGCCGAGAGCTCGGCCGTTCCTGGAGCCCCGACGCCGTGGTCCGGTTCAAATCGCCCTCGGTGGGCGCCACCCGGGTGGACGACCGCGTCAAAGGGCCGGTGGTCTTTCAGAATGCCGAGCTGGACGACTTCATCCTGCTGCGCAGCGACGACATGCCCACCTACAACCTGGCGGTGGTGGTGGATGACATCACCATGGGCATCAACACGGTCATCCGCGGCGACGACCATGTGAACAACACCCCCAAGCAGATCCTCCTCTACCAGGCTTTCGGGCACCCCCTGCCCGCCTTCGCCCATGTCCCCATGGTGCTGGGGGGCGACCGAACCCGCCTGAGCAAACGCCACGGGGCCATGTCGGTGACGGAATACCGCGACATGGGCTATCTGCCCGAGGCCATGGTCAACTACCTGGTGCGCCTGGGGTGGTCCCACGGGGATCAGGAATTCTTTACCCGGGATGAGCTGGTGGCCAAATTCAGCCTGGAGCACATCGGCAAATCCGCCGGGGTCTTTGATGTCCAGAAGCTTCAGGCGCTGAACGCCGGCCACATCAAGGCCGCCGCGCCCCAGGCGTTGGCCGCGCACCTGATGCCGCACCTGGCCCGGCGCGGGGTGGTGGAACCTCCCGTGGAGCTGCTGACGGGGGCCATCGAAACCCTGCAGGCGCGCAGCAAGACCCTGGTGGAGATGGCCGATGGCGCCTTGTTCTATTTTTCCTCCACGGTGGTCTACGACCCTGAGGCGGCGCGCAAGTTCCTGACTCCGGATGCGGAGGCTTCCCTGGTGCATCTGCGGGCTGAGCTGGCCAAACTGGGGGATCTCCATGAGAGCGCCATCGAGCAGGCCTTCGGCCGGACGATGGAAGCCACCGGGCTGAAACTCGGCAAGGTGGCCCAGCCCGTGCGGGTCGCGCTCACGGGCAAGACCGTCAGCCCGGGGGTTTTCGAAATCATCCGCGTTCTGGGGCGGGAGCGGACACTGGCGCGCCTCGACCAGGCCCTGGCGCGCATCTCCGCGCCGCCATCCACCGGGGAGGGCGGGGACGAAAAATCCCCTTGACAACGCGGGGTCAATTAGCTAATGATATGAGCCTCTTGAAACTGGGGGATCGTCCAACGGCAGGACAGCGGACTCTGACTCCGTCAATCCAGGTTCGAATCCTGGTCCCTCAGCCAGGCATTTCACGGGAGCTGCGGAGCCGTCTTCGCCGCTCCCTTTTTGTTTCGGTGGCGTAAGTCCCCGGCGGTCGGGCATCGATTGACAATGCCGCTGCGCCGGTCCTATTTTTCGGCGCCGGGAAGTAAGCTCTTCCCGCGGCCCCGCCGTGGACCGGTTCTCGGCCGTGGGGCGGGCGGCCGCCGTCCAATCATGCGCCCCCGCAGGCCGCATGCACCGCGGGGCCCGGCGCGGGCCCGCGCCCAGCCAAGGAGGCCCATTCAGCATGCAGGACACCGGCAGCCCATCCCATTTCATCCGTGACATCATCGACCAGGACATGGCCAGCGGCCGGCACACCACGGTGGCCACCCGCTTCCCGCCGGAACCCAACGGCTATCTGCACATCGGCCATGCCAAGTCCATCTGCCTCAATTTCGGCCTGGCCCGGGATTACGGCGGGCGCTGCAACCTCCGTTTCGACGACACCAACCCGACCAAGGAGGAGGTCGAGTATGTGGAGTCCATCAAGGAGGATGTCCGCTGGCTGGGTTTCCAATGGTCCGGCGCGGAGCGCTATGCTTCCGATTATTTTCCCGCCTTGTACGATTTCGCCGAGCAGCTCATCGCCAAGGGCAAGGCCTACGTGGACAGCCTGGATGCCGACCAGATCCGCGCCTTTCGGGGGACCCTGACCGAACCCGGCCGCAACAGCCCCTACCGTGACCGCCGCGTGGCCGAAAACCTGGACCTGTTCCGCCGCATGCGGGCCGGGGAGTTCGCGGACGGCGCGCATGTCCTGCGGGCCAAGATCGACATGGCCGCGCCCAACATCAGCCTGCGGGACCCGACCCTCTACCGCATCCGCAAGGTGACCCACCACCGCACGGGGGATGACTGGTGCATCTACCCCATGTACGATTTCGCCCATTGCCTTTCGGACGCCATCGAGGGGATCACCCACTCCATCTGCACGCTGGANNACCCATTCCATCTGCACCCTGGAATTCGAAAACAATCGGCCCCTCTACGACTGGATTCTGGACCAGCTACCGGTGGCCTGCCACCCCCAGCAAATCGAGTTCGCCCGTCTCAACTTGAGCTTCACGCTCATGAGCAAGCGCAAGCTGCTCCACCTGGTGCAGGGGGGATATGTCGACGGGTGGGACGATCCGCGCATGCCCA
>DJGG01000228.1:4580-12333 GCA_002432195.1 Desulfobacteraceae bacterium UBA5852
GGAGGCCGTGCGCAACTTTTGTGACCGCATCGGTGTGGCCCGGCGGGACAGCATGGTGGATGTGGCCCTGCTGGAGCACAGCGTCCGGGAATATCTCAACGACCGAGCGCCCCGCGTGATGGCGGTGCTGCGCCCCCTCAAGGTGGTGATCGAGAATTACCCCGAGGGGCAGGAGGAGGAATTGGAGGCGCTCAACCATCCCACGGACCCTACCTTCGGAACGCGCCGGGTGCCCTTCGGTCGGGAGATCTACATCGAGCAGGAGGACTTCCGGGAGGATCCGCCCAAAAAATTTTTCCGCCTGGCCCCGGGCCGGGAGGTGCGCTTACGCTACGCGTACTTCATCACCTGCCGGGAGGCCATTCGGGACCCCCTGTCCGGGGAGGTGGTGGAACTGCGCTGTACCTACGACTCGGCCACCCGCGGCGGGGATGCGCCGGACGGGCGCAAGGTGAAATCCACCCTCCACTGGGTTTCGGCGACCCAGGCCCTGACGGCGGAGGTGCGCCTTTACGACCGGCTCTTCACGGTACCCGCTCCCGAGGCCGTGGAAGGCAAGGTGTTCACCGATTGGCTGAATCCCCAGTCCCTGGAGACCCTTTCCGGGTGCCGCCTGGAACCCGGGCTGGCGGCCGCGCGGGCCGGGGAGACCTTCCAGTTCGAGCGCCTGGGATACTTTTGTGTGGACACCACAGAAGCCGAAGCCCGTCGGCTGGTGTTCAACCGCACCGTCGGCCTCAAGGATCCCTGGGCTCGCATCGATCAGGCCACGCACGGTACCGCCGCACGGGGGCCGCGCTGAATCCGGACGGGCAGGATCAGGACGGGCCGTTATCCGGGGCCTCGCGGGCGTCTGTCGCCGGTTGGCGGGGGGCGCCCGTCAGCACGATGCCCGCATAGCCGACGAAACTGTCGCTCGGTTGCTTGTCGTAACTGGTGGCGTAGGCCAACAACTCCCCCGCGGTGGCCCCCAGGCGTCTGGCGGTGTGCAGGGCGGCGGCTGCCGCGCCGGCACAACAGGCGTTCCGGTGGCGCACTCCCTCCTGCAGCACCCGTTGTGGATCCAGTGCCAACACGGCATCCACCAGGCGGCGGTCGTTATCCTGCCTGACCCAGCCCAACGCCCGGGCGCCTTGTCCCTGGGATGTCCACCCGTAGTTCGGGCCGTAATGGGTCAGGTCCGTCGATCCCAGGACCTGCAGGCGCCATCCGGAGGTCCGGGCGGCGTCCGCCAGGGCATCGGCGATTTCCAGGGCCAGGGCGGCGGGCGGGACGCCCAGGGGAAGGATGGGCACCGGCCCGAAGAAGTGCCGCACCAACGGCAACTGCAACTCGATGGTATTGTCGCGGTTGGGATCTGCGGGGCCTTCGGTCACGAAGTGAAAGCGTCGGACGAGACTCCGAGCAAGGTCGGCGGCGATGGGCAGCGCTCCCAGGGGTGTTCCCCAGGCACCCTGGGCCATGATGACCGGCCGGTCGTCGGGATGGAGGTGCATGCCGAAGATGACCAGGGCGTCCGGGCGGGTTTCCCGGGCCAGGGCCTGAACCACCTGTGCGGCGATCCGCCCGGAAAAGTACCAGCCGGCGTGCGGCACGATGCCTCCCAGAGCCTCGCCGCCGCCGGTCCGCGCCTCCAGGCCGGCGGTCAATCGGCGGATCTCGCGTTCGCACTCCTCGGCCGTGGCCGGGTACCAGCTTCCGGCAAAGGCAGGTCGCCTGCTATCCATAGGGTCCTCCTTGCTGGCGCTTTTGCCACCCGGGAATCCAACGGCGCCCGGAAGCTCTTCCCCCCGCCAGGAGGGGGCCCGCTGCCGATGTTGAGCGCGCGGAGAAGCCTGCAGGCCCCAGGGGCCCGGCGAAGGGGCTGCCGGCAAATGCTTTTTGCCAGGCAGCAAGGGTATGTGCTAAAGAAACCGCTTCAAGACACCGATCTAGGGCGCTGCCGCTCAAGGGGACCGGCAGCCGCGCCGTGCGCTCAGGATGAAGTCCCCGTGAGGGGGAGATCCAGCATGTATCGAGTTCTGATCCGTGACAACATGGCGCCGGTGGCCCGGCAACTGCTCGAGGCTACGGGCCGGATCGAGGTGGTGGTGGACAACGACAAGGCCACCGGAACGCCCGAAAAACTGGTTCAGAGCCTCAACGCCTTCGACGGCATCGCCATCCGCAGCGGCACGCGGATTCCGGCAGAGGTGCTGGACCAGGTCCGCCGGCTGAGGGTCATCGGACGGGCCGGCGTGGGGGTCGACAACATCGACGTGGAGGCGGCCACCCGCAAGGGGATCGTGGTGATGAACGCGCCCGGCGGCAACACCATCACCACCGCCGAGCATACCATTGCCCTGCTCCTGTCCCTGGCGCGCAACCTCCCCCAGGGGACCGCGGGCCTGAAGGCGGGGCTCTGGGAAAAGAAAAACCTCACCGGGGTGGAACTCACGGGCAAGACCCTGGGCATCGTCGGCCTGGGTCACGTCGGGCGGGTCGTGGCCTCGCTGGCCCAAGGTTTGCGCATGAAGGTGATCGCCTCCGACCCCTTCGTCAGCCCGGAGGCGGCCCAGGCCCTCCAGGTGGAGTTGCTGCCCACCGACGACCTCTATGCCCGGGCGGATATCATCAGCCTGCACGTGCCCCGGCTCAAGGAAACCTTCAACATGATCAACGCCGAGAGCCTGGCCAGGATGAAGCCGGGGGTGCGCATCATCAACTGCTCCCGCGGTGAGGTCGTGGACCTGGCCCAGCTTTATGCCGCTTTGGAATCCGGGCACGTGGCCGGCGCCGCCCTGGACGTTTTCCCCGTGGAGCCGCCGGATGCCGCCCTGCCGATCCTCCACCACCCCCGGGTCATCTTCACACCCCACCTGGGGGCCAGCACCGAGGAGGCCCAGGTCAAGGTTGCGGAGATGATTGCCCGCCAGATGGCGGCCTACCTGATCAACGACGTCATCGTGCACGCCGTGAATTTCCCCTCGGTATCCCGGGAAGTGATGGCCCGCATCCGCCCCTACCTGGAGCTGGGGGAGAAAATGGGAGCCCTCATGGGCCAACTCGTGGACCGCGTCTACGACCTGACCCTGACGTATGCCGGCGATGTGGCCGAACTGGAAACCCGCCCCCTGACCCACGCGATCCTGAAGGGCTTTTTAGGGGTCTTCACCGACAAGCCGGTCAACTACGTGAACGCCCGCAGCATCGCCAAAGAAAAGGGCATCGGGGTCAAGGAGTCCCTCAGCAAGGACCGCGGCGACTACACCGGCACCATCCGCCTCCGCCTGGAAGGGTTCGAGGGGGGCCCGCGGCAGATCTGGGGGACGATATTCAGCGAAAAGCACCCGCGGATCGTCCGCCTGGGGGATATCTACCTGGACGCCATCCCGGAGGGCTCCATGATCATCATCCAGAACGTCGATCGACCGGGGGTCATCGGCAACGTGGGGGCCACCCTGGGGCGCCATCAGATCAACATCGGCCGGTTCCAACTGGGCCGCCGGGGAGACCGCGCCACCTGCATGGTAACGATCGATACCCCCGCCGGCGACGAGGTCATCGAGGACATCCGCGCCCTGCCCAACATGCTCTCGGTCCAGCAGGTGCATCTGGGAACAAGGGTCCAGTCCAGCTAGCCTCCAGCCCCAAAGGGCACCCCGGGGTCCAGTAACCGGGGCGCGGGGCAGAGGACGCCGGCCTGGGTGAAGCAAACGTGTTTCCCACCACGGCATTGCTGCTTGGCGGGTAGAGAAACGCGGAGGCCACCGGCATGCCGGCGCGGCCCTCAGGCCAGCTTTTTCCGTACCAGGCCGCGCAGCCAGTCCAGCCAAGGCTCCATGCCCTCGCCGGTGCGGGCCGACAACTCGAAGACGGGCATGTCCGGGTGGACCTGGTGGATATTGGCCACGGCCAGGGGGGCGTCGTAGTCCAGATAGGGGAGCAGGTCGATCTTGTTGAGCAGGGCAGCATCGCAGACCCGGAACATCAAGGGGTACTTAAGGGGCTTGTCCTCCCCTTCCGTGACACTCAGGACCACCGCCCGGGCATCCTCGCCGATATCGAATTCCGCAGGGCAGACCAGGTTGCCGATATTCTCCACGATCAACAGGTCCACCTGATCCAGATCGATTCCTGAGGCCGCGCGCTCGATGACGTGGGCGGCCAGGTGGCAGTCGCCCCCGAACTGGTCGGTGTTGACTTGCACCACGGGGGCTCCGCTGGCGGCCAGGCGGTCGGCGTCGTTGGTGGTGGCGATATCCCCGACAATCACCGCGCAACTCAGCTCGGGCATCAGGCGGGCCAGGGTTTTTTCCAGGGTCGTGGTCTTGCCGGAGCCGGGCGAGCTCATGAGGTTGATGACGCACACCCGCTTGTCGGCAAACAGCCGGCGATTGTTGGCGGCCATGATGTCGTTGGCGGCCAGGACCTTGCGGACCACCTGGATTTCCCGGGTTCCAGAGGCGCGCCGCTCCAGAGGCGGGTCATCGTGGGGATGCGTGTGGGATGAGCCATGGCCTTCCTTGTGGAACAGGCTTCGGGGGATGAGCAGCGGATCAGGCATCGGGGGTACGGTTCTCCCTGAGTTCGATGGATCGAATGTCCAGTTCGCGCCCCGACAAGAGTTCGAGATCGCCCCGGGCGCATTCCGGGCAGGTGAATGCCGGGCCGTCGATGGTCCACACGTGGCCACAGGCACGGCAGCGGGCGGTCACCGGCAGCTCTTCGATGTTGAGGTCGGCCCCCTCCAGGGGGGTCCCTTTGGCCACCACGTCGAAACAGAAGCGCAGGCTGTCGGGAACCACGGCCGATAACTTGCCCACCTGCAGGTTCACCCGTTCCACCGGGGATCCCTTCAGATGGGCGGGAACCGAAGCGACGGCGATTTCAACGATCTGCATGGCGATGCCCATCTCATGCATGGCGGCGTACCTTGTATCGGTCCTCCCCGGACCCCGGTGGACGGAGGGCGCGGTTCCCACCCCGGAATCCCGGTAAGCGGCGCGGACCACGGCCGCGGGCCGGGTTTGCCGGCGGCCGGCCGTATGGTCCATGATGGATCACCATGCCTCGGCCTCTAGCAGCCTGTGGATAAACAAGTATCGGGTCGAAAGGCAAGGCGCGGCCCGATGGGAAAGGCGCAGCAACCTAAGGGTTGTGAGCATTTTCCCAAGGGTCGCAACGCAGCCTTTCGGCCTGAGACGCAGTTTATCCACAGGCTGCTAGGCCCGTAACGCCTGGGCGCAGACGTCCCCGAGGTCGGCCAGGTTGGGACAGACCGTGATGCCGTTTTCCCGCAGGGCCGCGACCTTGCTCTGTCCGGTGCCGCTCCGGCCGCTGATGATGGCCCCGGCATGTCCCATGCGTCGCCCCGGCGGTGCGGTGAGCCCCGCGATGAACCCCACCACCGGCTTGGTCACGTTGGCCTTGATGAAGGCGGCCGCCTCTTCCTCGGCGTTTCCGCCGATCTCGCCGATCATGACGATCCCGCTGGTGGCCGGATCGGCCTGGAAGGCCCCCAGGCAGTCGATGAAGTTCGTACCGTTCACCGGGTCGCCGCCGATGCCGATGCAGGTGCTCTGGCCCAGGCCGATGCCGGTCAGGGCGTGCACGGCTTCGTAGGTCAGGGTGCCGGAGCGCGACACCACCCCGATGGAACCGGGTTTGTGGATCGCCCCGGGCATGATGCCGATTTTGCACTCCCCGGGGGTGATGATCCCGGGGCAGTTGGGGCCGATGAGGCGCACGGGCTTGCCCGCCAGGTAATTCTTGACCCGCAGCATGTCCATGACGGGGATGCCCTCGGTGATGCACACCACCAGGGGAACCCGGGCATCGGCGGCCTCCATGATGGCGTCGGCGGCAAAGGGCGGGGGCACGAAGATCATGCTGGCGTCCGCACCCGTGGCGGCCACGGCCGCGGCCACGGTGTCGAAGACCGGGATGGCATCCATTTTCTGGCCGCCCTTGCCCGGGGTCACTCCGGCCACCACCCGGGTGCCGTACTCCGCGCAGGCCCGGGTGTGAAATTGCCCTTCCTTGCCGGTGATTCCCTGAACCACCAGGCGTGTTTCCTTGTTGACGAATATGCTCACGGCCTTACCTCGCTTGGCATCGGTCAGGGTTGCTGGATCACGCCCTGGAGCTTTTGGGCGGCGTCCTTGAGGTCCGCGGCGTTGATCAGGTTCAGTCCGGATTCGGCCAGGATGCGGCGGCCTTCCTCCAGGTTGGTACCTTCCATGCGGATGATCACCGGAACCCGTATGCCCACCTTCCGGGCGGCCTGGACCACGCCGTTGGCCAGGCGGTCGCAGCGCAGTATGCCGCCGAAGATATTGATCAGGATGGCTTTGACGTGGGGGTCGCTCTGGAGGATGCGAAACCCGTTTTCGATCTGCTCCGCGCTGGCTCCGCCCCCCACATCCAGGAAATTGACCGGTTTGCCCCCGGCGAGCTTGATGCAGTCCATGGTGGCCATGGCCAGGCCGGCGCCGTTGACCATGTTGCCCACGTTGCCGTCGCCCCCCAGGTGGATGTAGTTGAGGTGGTAGCGGGAGGCTTCCACCTCGGTGGGGTTCTCCTCGTCCAGGTCCCGGAACGCCTGCACATCCGGGTGGCGGTAGAGGGCGTTGTCGTCAAAATCCATTTTGGCGTCCAGGGCGAGGACGCGCTGATTCGCCGTGAGCACGAGGGGGTTGATCTCCACCAGGGAGCAATCGTAGGCCACGCAGAGCTGAAAGAGGCTCTTGAGCAGGGCCATGAAGGGCTTTACGGCCTCGGCCGGCAGGTTGAGGCCGTAGGCCGCGGCCCGCAGGTGGTAGGCCTGGATGCCCAGGAGGGGATTGACCAGGATCTTGATGATCCGGTGGGGGGTTTTCTCGGCCACCTCCTCGATGTCCATGCCGCCCGCCTCGCTGGCCATGATGATCATTTGGGCCGTGGCGCGGTCGGGCAGGATGCTGAGGTAGAGCTCCTTGGCGATGTCGAGGCCTTGTTCGATGAGGATTTTCTTGACCCGCCGGCCCTCCGGGCCGGTTTGCCGGGTCACCAGGTTCATGCCCAGGATACCGGCGGCGGAAGCGTCCAGTTGGCTCTGGTCCCGGGCCACCTTGACGCCGCCGCCCTTCCCCCGGCCCCCGGCGTGAATCTGGGCCTTGACCACCACGGGAAAAGCGCCCAGCCGGGAGGCCACGGCACGGGCCTCCTCCAGGCTGAAGGCCACTGCGCCCTCGGGTACGGCGACCCCGTGCCGGCGGAAAAGCTCCTTGGCTTGGTATTCGTGGATTTTCATCGCCCGTTTCTCCCTGGTGGGGGTGGCTGGGAATCTCTCCGGGAAGACGGCCGCAGCCCTCGGAAAAGTTCCCGAGCGTGCATGGAGGATAGGAATGGGATCCGACCCGGCCGCCCCCATCCGCCGCGGCCCTGGTGGCACTCAGAAGTCCTGAGAAGGGCACCGCCGGGCCCGTGCAGGTCGTCTGCGGGCCCGGCGGTGGGAAGCGATCATGCGATGATTGCCAGCACGGCGTTTTTGGGCACCGAATCGCCGCTCTTGCAGTTGATGGCCGCAATGGTCCCGGCCACCGGCGCGGGCAGGGCATTCTCCATCTTCATGGCTTCGAGGATCACCACGGTTTCGCCCTTGGCCACGGTGTCACCGACATTCTTCTTGAAGCTGACGATCATGCCGGGCATGGGGGCCGTCAGGTTGGTGCCGTTTCCCGCCGCGGCCGCGGGGGCCGCCGCCGGGGCCGGCGCCGCCGGTGGCGGGGCG
>DJGG01000106.1 GCA_002432195.1 Desulfobacteraceae bacterium UBA5852
CCGCGGCGGAGTTCCTGGCCGCCCGCCAGCCGGATCAGCCCCTGGAGCCGGGGACGGGGGGCGCGGCGCTGAAGCTGGGGGATACCGGATTTTTCAAGCGCAACGAGCCCATTCCGGAGATCGGCAACGCACCGGAGCTCATCGCGGCGGCCTTCGAGCTCTCCGCGGCCAAGCCCCTGCCGCAGAAGCCCATCGCGGCGGGCGACGGGGTCTACGTGATCCGCTTCAAGGAGCGGCGCACACCGTCGGCGGAAGACTTTGCCAAGGAGAAGGCGGCCGTGACGGCGCAGTTGCTGGCCCGCAAGCAGGCGAGCGCCTTCGAGGCCTGGCTGGCGGATGCCCGCCAGCGCAGCGAGATCGACGTGGAAGCGGAATATCTGCGGTGAGGCCGCGGCGGCAGGCACCGGCCCAGGCAAGGTTTCCCACAGGCGGATAGCCCGGAGGAGGTCAAGGAGATGGCGGCCATGAAGCTTCCCGAGGCACGGGCGCAGCGGTATTCCACCAAGAAATGCCCCTTCTGTTACAGCCATTTGGCGGCCGCGGCGGATCGCTGCAGCGCCTGCGGACGCAAGGTGGGGCCGGTGGAAAGGACCGGTTGGGCCGCCAAGCCATTGGATTGGCAGGCCTACCTGGTGGCCATCGTGTGCGTGGCGGCCTTCGGGTGGTTCGTCTGGTATGCGTTTTTCTCCGGTAAAACCGGGTGAGCGGGCGAATCCCGCCGGTCCCGCGTCCTTCCCCAGGTCGACCGCCGAAAATGAACGCCCCGGGCCGCCATGCGGCCCGGGGCGTTTGTTCCTGCCGGTTCCCACATCCCCCTCTTGAGCGACCGCAAGCCTCCCCAACCACGGGCGGCTAGCGGGCCAGCATGGCCCGCATCATGTCCCCGGCGTTCTCGGCGTGGTCGGCGATGGAGCCGATGATCTCGGCCATGCGCACCGTGTGGTAGACCGTCACGGGGTCGAAGCCCAGGTTGAAGGCCAGGTGCTTGACGGTGGCCTCCACCTGGTCGGCCTTGTGTTCCTGGGCCCGCAGGTTGCGGATGATGCCCTTCACCACGTTGCGCTGCTTTTCCGAGAAGCTCTGAAAGTAGACCCGGGCCTCGGTCACCATAAGGCTGAGCTCCTCGATGGGGTCGAGAACCGAGTCCACCAGCAGCAGCATGTCCTTCTGCAAGGGCTCGGGCACACCGGGCTCCGGGCGGAAGGAAATCCAATCCAGCACATCCTCCACGGCGTCCAGCACGGAATCCTGTTCCCGCAGGTAGCGGAAGAGTTGGAATTTGCTCACCGGCATGAGGGTCCCGAGGGGCAGGTGACCCCGGATGCGCCGTTTCACCGCATCGGCCTTTTCTTCCAGCCGGATGGCCTCCGCGCGCAGTTCCTCGAAGCGCGCGCAGCGCTCGGAAACATGACATTCCATGGCCTGCTGGAACACCCACGAACACTCCTTGACGCACTCCGCATGCTCCTGCAGGCCGTCGAAGGGCGAGGTCATGAACATGGACATGAAGGGTAGGCGCATGTGGGCACACTCCTCAGGGGGTTAGAGGATCCATATCAAGATCTTGAAAAGGACCATGCTGGTCAGAGCGGCGGCCGGGACGGTCAGGATCCAATATAACATGATTTGCAGGACGATACGGAAATTGACGGCCTCGAACCCGCGGGCCAGGCCCACTCCCATGACCCCGCCCACGGCGGCATGCGTGGTGGAGACCGGCAAGCCGAGCTTGGAGGCCACCAGCACCGTGGTGGCGGCGGCGAAATCCACCGCGTAGCCGCGGGTGTTGGTGAGGGTCGTGATCTTGGACCCCAGGGTTTCCATCACCCGGCTGCCGGCCATGGCAATGCCGCAGGCGATGCCGATGCCTCCGAAAACCAGGAGAAAAACCGGCACGGGCACCTTGTCGCCCACGCTGCCGGTTTTCACCAGGAAGTAGATCACCGCCAGGGGACCGATGGCGTTGGCCACGTCGTTGGCCCCCTGGGCCAGGGCCACGTAGCACGAGGTGCCGATCTGGATCCGCCGGAAGATATCCTCGGCCCCCGCCCCGGCGCGGCGGATGCGGCGGGCCATCAGGCGGCGCCCCAGGAGGCCGGTGGCCAGCGCCAGCGCCAGGGCGATCACCAGGCTCAGCGGTCCCCCCAGGGCCAGCTGTTTGCCCAGGGGCGTCTTGAAGACGAAGGACAAAACCACCACGAACATGGCCAGGCCGATAAACAGGGGCGCGAGGGTCAGGGCCCGCTGGAAATCGTCCGGGCAGGAGGTCACGAAACGCACGATCACCTTGAACATGACGAAGGCGATCGCCAGGCTGAAAAGCGGGGAGACGATCCAACTGCCCACCACGGCCCCCAGTTGCCCCCAGTTGATCACCCTCCAGCCCCCGGCCATGATCCCGAAGCCGACCATGGCCCCCACGATGGCATGCGTGGTGGAGACCGGCAGGGATTTCCAGGTGGCGAAGCTGACCCACAAGGCGGCGGCCAGCAGGGCCGACAGGGCCCCGATCAAGGTGAGACGGGGATCGGTGATCGCTCCCGGGGCGATGATGCCGTTGCGGATGGTCTCGGTGACGTGCCCGCCGATGAAGACGGCCCCGGCGAGGTTGAGGATGCCGGCGATAAAGATCGCCTGCCGGATGGTGATGGCCTTGGCACCCACGGCGGAGGCCATGGAGTTGGCGACATCGTTGGCCCCGATGTTCCAGGCCATGTAGAAACCGAAGACGTAACCGGTGATCAGGATGGCATAGGCGGTCGTCATGGGGCGTCGGGTCCATGAATGATGGTGAAAGGCAGCACGGCCTCCTGGCGGTCAGCCAGGCCCCGGCCTCCGCGGTCGGCCTGGCCTGCGGGGGGAGGGAGTCCCGGCGTGCGACGGTCGTGGCGCGGCGCATACCATGCCCGGCGTCATATTACAACCCGCCGGGGGCGCCGGCGGGTTGCCGGGTCGCCGAGATCGGCGCGGCTCACCAGATTTCGGCGGACTCCCGCTTCAGGACCGCGGCGGGCATGCCCTCCAGAAACCGGGACGGCCGGTTGAGGACCATGCCGGAGGCCCGGTCGAAGACATAACCGGGCGACAGGAAGAACAGGTTGACCCTCGCCCGGGTGGCGGCGACGTACATGAGGCGCAGTTCCTCGTCCAGCTGTTCGGGGGCCTCCAGGGAGTGGATGGAGGGGAACCGGCCGTCGAGCGCCCAGAGGATGAAAACTGTATGCCATTCCAGGCCCTTGGCGGAATGGACCGTGGAGAGCACCAGGCGGTCGGCGGTGTCGTCCGCCAGGCTCAGGGAGTTGTCGCTCACCGCGGTGGGGGGTTCGATGGTCACTTCGGACAGGAAGCGCTCCAGGCTGCGGTAGCGCTCCATCATCTGCAGGAGTTGTTCGAGGTCCCGGGCCCTGCGGGGGTGGTCGTCGTAGGTGTCGCGCAGGATGGGGTGGTAGTAGCGGTAAACGGCCTCCCCGGCCCGGCTGGGCGACAGGTGCGGATCCCCCAGGGCGTCCAGCAGTTCCCGCAGGCGCTTCAAGCCCGCGCCGCCTCCGGCGGGCAGGGGGTCGGGCAGAAACCCCGCCAGCCCGCGCTGGGCGGCGACTCCCGCGCGATAAATTTTCTCCACGCTCTTGGGTCCCACCTTGGGGATCAGCAGGAGCAGGCGGTGCCAGCTGATCCGGTCATAGGGATTGGCCAGCACGCGCAGGTGGGCGAGGAGATCCTTGATGTGGGCGGATTCGATGAACTTGAAGCCGCCGTACTTCACAAAGGGCAGCCCTTCCCGGGTGAGCTCGAGCTCCAAATCGAAGGAATGGAAGCCGGCCCGGAAGAGCACGGCGATGTCCTCCAAGGGCACCCCGCCCGCGGAGAGTTCCCGCACCTTGTCCACCACGAAGCGCGACTGGCTGTTTTCGCTGCCGGCGTGCACCAGGACGGGGCGCGGCCCGACGCTGTGCTGGGTGAAGAGGTGTTTGGGATAGCCTTCCTGCGCCTGGGAGAGGATGGCGTTGGTCACCTCCAGGATGGGGGCGGTGCTGCGGTAATTCTCCTCCAGGGTGATCACCCGGGCGTCGGGAAAGACCCGGGGGAAATCCATGATGTTGCGGAAGTCGGCTCCGCGAAAAGAGTAGATGCTCTGGGAGTCGTCCCCCACCACCATGATGTTGCCGTGCGGGCGTGCGAGGGCAAAGACGATTTCGGCCTGGATGCGATTGGTGTCCTGGTATTCGTCCACCATGATGGAGCGATAGCCGCCGGCGAGCGCGTCACGGGTCTCCGGGTCCCCGGTGAGCAGGTCGCGCAGCTTGAGCAGCAGGTCGTCGTAGTCCAGAAGCTGTTGCTGCTCCTTCTGCCGGGTGTAAGCGGTCCGCAGCGCCTGCAGGGATTCCAGGTAAGGCGCGAAATGCGGGTAGTCGCGGTCGATGGTTTCCTCCAGCGACCAGACCTTGTTGGCGCATTTGCTGAAAATCTCGGCCAGCGTGCGTTTGCGGGGGAAAGCCCCGTGGTCGGGCGGCGCACCGGTTTCCTTGAGCAGCAGTCCGAGGAGTTGCTCCATGTCGACCCGGTCGATAATGGAGAAGCCGGGGCTGAGCCCCACGCGCGGGGCGTGGCGCCGCAGCACGGTGTTGGCGAAGGAGTGAAAAGTTCCGCCGGCGATCCGTTCGCAGCGCGCGTCCAGCAGGAGGGCCGCGCGGCGCAGCATTTCACGGGCGGCCTTGCGCGTGAAGGTCAACAGGAGAATGGCATCCGGAGGCACGCCGTCTTCGACCAGGCGGGCCGCACGGTACGTGAGCGTGCGGGTCTTGCCGCTGCCGGCCCCGGCGATGACCAGCAAGGGTCCCTTGTCGTGCATGACCGCTTCCAGTTGCGCGGGGTTGAGTTCTTTGCGGTAGCGTTCGATCATGCGGGGGCAGCGTCTCCTGTGGGGATTCCGTCGGCATCGGGGGCCGCTTCAACGGCCGGGGCTCCCGGGCGGCGGCCAAGTTCTTCCATAATACGCCGCGCTTGTCAACTTGGCGCCGGCACGGCCCGGGCCGCAGGGCGCGGGTCGGAATTTCCTTTTGATGTTGAGTGGTTAAAGCACTTCCGGCGGCGGGCGATCTCGGCCTGGGGACCGAATTCCGGGCCGCTGCGAGGCCTTTTCTTTTCTATCAGGCCCTAAAATCCTTTTTTCATTACGGAATTGGTTGACTTTCCGGATGGCGTGTATTACTTTCGCGCCATTGCGGTGCTCTACTCTATCCGAGAAGGAGGAACAGGCAGATGAAGAAGTTAAAGAATCAGTTGACGAGCGTGGCCAAGGAGCTGGCTAAACTGACCCAGAAAGTTCAAGCGCTCATCGGCGAGGTAGAAAGTCTACCGGCTGCCCCGGATGTCGCCCCCAAGGCCAAAGCCGCCGCGCCCAAGGGCAAAGTCGCCGCCAAAAATCCCAAAAAGGCAAGTGCCAAAGCCGCCGCCAAGGCCGATACGGTTCTGGATTCGGTCTTCGAGGTCGTGCGCCGCTCGCGCAATGGAGCCACCATTGCCAAGCTCAAGGAGAAAACAGGCTTGACCCCGCGCCAACTGAGCAACGCGCTGTACAAGCTTTCCACGCGCGGCAAGATTGTCGCCAAATCGCGCGGTCTCTATATCAAAAAATAGCCTGTCCCCAACCGCCCGACTCCTGGACCAGCTCCCTGCGCGCCGGTGAGTGCTGAGAAGCGCCCGCCGGCGCGCCCTCTTCGGTGCCCACCTCCCCGTGTGCCCCCTTGTGCTTCCCGCCGACGGCCGGCGAGGCTTCCGGTTGCCTTCGCTTCCGCCGGTATTACCATGCATCCTTGAGATCGCGTGCGCTGCAGCCGCAAGGCGGTTGCGGGGTGCGGTGACGCGCCGCCGGCCATCCGCCTTGGGCAACGGTGCCGCCGGGTCAACCCCCCATAGGAGATCCGACCAATGGCTTTTCGAACCCATCGCCAAATAGTTTTTTGGCCCCTGCTCGGCATTAGCGCCGGCTTTCGATTCCCCGGCACACGGAAGTATGGCGGCGGTTTGAAAACCGGCTGCGCCTTGAGCCGAAACCAAAATTCTTTTGGGGAGACGGGTTCGGGTATCCCCAGGCCGCGGCCGGCGAGGTTGCCGAGGCTTCGGGCCGCGAAGAGGGGAGCGCTGGCGCTGCTGATTCTGCTGCAGACGATCATCGGGAGCGGGGCCTGGGCGGCGGCCGGTTGGCCGCATGACGGCAGCGATCTTCTGCCGGACCCGCAGACCTACTTCGGCACCCTGCCCAATGGTTTCCGGTATGTGCTGCGGGAAAACCAGAGGCCCCGGGACCGGGTAAGCCTGCATCTGGTGGTGGAGGCCGGCTCGTTGCACGAAACCGACCGCCAGCGGGGGTTGGCCCATTTCCTCGAGCACATGCTCTTCAACGGGTCCACCCATTTCCCGCCGGGAGAGCTGGTCAAGTACTTCCAGCAAATCGGGATGCAGTTCGGCCCCGACGCCAATGCCCGCACGGGATTCTTCGAAACCGTTTACGACATCAACCTGCCCCGCGGCGACGGCCCGCATCTCCAGGATGCCTTGCGGGTGATGGCGGATTACGCCCAGGGCGCGCTGCTGCTGCCCGCGGAAATCGAGCGCGAGCGCGGCGTCGTGCTGGCCGAGATGCGCGACCGTGACACGGCCAGCTACCGCACCCACCGGGCAGAGATGGCGTTCGAGTTCCCCGAGGCGCGATTTTCCGAGCGCCTGCCCATCGGTACGGCGGAGGTGATCCGGGACCTCGACCAGGCCCGCCTCCGCGATTTCTACGACACCTGGTACCGGCCCGAGCGCATGATCCTGGTCATGGTGGGAGATTTCCGCCTGGAGGAGACGCGACGCCTCGTGGAGGACGCCTTCGCGGGCATGGCCGCCCGGGCCCCGGCGCCGGTGGAGCCGGATCTGGGGAGGATCGACCACCGCGGCCTGAAGGCGTTTTTCCATCACGAGGCGGAAGCCGGCAACACCCGCGTCAGCATCGAGGTCCTGCGCATGGGGCCGCCCCCGGTGGACAGCGCCGC
Organism: Desulfobacteraceae bacterium UBA5852; assembly: GCA_002432195.1. Taxonomy (GTDB): domain Bacteria; phylum Desulfobacterota; class Desulfobacteria; order Desulfobacterales; family UBA5852; genus UBA5852. Next base: position 7,038 of record DJGG01000106.1, read on the forward strand.
GGTTCACTTGGAGCGGCTGGAGGAGGAAATCCTCAGCCGCATGGTGCAGAACCGATTGGATGCCTGGATCCGGAAGGACCAGGCGCCCTTCACGGACGCCTCCGTCCACGCGGGCCGCTTCTTCCGGGGTGTGCAATTTGCCGGCATCAGCGCCGAAAGCGGGCCGGACCGGTGGGCCGAAAGCCTGGCCTTCATCGAGCACACCCTGCGCCAGGCCCTGGAGCATGGTTTCGCCGCCAGCGAGCTGGAGCGGGTCAAAAAGAACATCCGGGCGGAACTCGACCAGGCCGTGGCCGGGGCCGCCACCCGGGAAAGCGCCGATCTGGCCGGCGAACTGGTGCACACGCTCACCAACGGGCGGGTCTTTCGATCCCCCCAACAGGATATGGCCCTCATCGCCCCCCTGCTGGACGCCTTGAACGTCGAGGGCCTGCACCAGCGCTTCCGTGACTTTTGGGCCCCGGAGCACCGCCTGGTGCTGGTCACCGGCAACGCGAAGCCCGAGGGCACGGGGGAGGCGGCCGAAGAAGCGGTCCGCGCGGTCTATTGGGCCAGCGCTGCCACCCCCGTGGACGCCCTGGCCGCGGCGGCCGGGGTGGCCTTCCCCTACCTGCCGCCCCCGGAGCCTCCCGCGAAGGCGGCGGACCGCGAGCTGCTGGCCGACCTCGGCGTCACCCGGGTCACCTACGCCAACGGCGCCCGGTTGAACCTCAAACCCATGTCCGTCGCCGCCGGGGAAATCCTGTTCCGGCTGACTTTCGGGCCCGGCCTGGCCGCCGAGCCGGCGGATCTGCCGGGTCTTTTCCACCTGGGGGCGGCGGTGGCCAATGCCAGCGGTCTGGGGCGCATGGATGCCGACGAGCTGGAAACGGCTCTGGCCGGGACCCAGACCAGCATCGCGCTGGGAGTCCGGGAGGACCAGCACTTCCTGGAGGGCCGCACGCGTCCCGAGGAGCTCGAGCTGATGTTCCAGCTCATCCAGGCCCATCTCCAGGACCCGGCCTTCCGGGAGCATGCCCTGACCTTGGCCAAGGCGCGGCACCGGCAGGATTACCAGCGCCTGCAGGGCACCGTGGAAGGGGCCCTCAGTCTTTACGGCCACCGGTTTCTGGCGGGCGGCGACCCGCGCTTCGGGTTGGCATCCGTCGACGCCGTGGAGCGCCTCACCCTGGAGGATGTCAGCGGCTTTCTGCGACGGTTCCTCGCCGAGGGGCCCCTGGAGCTGTCCATCGTGGGGGATGTCGATCCGGAGGCGGTAGGACCCCTGGCGGACCGCTACCTGGGGGGATTGCCCCCGCGGGGAGCGCATGGGCCCTTGCGCCCCCCGGTACCCGAATTTCCCGCGGGTCAGCACCTGGAGGTGCGGGTGCCCACGGATATCCCCAAGGCCCTGGTGGTGGTGGCCTATCCCACCGCGGACATCTGGGACATCCGGCGCACCCGACGCCTGAGCCTCCTGGCCGACGTTTTCAGTGAACGCCTGCGGGAGCAGATCCGCGAAAAAATGGGGGCGGCTTACGGCGTGCAGGCCCTCAACCTCCCCGGCCGGGCCTATCCGGGTTACGGGCGCATGCTGGTGGTGCTCACCGTGGAGGTTGCCCAGGTGGCGCCCCTGGTGGCCGAAATCCAGCGCCTGGGGGATGCCTTGTCCCGGGAAGGCGTCCAGCCCGACGAGTTCCAGCGGGCGATCAACCCGAGCCTGGTGAGCATCAAGGATCTGGTGCAGGAGAACCGTTACTGGCTGGCCACGGTGCTCGCCGGCTCCCGGCGGCACCCGGAGCAGTTGGACTGGGCCCGCACGATTCAGGCCGATCATGCGGCCATCACGGCGGAGGAGCTCACCGCACTGGCGCGCCAGTACCTGGACAGCCGGAGTGCCGCCGTGGTCACGGCGGTGCCCATGGGAACCACCGGCGAGCCCCGGCCATAAAGGGCGGCACGCCGGACGCGGCGCCCTTGCCTGTTGCCTCGGGTGGGCGGATCTGTTATGCAAGCCCGGAACTCGGGCCGGGGGGCTTGCCCCCGCGGCGGTGACCAGGCCTGACGATCCACGGTGACACGGCACGAAAGGGAGCGGAATGTCGGAGCAAGCGAAGGCCGGTGGGGTTCTGGGCATGATCTGGGAATTCTTCGCCTCCGTGCGCCTGACGGTGATTCTCCTGCTGTCTCTGGCGGCCACGTCGGTGATCGGCACCCTGGTGCCCCAGAACGAGAGCCCCATGGCCTATCAACAGGCCTTCGGGGAGTTCCTCTACCGCCTGATGGCCGCCCTGGACCTTTTCGACATGTACCGGGCCTGGTGGTTCCAACTGCTGATCGTCCTGCTGGCCCTGAACATCATCGTCTGCTCGGTGGAACGGCTGACGGCCTTGAGCGGCATCCTCTTCGTGCGCCATCCCGTCTTCAAGATCGCGCGCTTCCAGAAGGCCAAGAATCGCCAGGAGTTCAGCGTGGAGGCACCGGCGGCGGACCTCCAGGCCCGCTACATGGCGGCCCTGGCGAGCCAGTTCGGCTACCGGCGGGTGGAGCCCCAGGGCGAGGGGTTCGTAATTTTCGCCGAAAAATGGCGTTGGACCCGGCTGGGCGTCTACGTGGTGCACCTGAGCATCGTGGTGTTGCTCGTCGGTAGCCTGATCGGGTCGATCTTCGGCTTCGAAGGGTATGTCAACATCCCCGAGAACGAAAGCACCGACACCATCCGCCTGCGATTTTCCAACCAGCCGGTAACACTGCCCTTCACCATCCGGTGCGACGACTTCGACGTCAGTTTCTATGAAAGCGGAGCGCCCAAGGAATACCGCTCCAACCTCGCCATCCTGGAGAACGGCCGGACGGTGCTGACCAAGGCCATCGTGGTGAACGACCCCTTACGCTACCGGGGCATCAACATCTTCCAGTCCAGCTACGGTCAAGTGCCCCACGAACATGAGGACGCCGAGGATGCGGCGCCCGGGGAGTTCCGCCTCAAGGTCACGGCGCGGGATTCGGGCCAGGCGCACACCCTCAGCGGCGCCGTGGGGGACCGCCTGAACCTCCCGGACGGCCGGGGTGAGATCCTCCTGCGGGAGTACGTCCCCCACCTGAATTTCGGCGGGCAGGACCTGGGGCCGGGCCTGAACCTGACCCTTACCCAGCCGGGCAAGGAGGCCCAGGAGATCGTGCTGGCCATGCGCTTTCCCAACTTCGACAAGATGCGCGGCGGCGAATTCCTGCTGGCCGTGGAAGGCGCCGCGCCCCAGCGCTTCCGGCCGGGTCAGGACTCCGGGCAGCGCTTCTACACCGGTCTGCAGGTCACCCGGGATCCCGGTGTCCCGGTGGTCTACGCGGGGTTCGCGTGCATGATCCTGGGATTGCTGGTGACTTTTTTCATGTCCCACCAGATGGTGTGCGTCGAAGTCCGCGTCCTTGGCGCCGCCTGCCGGGTGGCCGTGGCGGGCATCGCCAACAAGAACCGCCTCGGCATGCAGCAGAAAATCGCCCAGATCGCCGACCGGCTGCGGGCCGCCTGACGGATCGCGCCCATAGGGCAGACCCCCGCACAGGTCCGCCGGCCGGCACGTTGCCCTTCAAACCGAACCTCATATAAGGATGCAGCATGACCAGCTCCTACATCCTCTCCTTCGTCACGTTTGGTTATGGCCTGGCCGGGTTTCTTTACCTGTTCTGCTGGGTGTTCCATAAACCGCGCTTCGCGATTCTGGCCACCCTGGCCCTGGCGGCGGCATGGCTGGGTAACACGGCCAGCATCCTCCTGCGCTGGGTGGAGTCCTATCAAATGGGCATGGGGCACGCCCCCCTTTCCAACCTGTTCGAATCCCTGGTCTTTTTCGCATGGACCATCGCCCTTATCGGCCTGTTTCTGGAATGGCGCTATCGGGACCGCAGCCTGGGCGTGTTCACCACACCGCTGGCGTTTCTGGCGCTGGCGTATGCCTCCCTGTCCCCCGGGATCAGCGACCGCATCCAGCCGCTGATCCCCGCCCTCAAGAGCAACTGGCTCATCGCCCATGTCATCACCTGCTTTATCGGTTACGCGTCCTTTGCCGTGGCCGTGGGGGTGAGCCTCATGTACCTCATCCGCGCGGGGGCGTCGGTTTCCCCGGGGTCCCTGCCCGACCGCCTGCCGCCCGCCGGTCTGCTCGACGAACTCAATCACCGGCTGGTGCTCTTCGGCCTCCTGTTCCTCACCGTGGGCATCATCACCGGAGCGGTCTGGGCCAACCAGGCCTGGGGCCGCTACTGGGGCTGGGACCCCAAGGAGACCTGGAGCCTGATCACCTGGTTCATCTACGCGGCCCTGCTCCATTTCCGCCTCATGCGCGGGTGGCACGGCAAGCGGATCGCCTACCTGGCCATCGCCGGGTTCATGGCGGTGCTCTTCACTTACTTCGGGGTGAACCTTCTGCCGGGTCTGCACAGCTACGGTTCCATGTCCGCCGGTTAGTCTTTTTGACTTGACAGGGACCGGGCCCCGAGGTACTTAAAACCAATTTTTTTGGCCAGTTGCGCATGTTCCGCGCATCGGCCGGCATCCCAGGGGCCGACCCGCCGCCCCGCACCACAGCGATTCAGAGCCGGTCTCGGCCGGTGGCATTCACCGGTTAAACGTTGCACCTGTGTTGTAACCTTCAACTCATGAGCGCACCGAAAATCCCTCACTCCGGCAGCTTCGGCCGATAGCCTCCGATTCGGGAACCCCAGCGGAGGCATCCCCGCAGGGCGTCAGCGACATCGGTTTCGGCCCGGGAGGTGGGATTTTTTGATGCCGCTCGGCAGCGGGACGGAGACTCCATGAGCACAGCAGACGATGCCAGCAAACACGCCCCGGGGACCGGCGCCGCCGACGACCGCGCCGATGGGGCGGGGGGGGCGATCATCTTCGCCTTCGTCATCGGCCTGGCGGCCAGCCTCATCGTGGGATGGGTCGTTTTCCCCAAGCTTCTCTACTCTCAAAAGCGGCAGCCCATCGATTTCAACCACGCCCTGCACCTGGGCTTGGAGGACCAGAACTGCGAGAGTTGCCATTTCTTTCGGGAGGACGGCAGCTTTTCCGGAGCGCCCGCCCTGGCTCAATGCATCGGCTGCCACGCAGAGGTCCAGGGGGACAGCCCCGACGAGATCCGTTTCGTGGAGGAGTATGTGCAGAAGGGCCGCGAGGTACCGTGGCTGATCTATTCCCGGCAGCCCCAGTGCGTCTACTTTTCCCACGTGGCGCACGTCCGGGCGGGCGGCATGGACTGCGTGAGCTGCCACGGCCACATCGGGGAGTCCGAGCGTCTGCCCGTCTACGAGGAAAACCGCATCTCCGGGTACAGCCGCAACCTCTGGGGTCACAACATCGCCGGATTCAAAAAAGACAGCTGGGACCGCATGAAAATGGACGACTGCGCCGAGTGCCATGCGCGGGAAGGTGTGACGCAGGCCAGTGTTCAGACCACCAAGGAAGGCTGTTTCGTCTGCCACAAGTAGCCGTCGGGTTGCCGGCCGCTGCCATGCGGATCCATCGTTGCGACCTGGGATTGAGGGGATAATCGATGAAGATAGACAGACGCTGCTTTTTGTCACTCGGAGTCGGCGCCGCGGCGGGAACCGTGCTGTCGCCGCTGCCATGGAAGATCACCGACGATTTGTCCATCTGGAGCCAGATGTGGCCATGGACCCCATGGCCGGCCCAGGGAGAGAACACCTTCACCAATTCGGTCTCCACCCTCTGCACCGACGGTTGCGGGATCACGGTGCGCAAGGTGGGCGGGCGGGCGGTGAAAATCGAGGGCATGGCCGGATATCCCGGCAACGAGGGCGGCATTTGCAACCTCTGCGCCGCTGGTCTGCAGCTGCATTACGGGCCGACCCGGGTCCGCGAACCCATGATGCGCGTGGGCTCGCGGGGTGAGGGGCAATGGCGCACGGTCAGCTGGGAGCAGGCGCTGGGGGAGGTTTCCCGGCAGCTGGCCGGGGCGCGCAAGGCCGGCACCCCCGAGGCCGTGGGCGCCATCGTGGATCAGCCCTACGGTAGCGTTCCGGCGCTTTTCCGCCGATTCCTGACGGCCTTCGGGTCTCCGAATTTCATGTACACCCCGACCATGGCCGATGCCTATGCCGCCGTGCTGCGCCTGACCCACGGAACCGACAGCCTGGTGGGGTTCGATCTGGAGCATGCCGATTACATCCTGAGCTTCGGCAGCGGCATCATCGACGGCTGGGGCTCTCCCGTGCGCATGTTCCGGGCCCACAGCCAGTGGAAGACCGACGGGGCCACCGTGAAGCAGGTGGAGCCCCGGCTGTCCAACACCGCCGCCCAATCCAGTCAATGGATTCCCGTCAATCCCGGCAGCGAGGGAGCCCTGGCCCTGGGGCTGGCGCACATCATCATCAAGGAATCCCTCTACGACTACGATTTCGTCAACAACTACGCCAGCGGTTTCGAGCAATTCCGGGACCTCGTGCTCGCACAATTCAGTCCCGGCAATGTCTCACGGCTCACCGGCGTGGACCAGTCCACCATCGTGTCGGTGGCCCGCGAGTTTGCCCGGGCCCACCGCCCCCTGGCCATCTGCGGCCGTGGACAGGGACGCACGACCGGTGAGTTGGGGTATTTCCTGGCGGTGCATGCCCTCAACGCGCTGATGGGCACCATCAACCGCCCGGGGGGCGTGTGGGCCCTGCCCGTGCCGGACTACATCCAGTGGCCCGAGCCTCCGCTGGACGACGTGGCCCGTGGCGGGATGGCCAAGGAGCGCCTGGACGGGGCCGGCAGCGCCTTCCCCGTTGCGCGCTCCCTGCCGCACCGTCTGGCGGCCGCCATCCGGGAGCAAAAGCCCTATGGACTCCAGGTCCTGATGGTATCCGGCGCCAACCCGCTGTACACCCTGCCGGGGCAGACCGACCTGCAGCAAACCTTGGGGCAGGTGCCGTTTATCGTCAGCTTCGCCACCCATATGGACGAAACCGCCGCATATGCCGATCTGGTTCTGCCGGCGCCCTCCCACCTGGAACGCTACGAGGACGTGGCCTCCACGGCGGGCTACCCCCGGCCGCTGATCGGCCTGGCCCGCCCGGTGGTCCCCCGGGAAGGCGACACCCGGCACCCCGGGGATGTATTGATCCAACTGGCCGCGGCCCTGGGGGGCAGCCTCCAGGAGGCCTTCCCCTGGCCGGATTACGACACCTGCCTGCAGGAGACCCTGGCCGATCGCTGGGAAGCCATGCTGGCGGACGGCTATTGGGCCAACGACCGTTTCCAGCCGGACAACTGGGACGCGGCCTTCGCCACCGCCTCCGGGCGCTTCGAGTTCTTCCCGGACGCCGTCAAGGACGGAGCCTTGTTCCAGCCGCTGGAGCCCGAAGGGGATGCGGCGCAATTTCCCCTGGTGCTGATTCCCTACGATACCGCGCGCATCAGCAACGGCCCCGTGGCCAGCCCCCCCTTCCTGATCAAGACCGTTGCCGACTACGTGCTGAAAGGCAAGGAGATGTTCGTCGAAATCAACCCCGAAAGCGCCGATGCCCTTGGCCTGCGGGAAGGCAGCGCCGCCCGGCTCACCACCCCCCGGGGCAGCGCGACGGTGCGCGTGCATCTCTCCCACGGCATCATGCCGGGTCTGGTGGGTGCGCCCCGTGGCCTGGGGCATACGGCTTACGACGACTACCTGGCCGGCAAAGGCGTCAACGTGAACGCCCTGGTGGGAGCGATATCCGATCCGGCTTCCGGGCTCGACGCGGCATGGGGCATTCGGGCTTCTCTGGCAAAAGCGTAATTAACCGCATGAGGTTCTCATGAAGATCGAAGGCGAACAGGGCAAGTCGAAAAAGTACGGGATGGTGATCGACCTGGACAAGTGCACCGGGTGTGGGGCCTGCATGGTGGCCTGCATGGCCGAGAACAACGTGCCGTTCAAGCAGGACGAGTCCGACAAGCGTCTCAGCATCACCTGGATGCGCGTTTATCAGCTGACCAACGGAAAGGCGTTTCCGGATGCGGACATCTGCTATCTGCCGCGCCCCTGCCAGCACTGTGAAGGCATGCACGAAGGCCACTCTCCCTGCGTGTCGGTGTGCCCCGCCACCGCCACCGACTACGACGCGCAGACGGGCATCGTCAGCCAGATCTACACCCGCTGCTTCGGCTGCCGTTACTGCATGGCCGCCTGCCCTTACCACGCCCGCCACTTCAACTGGTGGGACCCGGTTTGGCCCGAAGGCATGGAGAAATACCTCAACCCCGACGTGTCCGTGCGCATGCGGGGCATCGTGGAAAAGTGCGGCTTCTGCTTCTCGCGCTACCAGAAGGCCATGGAAAAGGCCCACTACGAAGGCCGCCGGGAGCTGGAGGAGCTGGAATACCAGACCGCCTGCACCCAAGCCTGCCCGGCCGGTGCCATTGTCTTCGGTGATCTCAACAACCCCCAGCACCGGGTGCACCAACTGGCTCAGCCGGACCCCCGTCGCCGCGGCCGGCCAGGCAATCCCAAGGCCTTCCGCCTCCTGGAGGAACTGCAGACCTATCCCAAGGTCTACTACCTCTCCAGCCGGGAATGGGTCCACAAGGCCGGACACAAGGCGGAGCTGATCAAGGAGGCCGGCGCGCATCATTGAGGGGCCCGGCCGTCGCCGGCCGTTAGCCGAAGGTTTCGTAACCTTTTTTCAGGAGCACGGAAGTTATGGATTCTGCACTGATTCCCAAAGGAGTGAAACGCTGCCCGATCTGGCAGTTCGCCTTGGGCCTGGGGATTGTTGGGGCGGTCCTGCTGTGGGGCGTTTACGCCATGTTGCTCTGCTGGTTTAAGGGCCTGAACCAGACCAACATGAACGACTACTATGGGTTTGCCCTCTGGATCTGGGCCGACTTGGCGGTGATCGCCCTGGGAGGCGGCGCCTTTTTCACCGGCCTGCTGCGCTACGTCATCGGCAAGGACGAGTTGAAGAACATCATCAACTACGCAGTGCTGATCGGCTTCATCTGCTACAGTTCGGCCCTGCTGATCCTGGCCATCGACATCGGCCAGCCCTTGCGGGGGTGGTTCATTTTCTGGCACGCCAATGTCCACTCCATGCTCACGGAGGTGGCCTTCTGCCTTTCCTGCTACTTCGGCGTGCTGACCATCGAGTACCTGCCCCTGGTGCTGGAGAACCGGCAGCTGGACAAGGTGCCGTTCGTTCACAACCTGACCCATACCATGCACGAGCACATGGCCATTTTCGCCGCCACCGGCGCTTTCCTCAGCTTCTTCCACCAGGGCTCCCTGGGGGGCGTGGCCGGCGTGCTCTTCGGTCGTCCCTTCGCCTACCGCGAACACCTCTTCATCTGGCCCTGGACCTTTTTCCTCTTCACCTGGTCGGCGGCCGCCTTCGGACCCTGCTTCACCTTGCTGGTCACCCGCATCACCGAAAGGATCGCCGGCAAGAAACTGGTGAAGGACAACGTGGTGCAGTTGCTGGCGAAAATTTCCGGCTGGATGATGTTCACCTACATCATCGCCAAGATCCTGGACACCGCCTATTGGGCCTTCACCACGGCCCCCTCGCTGGGTTTCACCCTCAAGGATTTTTACGGCACCAACGGCTTTTACAACTACGGCTGGCTGGTGGCCGAGATCATCGTGGGGGGGCTGATTCCGGCCCTGATGCTGATTACGCCAAAAATCCGGGCCAATCGAGGGATGCTCACCCTCGCCACGGTGCTGGCGGTGATCGGCGTCTGCCTCAACCGCTGGGTCATGGTGCTGCAAGTGATGGCCGCTCCGGTCATGACCTTCGACGAGTGGGCCCTCTACGTCCCCAGCTGGCAGGAGGTGGCCACCACTATCCTGCCCGTGGCCTACGGCGTGATCCTCATCATGATCTCGTATCGCTATCTGCCCATTTTTCCGCAAGAGGCGGAGCTGAACCCCATCACCCCGGAAGACGCTGAAGGCGTCCAGGCGTCCGGGGATTCCGAGCCCGTCCTGGCCACCGCCCAGGCATGACAACCCTAAGGAGAAGAAGGCATGTTTCCGTTTAATTTCGAATGGATATGGGATATGTCCCATATGGTCTTCATGGGTGGTCTTTGGTATGCGCTGTCGATTCTCGGGCTGGGGATTACCTTCTGCATCGTCAAGGCCGCCATGGACACCGCCAAGGGGAAGGGCGGAACGCATCACCATTGACGGCGGGTGCCGCCGTTGATGTCTCACTGAGCCCTTTTACATGTGCAGCGCTTCCTTGTGCGGTTTCGAAGGAAGCGCTTTTTTTTCCCATCGACAGGGATCGCGGGTCGGTGCCCCCGCCCACCGGGCAACCCATGGCGGGGCGGGCGTTCCCCGGCGGCAACCCTGAGATGCCCCTAGCGAGGAGGGCGGATGGATAAGATGATAATCAATGGCGGCCGGCGCCTGGTGGGGGAGGTGGAGATCAGCGGCGCCAAGAATGCCGCCCTGCCGATCCTGGCGGCGGGACTGCTGGCTCGTGGCTGGAGCACGTTGCATAACGTTCCCGCGCTGGGGGACATCGCCAGCATCAAGCAGCTGCTGACCAGCCTCGGGGTGCAGGTGGAATCCCAGGGAAGCACCGTGCGCCTGAATGCCGAGGGCATCGGCAAGGGCGAGGCCCCGTACGATCTGGTGCGCAAGATGCGGGCTTCCATCCTGGTGCTGGGCCCGCTGCTGGCCCGCCTCCAGCGCGCCAAGGTGTCGCTTCCCGGCGGCTGCGCCATCGGGGCCCGTCCCATCAACCTGCACCTGGCGGGACTGGAGCGCCTGGGGGCGCACATCGATCTGCGGCACGGTTACGTGGAGGCCACCGCGCCACGGCTGAAGGGCGCGGATATCTACTTCGACGGCATCACCGTCACCGGTACGGAGAACCTGATGATGGCGGCGACCCTGGCCGAGGGGCGGACGGTCCTGCGCAACGCCGCCCGGGAACCGGAGGTGGTGGCCCTGGCGGAGGTGCTCCAGGCGATGGGGGCCTGCATCGATGGCGCCGGCACCTCGGTCATGACCATCGATGGCGTTGCCGAGCTGCAGGCCACCGAGGCCACCATCATCCCGGACCGCATCGAGGCGGGCACCTTCATGGTGGCCGCGGCCCTGACGGGGGGGGACATCCGGGTCAAGCGCTGCAACCCCGAGCACCTGGCGGCGGTCATCGATAAGCTCCGCCAGGCTGGCGCCACAGTGGAGGCGGGCGCTTCCGAGGTGCGGGTCTCCCGCGCCGGCGACATCCTGCCGGTGGACATCCAGACCCAGGTCTATCCCGGCTTTCCCACGGACATGCAGGCCCAGTTCATGGTGCTCATGTCGGTGGCCCGCGGGCAGAGCATCATTTCCGAAACCATATTCGAAAACCGGTTTATCCACGTCAGCGAGCTGCAGCGCATGGGGGCCGATATCAAGGTAACCGGCGAGACGGCCGTGGTGCGCGGCGTGGCCACCCTTTCCGGAGCACCGGTGATGGCGTCGGACTTGCGCGCCAGCGCCAGCCTGATTCTGGCCGGCCTGGTGGCGGAAGGTACCACCGAGGTCAACCGGGTCTATCATCTGGATCGGGGGTACGCGGCCATCGAACGGAAGATGTCCCTCCTGGGGGCCGAGATACAGCGGGTGGCGGTCTGAATCCAACCGTCCGGCTACGTTGCCCAACGTCTCGGGGGGCGTTCGGCCACCAGCGGACACGGCATCCCCCCGGGCGGCCCTGACCTGGGTCCTACCCCCGCACCGAGTCACAGGCATGACTGCGGTTCCCGCCCCATCCTTCCCCGACGCAGGCGCCTGCCCCGGGAATGACATTTCCCGGTCCACGGCCGCAATCGCGGGGCCGGAATCCGACACCCCTGGCCGCCGGCAGCGCATCGGGCGCCCCCTGGTGCCCTTGTGTCTGTGCCTGGTCGGTGGGCTGGGCGCCTGTGCGGCCTCTCCGGAGTGGGGTGTCCTCGCGGGACTCGCCGCGGGCATCGCGGTCTGGTCGGTGGGGCGGTCCATCCGGCGGGGGCGCCCTGTCCACCCCGGACCGGCCCTGGCGCTCTTCGCGGCTTTGGGCTACCTGGCCCTTCTGCCGTGGATGCAGCCTCTCCTGCCATCCGATCATGTGGCCCGATTCCCGGTTGAACCCGTGGGGCTGCGTGTTCGGGTGGTGGAAGCGCCGAACGGTCCGCCGGGTCGCCAAGCGCTCATTGCCGCGGTGGAAGCCTGGCGCATGGAGGACGGCTGGCGCCCGGCACGGGGGCGGATTCGCCTCACGGTGCTCAATGGAGATGGCGACGCCCCGGTGACCGAGGGCACGCGGATGGAATTCCACGCCCGTTTGCGCCCCGTTCACAACTTCGACAATCCCGGCGGTTTCGACTACCGCCGGTTCCTGGCCTTGCGCGATATTCACCGGACCGCCTTCGTGGAACGGCGCCGGGTGCAGCGGCTGACGCCTCCCCGCGAGGCGGATCCCCGGAATTTCGTGGCCCGGCTGCGGGCGGGCCAGGTGGCGGCTCTGGATCGCCGGGTGCCGGATCCCGAGGCCGCGGCGGTGCTCAAAGCCTTGGTGCTGGGGGTTCGCGGCGCCATGGACACGGAGCTGCGGCGGGTTTTCCAGGATACCGGCGTCGCCCATCTGTTGGCTATCTCCGGCCTGCATGTCTCCACCGTGACCCTCGTAGCCATGCTCCTGGCCCGTGGGTTGCTCAGTTGCTGCCCCGTTTTGCTGCGGCATGGCCGGGTGGGGGCGGCAGCGGCCCTGCTGGCCCTCGGGCCGATGCTGTTCTATGGCGTTCTGGCCGGACTGGCGCCGGCCACCCAGCGAGCCATGGTCATGGTGGCGGGGGGGCTTGCGGCGGTCTGCCTGCGGCGCTCCGGTGATGGCCTCAATTTCCTGGCCGTGGCCGCCATGGTGCTCCTGGTCTCCCACCCGCCGATGGTGGTGAGCACATCCTTTCAGCTCTCCTTCACGGCCGTGGGCGCCATCATCCTGGGGATGCAGGCCCTGCCGGTCGTCGGGAGTCCCCGGACGCGGTCTATCCCGGAGGCCGCATGGGTCCGGATCCGCAGCTTTCTCCTCATCACCGTGCTGGCCTTTTTCGGCACCCTGCCCTTGATACTCCAGACCTTCAGCCGTATCTCCCTGGTGAGCCTGCTGGGCAATGCCGTGGCAATTCCCCTCATCGGGTTCGTCGCCGTTCCCCTGGGCCTCCTGGCCACGGCCGCGGGCGGCTTGAGCGAGTGGGCGGCGGAAATCCTCCTCCAGGTGGCCGCCGGGGCTATCTCCCTGGCGCTGCACACCCTGCGTTTCCTGGCCGATTGGCCCTGGGCGGCGATCAACACCTTCCGCCCCACGGATGTGGAGGTAGTTCTCTATTATGGCGCCTTGGTGAGCCTGCTGCTCATCCGCCGGGTGCCTGCCGCCCGTTTATGGCTGGTGCTCATCCTGGTGGCCTTCGGGCTGGACGGCATGTACTGGGCACACCGTCGTTTCTGGCACGGGGATCTCAAAGTCACCGTGGTGGATGTGGGGCAGGGCAGCGCCACGCTTCTGGAGCTTCCCCGGGGGGGGACCCTGATGGTGGACGGCGGAGGAATGGCGACCAACGAGGGCTTCGATATGGGGGCGCGGGTGGTGGCGCCGTTCCTGCGGAGCCGTAAGATCCTGACGGTGGATACCCTGGTGCTCTCCCACGCCAACAGCGATCATATGAACGGCCTGTTTTACCTGGCCGAGCATTTTCATGTGCGCACGGTGCTGACCAATGGCGAAATGACCGCCTCGGGCATGTGCCGGTCCTTTGAGGACCTTCTCCGACGGAAGGGCATCCGGCAGCCGCGCTTCGACGACCTGCCCCCCCGTCTGAATGTCCACGGAGTGAATCTGGAGATCAAGAACCCGCCCCCAGGTTTCCGGCGTTCCCCGTTGCTGCGGGCCTGGAGGGATCTCAACAACAATTCCCTGGCGCTGCGGATCGCCTTCGAGGGACAGACCATTCTCCTCCCGGGAGATATCAAGGCGGAGGCGGAGCGGGAAATGGTGGCGCGTTGGGGGCCTGCCTTGAAGAGCGCCGTTCTGGTGGCTCCGCACCATGGCAGCCGTTCGTCCAGCACGGAAGACTTCCTGGAGGCCGTGGACCCGCAGGTGGTGGTANNGTTACGGCAATCGTTACGGATTCCCCCATCCCGCGGTGGTGAGCCGCTGCCGCCAGCGCACCCCCCACCTCTTGCGCACCGACCGGGACGGGGCCGTCGAAATCACCCTTGCGGGAGGAAGTGCCCGGATCCTTGCCCGCAACGGCCGCCGCGTGATCCTGCCGGCGCCATTCTGAGGCTGGCCGCGGCTTGCGACCATCCGGGAGACCGTCGCTGGTGGGTCCGCGGGGCCTCCGAAGCGCGTGCTCCGCCCCAGGGCGACGGGGCCAGGTCTGAAGATCCCAGGGGTGCCGCGAAGGGGGCGGTGAATCGCGACTTGATCGCCGGGGGATATTCCGCTAATTAAGCAGGTGGTGCCGGGATTCGCCAGGCGCCCGACGCCAGGTGGGCCTTCCAGGGCGCCGGCGGTTTCCAACCGGGTGTTTCCAACGGAAGAACAACAGCAAGGACGGTGCCCATGGAAGCGGTAACCGAATTTCGGGCCTTGGTTGTCCGGGAAATCGATGCCGGCGGCTATGCCTCGGCCATCGAGCCCCGGCGGATAGCGGATTTGCCGGATCACGAGGTATTGATCCGGGTCGATTTCTCCTCTCTCAACTACAAGGATGCCCTCTCCTCCATCGGCAACCGCGGCGTGACGCGTCAATATCCCCACACCCCGGGGATCGACGCCGTGGGCCGGGTGGTGGAAAGTCGTGCGCCTGCCTTCCAGGCCGGCGATCCGGTGCTGGTAACGGGGTACGATCTGGGCATGAACACCCCCGGGGGACTGGGCGGCTATATCCGCGTGCCCGCCGAGTGGGTGGTCCCTCTGGCCGCCGGGTTGACCCCGGAGGAGAGCATGATCATCGGCACCGCCGGTTTTACGGCCGCCATGTGCATCGACCGCATGGTGGCCCACGGCGTCACCCCGGAATCGGGCGAAATTCTGGTGACCGGGGCCAGCGGTGGGGTGGGGTCTCTGGCAGTGGCCATACTGGCCCACCTGGGTTTTGACGTCGTGGCGGTGAGCGGCAAGGCCGAGGCCCAGGGCTTTCTCCAGAATCTGGGGGCCAAGGCCGTGATGAGCCGGGATGAGGCCACCGACGCTTCCTCCCGCCCGCTGCTCAAGGGTCGCTGGGCCGGTGTCGTGGATACCGTCGGCGGTCCGATTCTGGCCACGGCCATCAAGTCCTCGGTCTATGGCGGCGCGGTGACCTGTTGCGGTCTGGTGGCTTCGCCGGACCTGCCCACGAGTGTCTTTCCTTTCATTTTGCGGGGCGTGACGCTTTTTGGAATCGATTCCGCCGGGTGCCCCCGACCCTGGCGGTTGAAGCTCTGGGAAAAGCTGGCCGCGGAGTGGAAACCGGGCAACCTCGCGCAGGTTGTCCGGGAGATTCCCCTGGAAGCGGTGGCCGAAGCCTTCCCCCAGCTGCTTCAGGGGCGCAGCCGAGGTCGCATTCTGGTCCGCATGGGCCGTTGAGCGATCCGCAACCAGGGAACCCCCTGCGGAGGAGTCGCCTTCCACAGGTACACCAGGAGCAGGTAGCATGAATAAATTTACGTTGAGCGGCTTGTTGCTGGCATTGGTGGGTATGGTGCTGGTCGGATTTCAGGCGTTGTCCAAGGTCATGGGGCGCACCGACGATTGGGCCTCCATCAACCTGACGGATTTGATCGGTCAGCACCGCCTGGGGTGGGCCTACGGATACGATATCCTGGTCAAAGTGCTGGAGGCGCCGCTATTCTTGGTGCTTTTCGGGTTGGGGGGGATCCTGGTGGTGCTGGGGATGATTTTCTGGCGTAAGTGAACGTGCAGCAAAACCCTGGCGATGGTCCAAGGGGCCGGTCCTGCGCGGGGTCCTCTCCTTGGGGCACCGGCGCCGGGGAAGCGGATTACTCCACAAAAAGCTGCTGCCCAGGGTAAATCTTGGTGCGTGGGGAGAGCCGATTGAGCTGGAGCAGGCGCTCCACGGACATGTTGTGCGACTGGGCGATCCTGAAGGGGCTGTCACCGGTTTTGACTTTGTAGACCTTCTGGCTGGTCCCCGAGGAGACCTTCAAGCTTACCCGCTGCCCCGGGATGCGCAGGGACTGGCCCTTCTGCAGCCGGATGCCGGCGAGCCCGTTCAACTCCTGAATATCGCCCACCGTGGTATCGTACCGCTGCGCGATGTTCCACAGGGAATCCCCGCCCTGGACCACGTGGATCGCCGAATGTTTGGGAGCGGCGGCGATGCGTGGCGCGGCTGCGGGTGTGCGGGCGATTACGGTCTTTCCCGTGGGGATGCGCAGCCGTTTGCCGGTCACGATGTAGTGCGAGCTGCGCAAATTGTTGGCGCGCATGATGCGGCCGACGGTGGTGCCGTAGCGCCGGGCAATGCTGGAGAGCGACTCGCCATTGCGCACCCGATGCTGGACGTAGGCCGGCTGGGGCAGGGGCAGGCTGCTTTCCGGAATCCGATCGAGATTGGCCAGGAACGCTTCGGTTTGTCCCTCGGGGATGCGCAGGTCGTAACGGCCTTCCGGCAGTATACCGTGGCGCAGCTCCGGGTTGAGCTCGCGCAGACTGGCCTCGCTGACACCCATGATCTGGGCAGCGTCCCGCAGATGGATCTGCCGGGAAACGCTGGCGGTGGAATAGGTGAGGGGCTCTTCCAGGTCCTCCAGGTTGATCCCGTACCGTGCGGGGTCCTTGAGAACTTGCAGGGTCGCCAGAAAGCGCGGGACATACCGGGCTGTTTCCCTGGGCAGGCGTTCGTACAGGTCCCAAAAGTTGTCCAGGTAATTGACGTTCTGGGTCCGGATCACCCTCAAAACCCGCCCTTCCCCGCAGTTGTAGGCGGCCAGCACGGTGGCCCAGTCGCCAAACATCTGGTGCAATTCCTTGAGGTAGGCAATGGCCGCCTGGGTGGCCTTCTCCGGATCCATGCGCTCGTCGATAAATTGGTCGCGCCGCAGGCCGAACTTGTACCCGGTGGAAGGGATGAACTGCCATAGTCCCAGGGCTCGTGCGGGAGAAAGCGCCCTGACGTTGAAGCCGCTTTCGATGAGCGGAAGCCAGGAGAGTTCTTCGGGTAAGCCGGCTTCGCGCATGGCCGCCACGATCATGGGCCGGAAACGGCCTGAACGGCGCAGTGAACGGGCAAAGAACTCCTTTTCCGGCCCGGTGGTGAAGCGCTTGATTTCAGCCTCCACATGCTGGTTGCTTACCATGGGGATAGCGTCATGTTGGCCGTTGGCCACGATGTTGCGCGAAGCGTAGATCTCCAGAATACGCTTGGAGATCATGAACCGCAGATCTTCCTTTTGCTGGATGGCCTGGAAATCTTCGCCGGTGTCGGCCCCCAGCACCAGGGCGTAAGCCTGGTCCAAGGCCTCGATGGCCTGCTCCAACTCCCCCTTCTGCCAGTATTCCTGGGATACCCGGCAGAAGTCCAGGGCCTCGTCCAGCATGGCCTGAGGGCCGCCGAGGGATGCCGCAGAGGGCGAGATCGTAGCGTGCGAGTCGCTCTCGGCACCCGGGCGGCTGCTGTTGGCCGGCAGCACCCGGTAGACATTTTCGGACAAGCTCGCTTCGGAGGGCGGAACCGGTCCGGTGGCCATCGGCTCCAGCACGGGTGAGGACTGTTGCGCAGGGCGGGTGACCAGGAAAGGATGGGAGCAAGCGCCCAGCAAAAGACTGCATGCCAGGGCGATGACTATATAAAAGGTATCAGACGATGGCCGGCGTAATGCTGGATTCACCTTGGCATCCTTAAATGGAGGGTCGCTCGATTATCATTATTCAAAGTGGCCAACCTATGATCGTTATACAGGCCAATGTCCAATTGTCAAGCAATATCAACGTGTGGAGCATCAGGCGCCTGCATGGGGCTCCGGCAAATGGCGTCGGACTGCATAGGTTATCGACTGTGGGGATTGAATCTTTAGCCATTTGCGGCGCGATCTGGTGGACCGGCGGGGACGCTGCGGACGCACCCGTGGCTCCCCCCGGTCGAAACGGCGAACCCGCTCCCCATGAATCCCGCTGAATGTTGCGGCCGTGGGGGTTCGTGGGGTCCTTCGGGGCGCTCCAGGACCGATGCCGCGCCACCCGACGGCACCGTGCNNGTGCGTCGTGCGCATCCCCGGATAGGCGCGCCTTGCGCGCCTCGCGACCCGGAGGACTCGGCTACCACGGGTCGTCAGCGAGTTCATGCGCATGAGCAATAAGCCCGTGGGCATGCCGATTGACGCATTTTTTTCTTGATTTATTTAAATTTCATCGTTATAAAGCGTTGTTTTAATCGCTCTGTGATTTCCGACATCCGGACCGGACGGATTGTCAATTGCTTACGACGGGCCAGCGTAGCTCAGTTGGTAGAGCTACTGATTTGTAATNNTGGGTCGGGGGTTCGAATCCCTTCGCTGGCTCCAGCGATCAGCGGTGGGGTTCCCGAGCGGTCAAAGGGAACAGACTGTAAATCTGTCGGCGAAGCCTTCGGAGGTTCAAATCCTCCCCCCACCACCAGTCGATCGAAGTCGGCTCGCAGGAGATGGCGGCATGGCCGCCGATCTGTTGAACTGCGGCGCTTCCTGCATGGGTTGGATGATGCTTTCGGAACAATTGCCGATGGTGGCACCCGGAACCTGCGCCATCGCGGCGTCCGTAAAACCGGGCGGGAGTAGCTCAGTTGGTAGAGCTTCAGCCTTCCAAGCTGAATGTCGCGAGTTCGAATCTCGTCTCCCGCTCCACGACTGTGCGACCGATCCGAAAGCCGAGCGCCGTAATTACCCGTTTCACCCGATAAGCCCACGTAGCTCAGACGGTAGAGCGCTTCCTTGGTAAGGAAGAGGTTCATCGGTTCGATTCCGATCGTGGGCTCCATTTGTCGATCGCGAGGCGGCGGCCAGCATCCAGCGGCCTTGTCGGTTCGTCTTATTCTGGTGGTTCAAAATTGATCTGACTCGAACGATTAAGGGGGGAGGACAAGA
>DJGG01000295.1 GCA_002432195.1 Desulfobacteraceae bacterium UBA5852
CCCTGGTGGGGCCGATCTGGCGAATGCCCTCATAGTACCAGACAATCCCGGCCACGGTGCCGAATAGCCCCAGGTAGCCCAGGCAAAGCCAATCCTGGAGGGTGTAGCCCGGCAGGGCACCCATCATCCCCTCGGCCAGGGCGAAAGGCAGCAGCGCCGCGGTCCCCACCAGGGAAGCCCAGAGGGTGGCCTCCAGGGGGCTCAGGAGGCGCATGACCACCTTGCCGACCAGGGAAAAGACCACCCAGCTGATCACACACCCCAGAATCAGGGCCTCCCCCGTGCCGATGCCGCCGGTGAAAATCGCTGCCGGACGGCCGCGGGAGATCACGATCAGCGCCCCGCCGATGGACAGCAGAATGCCGGAGACCCGCACCAGGGGGAGCCGCTCCCGGAAGAACAGGGCCGCCCCCAGGGCGATGCCGATGGGATTGTTGGCGATGATCACCGCCGCGCGGCCGGCCTCGATGCGCTGGAGGCCCTGGAAGAAGAAGATATTGTACGCGAAAATCCCGGAAAGCCCCAGGAGGGCCACCGGCAGCAGGAGGCCCGGGGTGAGAGGCGGCAGCCCGCCCCGCCGCGGCCACACCACCCCCAGCAGGGCCGCCGAGGCGATCAGGAAGCGGAGGAAGGCGGCGGCGAATGGGGCCACGTGCTGGGCGGCCGTCCTGCCGGCGATGAAGGTCCCGCCCCAGAAGAAGGCCACCAGCAGGAGCTTGCCGTAGATGAGACGCCGGTCCATTTCAGGTACCGGCGCTGCCGGCCGCAGGCGCGGGCTTGGCTGCATGGCGTTCCATTTCCGGTGGCCGCTGGCGCGGCAAGGGTTTTGGGGCTGTCCGGCGCGAGGCCCGTAACAGGCTGCGGATTGACAAGGTCGAAGGGCAAGGCGCGGCGCGATGCGAAAAGCGCAAGCCAACCTCGAGTGCGTGGTGAGCGTTGTCGCGCGTGCCGCAATCCCGCCGTCGGCGGGACATTTCGGCCCTGAGGCGCAGTCTATCCACCGCCTGCTAACGCGGGGGCATGGGGAACTCTCCGGGATCGTTGCGCATCAGCGTGGCGAGGATGACCGGCACGTACGCCTCGACCTTGGCCGCCGGGAAGGTGCAGGAGCCGGCACCGGGGTGTCCGCCGCCGTCGAAGCCGGCCAGCAGCAGGCCCACGTTCACCCGGCAGCAGCGGTTGAAGATGCTGTGGCCCACGGCGACGACCATCTTGGCCGGATCCCGGTCGTCGTGCCGGATGGTCATGTGCACGCAGGTTTCCGGGAAAAGGGAGTATACCAGAAAACGGTTGCCCCGTGGAGTGTCCGGCAGGCCGCGGAAATCGGTGACCGCCACCGGCCCCCGCACCCGCGTATGACGCAAGAGATGCTCCCGGTAGGTCCGGTTTTCATTTTCCACTTCCCGGCAACGCCCCCGGACCTCCGGGTCCTCCATGACCGCCGGCAGTTCGTGGGAGGCCAGAAGGCGCACCAGGCGATTCCAATACGCGTCGTCCTCCCGCCGGCGACCGGATACGGTCATGGAGAGCAGCACGTGGGCAAACCGCTCGGGGTGTTCCACTTCCTCCCGGGTCAGGTCGGCGGCGTCGATGCGGTCCGTCTGGTGCACCAATTCGCCGAAGTCCCGGGAAAACCGTCCGGCGTAGTAACGGTGAACCAGACCGGCGGCGGACGGGCTGAGATCGAAGGCGCCCTGGAAGGGCTGATCGTGGCGATTGGAGAAGTGATGATCGAACCACAGGCGGGCGCACGGGTGGAAGGGGAGGTTGGCCACGATGTCCGTGGCCCGGACGGCCACCCGACCCTGCTGCATCTCGCTGGGTTCCACCCAGAGGGTCGCTTCCGTGACCGGCTCCACATCCTGCAGGAGGACGGCACAGACCACGCCGTCGAAATCGGGTCGGGTGACGATGCGCATGGGTTCGCTAGCGGCCCTCACGTCCGCGTGAAGGGGCCCTTGGGGTGAGCCGGGGATCGGGGCCCACAGCCGTCACCTCCCGCGCACCCGGTTGCCCCGCAGGCCATGGAATGCTTATGGGTATGTTTTCAGGCTCCGCCAGGCGCCTGCGCCCGGACCAACACCGCAGGCGGCGGAGGCGGTTACCTTAGACTTATCCAGCTTCAAATACAAGGAGGATCCCGCCATGTCCCTCTACCTTGTGCAGCACGGCCGCAGCCTCCCCAAAACCGTGGACCCCGACCCGGGGCTCTCCCCGGAGGGCCTTGCCGAGGTGGAGCGCATCGCCGGGGTGGCCCGCGGCTATGGCGTGCGGGTGCGCGCCATCGTCCACAGCGGCAAAAAGCGCGCCCTCCAGACCGCCGCCATCATGGGGGCCGCCCTGATTCCCGCCGAAGGGATCCAACCGCGGGAGGGCCTCAAGCCCCTGGACGATGTCACGGCCCTGGCTGCCTGGGTGGACACCGCCGAAGACCTCATGCTGGTGGGGCACCTGCCCTTCATGGAACGCCTGACGGCCTGGTTGATCACCGGCTCGGCCGAGCGGCCGGTCTTCCGTTTCCAGAACGGCGGCATCGTCTGCCTGCGCAAGGAGCCGGAGACCGCCCGCTGGGTGATCGTCTGGGCCCTGATGCCCCACATCGGCTGAAGCGCCCGGAGCCGGCGCGTGCCGCGCATTGCGGCTTCCCCTGAAGATCGGCGGATGGGGGCCGCGGGAGCACCGGCGGACCGTTCAGGTGGCCGGGGTGTTCCGCTGGCGCAGGCAACGGCGGCAGATGCCGTCGATGCGGATCTCCACCTTTTCGATCTCCCCCGGAAACGTCCGCTCCAGGTCGGTGGCGTCCCAGGCCAGGCTGCCCGGCTGCAAGCATTCGAGGCGGCCGCAGCGGCGGCAGTAAAAGTGGGGGTGGCGGAGATGATGCCGGTTGGGCGCCAGGCCATAGAAGAAGGCCCGCCCGCCTCCGCTGATGCGCTCCACCACCCCCGTTTCCACCAGATGATCCAGAATGCGGTAGACCGTCACGCGGTTGATGGCCTGGGATCGGCTGACCGTGTCGTACACCTCCTGGGCGCTCAGGGGGCTGCGGTGGTTGCCGACGACCTCCAAAACCCGCAGCCGGTGCGGGGTGGCCGCCAGGCCCGCCTGCCCCAGAAGCTCACCGTAATTGCACAAACGGCACATACGGCCTCACCCTCCCCCAGTGGACGCCTCTCCGCCATGCCCGCCCCCCGGGATGCGTTGCCGCCGGAGCCGCCCCATCCCGCGGTCCACCGCCCACGACATGAAAAACCCCCCACCGGCCACCAGGATGATGGTCGCCCCCGAGGTCAGGTCGAAGGCGTAGGACAGCCAGAGCCCGACGGCGATGAACGCCAGGTTCAGCAGGACGGCCAGCACCATCATCTGCAGCAGGGAGCCGGCGTAGCGCTCGGCGATGAATGGGGCCATGGTCAACAGGGCGATCACTAGGATGAGACCCACCATCTGCATGACCAGCACCACGGTGACGGCCACCATGGCGATGAGGGCCAGGTAGAGCCCCCGCACCGGAACGCCCCGCACCAGGGCGAACTCCTCGTCGTAACTCATGGCCAGCAAGGGATGGAAATAGCGGCCCACCAGGGCCAGGATAGCGCTCCCCACCCCCAGCATGATCCAGAGATCCTTTTCCGGTACTGTCAGGATGCTGCCGAAGAGATAGCTCATCAGGTCCACGTTGTAGCCCGGCGTGAGATCCAGCAGAATCACCCCGATGGCCATCCCCACCGCCCAGATCACCCCGATCACGGTGTCGGCCCGCTGCTTCATCCGCAGGGTCACCAGGGCCATCACCAGGGCCGCGGCCAGGGCAAAGCTGCTGGTGCCCAGCAGGAAGGGCCAACCCAGGAAAAAGGCCAGTCCGATACCACCGTAGGCCGCATGGGCGATGCCGCCGGCCAGGAACACGATGCGGTTGACCACCACCAGGCTGCCCACCACGCCGCACATCACGCCGGCCAGCAAACCGGCCAGCAGGGCGTTGCGCATGAACTCGAACTGCAGGGCTTCCAGCATTTCAGGGGTCCTCGTGGGGGGGGAACACCCGGTGCGGCAGCCCGTGGGCCACCAGTTCCACCGGGCAGACCTCGTCCGCCTTGCAGGGATACATCATGTGGAGCATCTCCCCCGTCAGCTCCGGCTGGTGGTGGAGGTGCAGCCTCCGGTTGACGCAGGCCACGGACTTGACATAGCGGGAGATCACCATCAGGTCATGGCTCACGATGATGATGGTGACCCGCTCGTTGAG
Organism: Desulfobacteraceae bacterium UBA5852; assembly: GCA_002432195.1. GTDB lineage: Bacteria > Desulfobacterota > Desulfobacteria > Desulfobacterales > UBA5852 > UBA5852. The sequence goes on from DJGG01000295.1 coordinate 4,247, forward strand.
TTCTTTCAACAGGCGGTAGAAATCCGCCTGCCCCGGCGTGTCGATGCTCGCCGTGGGCTCGTCCAGAAAGAGAATCCGGGGATCGGTGACCAGGGCCCGGGAGAGGAAGATCCGCTGCCGCTGCCCGCCGGACA
>DJGG01000189.1 GCA_002432195.1 Desulfobacteraceae bacterium UBA5852
CCGCTCCCATGAGCGCGCCCACGGCCGCTCCCCCGGCGAGGTTCTGGTTGACCGCCTCCGCCGGCGCGATGCCGGACTGGCGGGAAGCCCAGGCGCGGCAGGCGTCATCGTCCGCCTGGAAGATCTCGAAAGGTTTTTCCGGCGCGGGCCACACCATGACGCTGGGCCCGGCCGGAACGGTGGCACAGCCGGCCAGGAGGACGGCGGCCAGGCATGCGGTGAAGCCGTATGGCGTTTTCATGCTCTCCGGCCCTCCATCACCGGTCGGGCGGCACCGCGTCGGGCACCACCTGCATCCACCCCCCGGGACAGGTTTCCACGTAGGGGTAGTAGCCTTCCGGATTGCGGCAGTAATACCAGTAATCCTCGGGTGCGGGGCGCTCCGGCGCGGCGTAGACCCGGGGCGGCGGCTGGACCACGACGGCCGGTGGACGGTAATAGCCGTAGGGATACCACGGTCCCGGCAGGGGGACGCCGATATAGAACCGCGGCCCCCAATAGGCCCGGTGATGGCCCCCGTAGCCGCGGTGGCCCCAGTGCCCGTGATGCCCTCCCCCGCTGCGCACACCGATATAAACCCCTGTTTGGCCGGCGAAAGTCGGCGGCGGAGCCGCGAGCATCAGACCCGCGGCGACCAGTAGTGCCCAGATTCCCTTGTGCATGGGACCTCCTTGCCCGGCAGTGCCTGGATGCCTTGCTGAGCGTTAAGACGCACGCGCGGCCGGAAAGTTTACATGCAAGGTCCCCCGCCTCAAGGCCGGGGCGCACGCCTCGTCCGCAGGAAAGGTAGGCACGCCGCGCGGGGGGTTCAACCAAGGGCGGGAGCCGGGTGGGGGGAGGATGTCTTGGGAGGGGGCCCGCCGGGCGATCCGGCCCGGGGAGGGGCGACCCCCGGCGCCTGCCCAGGGCAAGCGCCGGGGAACCGCAACCAATGGGGACGCTTGTCAGCGCTGGGCCGAACGGGGCGCCTTGCCGGCCAGCGGGTTGTAAAGCTTCATGATGGCGAATTTCATCACGTCCAGGGTCTTCATGTCCGTGACGATGTTGAACAGCTTGTCCTCGGCCTCCGGGGGCAGCGCGCAGGCGTTGGAGGCGTCGAAGGACAGGTCGGGAAACCCCTTGACCAGCTTCTTATGTTCCTTGGCGCTCATTTCCACCTGCACCGCCTTCTTGCCGGACAGGGTCACGACCTTGTCCGCCAGGCCGGCGGCCTCGATTTTTTTCAGCTTGGCGTCGTCCAGGAAAACGTTGATCAGGTAATCGGCCATGTCAGAGTCTCCTTCGGTTCGAAGTGAATGATGCCAGTCGGCATGGGGAAGCCGCCCGCCGGCGGAAGCGTCGCCGGGCGGTTGCGCGCTGATGGATCCGGGCGTGCTTTTCGTTACCCCAAACACGGGCCCCAAGGCAATCGCTTTTTGCCCCCCACCGGCGGCGGACCGGGCGCATGGGGCGGCGGTTTTCCAGGACCCGGGACCCGCCGGGTCGCCCGCGGGCGGGGCGAACTCCGCTTGCCCGGGAGGCAGTTTGCCGCTAATCTGAGGGCGCTTCGCGGCCGGGATGCGGGCCGCCAACCAGACCTTGCAGGCTGTGGATAAACTGCGCCTCAGGCCGAAATGCGGCGTTGCGGCCTTCGGGAAAATGCTCACAACCACACGAGGTTGCTCCGCTTTTCCATCAGACCGCGCCTTGCCTTTCGGCCTGATGCTTGTTTATCCACAGCCTGCTAGGCCTTCCAGGAGATCCCCCATGATGATGAACGCCGCCCAATACGAGGCCAGCCTGCGGAAACTCCGCCTGAACGTCTTCCTCTTCGGGGAGCGGGTGGACAACGTGGTGGACCATCCCATCATCCGCCCCTCCATGCAGGCCGTGGCCCTGACCTACGAACTGGCCCATCGGCCGGAACACGCCGAGCTCATGACGGCCACCTCCCACCGCTCCGGCCGGATCATCAACCGCTTCACCCACATCCACCAGAGCGTGGACGATCTGGTGAAGAAGAGCAAGATGGGCCGCCTCCTGGGTGGGCAGACGGGCTGCTGCTTCCAGCGTTGCGTGGGCCTGGACGCCCTCAACGCCCTGTCCATCGCCACCCACGCCATCGACCGCGCCCAGGGCACGGGCTACCATGCGCGCTTCCTGGACTACCTGGACTATGTCCAGGCGCACGACCTCACCTGCGACGGGGCCATGACCGACCCCAAGGGGGACCGCGGCCGGGCCCCCCACCAGCAGGCCGACCCGGACCTCTACCTGCGGGTGGTGGCGGAACGGCCGGGCGGCATCGTGGTGCGGGGGGCCAAGGCCCACCAGACCGGGGCGGTCAACTCCCACGAGATCATCGTCATGCCCACCATCAGCATGCGCCCGGAGGACCGGGACTACGCCGTGGCCTTTGCCCTGCCCGCCGATGCCGAGGGGATCACCTACATCCTGGGCCGGCAGTCCTGCGACACCCGCAAGCTGGAGGGGGGCACCTTCGACGCCGGCAACCTGCGCTTCGGCGGCCACGAAGCCCTGGCGATCTTCGAGGATGTTTTCGTGCCCTGGGAGCGGGTCTTCATGTACAAGGAGCACGCCTTCGCCGGGCGCCTGGTGGAGCAGTTCGCCGCCTACCACCGCCAGAGCTATGCCTGCAAGGTGGGGGTGGGGGACGTGCTCATCGGGGCGGCCCAGACCATCGCCGAGTACAACGGCACGGCCCGGGCGTCCCACATCCGGGACAAAATCGTGGAGATGAACCAGCTCAACGAAACGCTGTTCTGCGGCTGCCTGGCCTGCGCCGCGGAGGGGCACCGGGAGCCCTCCGGCACCTACGCCGTGAACACCCTCCTGGCCAACGTGCACAAGCAGAACGTCACCCGCTTCCCCTACGAGATCGCGCGCCTGGCCCAGGACATCGCCGGCGGGCTCATGGTGACCCTGCCTTCCGAAAAGGACCTGCGCTCGGCCGCGGTGGGCGGCTGGATCCGCAAGTACCTCCAGACCCGCCCGGAAGTCCGGGTGGAGGACCGCATGCGCATCCTGCGCTTGATCGAGAACCTGACCCTGGGGGCGGCCGCCGTGGGCTACCTCACCGAATCCATGCACGGGGCGGGCTCCCCCCAGGCCCAGCGCATCATGATCGCCCGCCAGGTGGACCTGGGGGCCAAGCAGGCCCTGGCCCGGCGCCTCTGCGGGATCGGGGACGACGCGGTGGACTGAGCCCGACGGTGGCGCCTGCCGAAAGCATCTCGACCGGACGGCGCGATCGGCGCCGGGGAGGTTCCTTCAGCCTTCCGAAGGCCCGGTAGGGGGCCCGGTCCCCGGGGATGAAGAACTCGGTGCAAGCGGCCGTAAGGCCGGCC
>DJGG01000035.1:0-268 GCA_002432195.1 Desulfobacteraceae bacterium UBA5852
CCTGGTAGAAGCCGCTGGGCGTTCCCGGATGCTGCCGCGCGGTTTCGGCCGGGGTGGTCCCGCCCGCGGGCGGCGTCCGGGCGGCCGCTGCCGGGAGGCGCTGCCCGGCTCCGGGCGCCAGCCGGGCGACCGGCACCAGTACATCCTGAATCACCCCCTGCACGAAGGCCGGCGCGCCGTGCCCGCCGTGGCACAACAGCCGGGCGACTTCCCGCACCGTCTGGCCCGGACGCTGATCGGCGATGCCGTGCACCACCACCACGGCGAA
>DJGG01000035.1:274-2237 GCA_002432195.1 Desulfobacteraceae bacterium UBA5852
CGCTCGGCAGGGTTCATGGCTTCCTTTCACGGGGCGGGCTCGCGCCACACCGCCGCCGGGTTCTCGTGCCGGGGATGCGTCGGGTGGCGAGCCCCTCTGCGATCTTCCCGTCTCAGTGCAGCAGCAGGCGGAAGATCAGCCGGTGCACCCAGCGGCCGTAGGGCGGATAGATCAGCCGGGTGGCGTTGAAGCGCGGCTTGTGGAGCACCCCCTTGGCCTTGGAAAGGGCCAGGAACCCCTCGCGGCCGTGGTACTGCCCCATGCCCGATTCACCGATGCCGCCGAAGGGCAGGTCGTCGATGGCCACATGCAGCAGGGTGTCGTTCACCAGGGCGCCGCCGGAGTGGGTGTGGGCCAGCACGTGGTCGACATTCCGCTTGTCGTAGTCGAAGAGGTAGAGGGCCAGGGGCCGGGGGCGGGCGTTCACGTAGGCGACCGCCTCGTCAAGGGTGGCGTAGGGGATCACCGGCAGGAGCGGGCCGAAGATCTCCTCCCGCATCACCCGCATGTCGTCGGTGACCTCCAGCAGGAGATGGACGGGCATTTTCCGGCCCTGGGAAAAATCCTCCCGGCGCGGGTTCACCGGGACGACGCGCGCCCCCTTGGCCGCGGCGTCGGCCAGCAGGCCATGCAGGCGGTCGTATTCCCGGGGGTTGATGATGGCGGTGTACTGGGGGTTTTCCGCCATGGCGGGGTACATGGCGGAGAGACTGTCCTCAAAGTGCGCCACGAATTCGTCCACCCGGGATTGCGGGCAGAGGACGTAGTCGGGCGCCACGCAGGTCTGGCCCATGTTGACCACCTTGCCGAAGGCGATGCGCTCAGCGGCGTCCGCAATGGGCGTCTGCGGGCCGATGATGGCCGGGGACTTGCCCCCCAGCTCGAGGGTCACCGGGGTGAGGTGGTCGGCGGCGGCGCGCATGACGTGGCGTCCCACCGCGGTGGAGCCGGTGAACACCAGGTGGTCCCAGGGCTTGGCGGCAAAGGCGGACCCCAGGCCGTCCTCGCCGGTGATGACGGCCACGTGGTCCTCGGCAAAGGTTTCCCGGATCAGGGCCTGGAGCACCCGGCCGGTTTCCGGCGTGTTCCGGCTCATCTTGATCATCACCCGGTTGCCGGCCGCCAGCGCCCCGGTCAAGGGACCCACGGCGAGGTAGAGGGGGTAGTTCCAGGGGGTGATGACCCCCACGACGCCCAGGGGTTGGTAGAGCACCCGGGCTTTCCCCGGCAGGAACATCAGGCCCACCCCGCGGCGGGAGGGCTTCATCCACTTTTTCACCCGCTGGGCCGCGTAGCGGATGCCTTCCACGCTGGGCAGGATTTCGGCCAGCAGCGTCTCCCCCTCCGCCCGGCCGCCGAAGTCGGCGTCGATGGCGGCGACGATGCGCTTCTGGTTTTTGATCAGGGCCTGTTTCAAACGGTCGAGATGCCTGATGCGCGCCTCGGCACTCGGCATGGGGTCCCCCCGAAAGGCGGCCCGCTGGGCTGCGAAAATTCGATCCAGGTTGTCGATCCTGGCCGCCGAGGCCTCCTCCGGGCCCACAACTCTCAGCCTGAGCGCTTCTTTCATACCCTCACCATGCTGCCTTTCCGGTTGCCGGTCTGGTCAGATGCTTCACCCCGCTTTGGAGGTAAAGATTAAGGCGGAAGCACGGGTGGTCAACAAGGGGCCATTGGGACCACTGATACCGTTGGGCGGGCATGGGGTGGGGGGTTGTGCTCCCAGGGAACTGGCAAAACTCGCCCTCAAGAGCGCCTAAGCCCCGGCGCGGCGCTCAAGGAAGAAACCCTGGACGCGCTTGGCGCGTGAAGGATGGTAGGGAAGCCAGTCGCGACGCCGGGGCCTAAACGCTCTAGAGGGCTCAGACAGTTGCCCGTCCCCTGGGAGCGCAACCCCCCACTCCCCTCGCGGGACATAGGTCCATTTCTTCCGGGGCACAACACTATCAGCCTGTGGATAAAC
>DJGG01000035.1:2384-3412 GCA_002432195.1 Desulfobacteraceae bacterium UBA5852
CATTTCAGCCTGAGGCGCAGTTAATCCACAGGCTGATAGGGGCCTCCGGGAGCGTTAAGGTTGGCTTACGCCCTTCATGGAGACCAACTCGCCAACAAAGCTCCCGACGATGACCTTGCTTGCTATCCGAACGGGAATCCTGCGATGGTCCGCCGTCAGCCAGAGTTTGATCTTGGCTCCCGGACTTTTCTCGAACACACCACCGAGGTGTTCGACATCCGGTTCATACAGCACGGTGTCAAAGGCGCCTGCAGGCACATGGATGGTTTCTCTTTTTATCCGCCGAACTTTCCCCATAAAGCTTTTTTTCCCGTCGGTCACCGGCCGCTGAAATCCCACGGCATCATCCGGATCGGACAGCCGCATGAAATAAAAGGCGGAGAGGATGTCGAAGGTCCCGGGTGGTATAAGAATCGGGTCCCGTTTTTTCCCGGCATCGGAATATTGGGCCTCCATGCTTTCCCAGTTGAATTCAACCAGGACATTTCGCTTGGATCGGCCTTCCCGTTGCTTTTTCCGGTACAGGATCGATTGGTTCATGCCCTCATCGGCATAAGCGTCGATGCGGTTGCGGACTTTGTATAAGCGATCCACATATTCGTTCGTGGTGGCGGACAGGACAAAATGATACGCCTGGACGCCATCGATCGTTTCGAAGGGCAGGATGTCCAGTTCCGCCGTTCCGGCGGGAATGCTGCTCCAGCGGATTTCAAACCTCAGCTTTTCACCGGGGCCGAAGGGAGGAACCGGATTTTCCGCGGCAAACGACATTGGATTCAATGCGCCAATTCCCCAGCACGCCAGGAGCGCGCACACCCTGACGGCTTTACCCGGGGCAATCCGCCCCAAGATGGTTGACGCCCACCGCATCATTCTTTTCCACTCCACGCGGGCCATGCCTGGCATTCCCGTGTCTGGCGCTGTTCACGGCGGCCTGGATCAAGCCATATCCGCAGCCGGCTAGTGTTGTGTCCCGGAAAAAACTCGAAAAAGGCCTTCGAGCGGGCCGGGGGGCTCCCATCCCAGGC
>DJGG01000167.1:0-2877 GCA_002432195.1 Desulfobacteraceae bacterium UBA5852
GTTTATCCACAGCCTGCTATCCACAGTCGGCAATCCCCAGGTACATGCGGCGCACGTGATCGTTGCCCAGCAGGTTGGCGCTGACATCCTCCATGGCGATGCGCCCCTGTTCCATGACATAGGCCCGGTCCGCGTGGTGCAGGGTGGTGGCCACGTTCTGCTCCACGATGAGGATCGTGGATTTCTCCGCCCGCAGGCGCTCGATAGTCTCGAAGACCGCCACCACGTTTTCCGGCGAAAGCCCCATGGAGGGTTCGTCCAGGATGATCATGCGGGGGTTGCACATCAGCCCCCGGGCGATGGCCAGCATCTGGCGCTCTCCGCCGCTCATGGTGCCGGCCCGCTGGGGGCGGCGCTCGCGCAGACGCGGGAACAGATCGTAGACATGCTCCAGGTTCCGCTGGATNNCCTTGAGGGTGTAGGCGCCCATCAGGAGATTCTCCTGGACGGTCATCGCCGGGAAGAGGTTGCGCTCCTCCGGGATGAAGGTCAGCCCCATGGTGCAGAGGCGATGGGTCGGCCGGCCCGTGATCGCGGAGCCCATGAAGGCGACCGTGCCGCTGGCGGGGGGCACGAGGCCCATGATGCTTTTGAGCAGGGTGGTCTTCCCCGCGCCGTTGGGGCCCAGGATGGCGACCACCTCGCCTTCCCCCACGGCCAGGGAAACGTCCCAGATGACCTGGAGATTGCCGTAACCGGCGTTGAGACCGTGAACTTCGAGCACGCTGGCCTCCTTCTTCCTTGCCGGGTGGCGGCACCCGGTGCCGCCCCCGGGCGCGGGGCTCAATGCAGTTTGGCCTGGGCCCCGAGATAGGCCTCGCAGACCGCCTCGTCCGACGTGATCGTCGCCGGGGTGCCGTCGGCGATCTTGACGCCGAAATTGAGCACCGCGATCCGGTCGCAGACGTTCATGATCAGCTTCATGAGGTGCTCCACGATGAGGATGCTGATGCCCCGGCCCCGGATCCGGCGGATCAGGTCGGTGATATCCCCGAGCTCGGCCGGGGTCAGGCCGGCGGCCACCTCGTCCAGGAAGAGAAATTCGCAGCCGCCGGCCAGGGCGCGCGCCAGCTCGAGGCGCTTGAGCTGCATGGTGTTGAGGTTGGCGGCCGGGGTGCGGTGATCGGCCGGGAACTCGACGAAATCGAGCATCTCCGCGGCATGGCGTTCCGGGTGACGGTGATGGCGGCGGTAGGAGAAGACCGCTCCCACGGTGACGTTTTCCAGGGCCGTCATCTGGGGGAAGGAACGCACGATCTGGTAGGTGCGGGCCAACCCCATGTGGCAGCAAGTGTGGGCTTTCGCTCCGGTGATGTCCCGGCCTTTGAAGAGCACCTTGCCCGCCGTGGGGGGGAAGGTCCCGGCGACACAGTTCTGAAACGTGGTCTTGCCGGCCCCGTTGGGCCCGATCAGCCCGAAGATCTGCCCCTGGCGCACTTGGAGGGAAACCTTGTCCACGGCCTTGAGGCCGTCGAAGTACTTGCACAGGTCCTGGGTTTCCAGAATCACGGCATCCATGGTCGTTCTCGCGTATTGGCTGGGGTTTTGGCCGGCCCCCGCGCGATGGGGCCACGGGGGCCGGCCGGTGAAGCGCCCGGGAAGGCGGGGGCTTGGGGGTCAAGCCGCCCGCAGCGGGGTTACTTCATGAAGTCCGGCACCTGGATGGGCTGTTCGCGCCAATCCGCCGGCCAGACGATCTTGCCCTGCCCGTCAAAGTACTGGATGACGGGAAACATGTAGTTTTCCTTGCCCACCACGGGATCCGGGAAGGTTTCCGGGGTGTACTTCCACTCGCGCATGATGATGCCGTCGGTGTAGGTCAGCTTGCCGGGCATCACCAGCTCCTCGGCGCACTGCATGAGGGTCTGGGTGTTGATCGCGCCGTAGCGCTCCTGGGTGGTCTGCAGCACCTTGATGAAGAAGCTGGCGGTGTCGTAGCACAGGCCGGCCGAGGAGGCTCCCGGTTCGAAGCCGAAGCGCTTGGTGAAGTCTTCCTTGAAAGCCACCGCCTTGGGGGTGGTCCACTGGGGGATCTGGTCGAGCACGTAGTTGGAGGCATCCCCGGTGAGCTTGTACCACTCGCCCACCCAGCCCAGGCCGTCGGAGCAGACGAAGGCCTTGACGCCCACTTCACGGCTCTGCTTGATGAAGGCCGACACCGACGGGGGATCGGACATGGAGCCGATGGCCACGGCCACGTCGGCGCGCTTGATCTTGGTGAGCAGGGGGTAGAACTCGGTCTCGCCCAATTGCACGTATTCCTCGGTCACCACCTCCCAGCCGGCGTCGATGAACTGCTGCTTGACCGCCGCCCCGAAGTTGCGGCCCCAGTCGTTGTCCACCCCGTAAACCGCCACGCGCTTGGATTTGGGGGCCCAGATGCCGGCCTCGATGGCCTCGTCCAGGGCTTTGATGTAGCCGATGCTCAGCTTTTCGGGCAGGGGCCAGGTCTTGCCCACCCAGTACTTGTACTTCTCGGGGTTCTGCGCGTACTTCTCGTTGATGAGCTTGCCGGCGCCGAAGCTGAAGAAATGGGGAATCTTGTACTTGGCCGAAACCTCCATGCAGGAGGCCGACACCCAGCTGTGCCAGGTGTTGAAGCCCACGTCGATCTTGTCCCGCACGATGGCCTTTTCATAGGCCTTGGCGGCTTTTTCGGCATCGGACTCGCTGTCCACCCAGACGAACTCGATCTTGGTGTCGCCCACCTTCCAGCCGATGGCGTCGAAGGCCAGAGTGATGGAGTTCTTGAACTCCTCGCCCACGCGGGCCGCCGGGCCGGTGAAGGGCCCGATGGAGCCGACCTTGAGAACCTTTTCCGCCGAGGCGGGGGTGGCCAGCGGCCCGATGCCGGCGATGCCGGCGCAGGCGATCAGG
>DJGG01000167.1:2915-3042 GCA_002432195.1 Desulfobacteraceae bacterium UBA5852
AGGCGATCAGGCCGAGGGTGAAAAGGGCCAGGGACTTCTTGGTGTTCTGACGCATGCGTGTGCCTCCTCCAGATGGTGTATGCACGTGGCTTCCCGTTATGGGTCGCGCGTTTCCCTCGAATGGCTT
>DJGG01000167.1:3070-6987 GCA_002432195.1 Desulfobacteraceae bacterium UBA5852
GGCGCGGGGCGTGCCGTGAACCGGCCTTTCCCCGCCGCCCCGGCGGGTCAGCCGCCGGCGGCGCGCCGGCGCGCTGGCCGGCCCCAAGGACATCACCTCCCTTTGCCCGCCGGGTGGGCGGGGTCGCCTGCCGGGGTGGAAGACAGGCACAAGGGCTCGGGCTGCGGGCCGCCGGCGGCGCGCCGCTTGCGGAGACGCGCGGCGATCACCTCCCAGGCCCCGGAGAGCCCCTTGGGGTAGTAGATCATGATCACGATCATCATCAGCCCGTAGAGGATCATGCGGAATTCCATGAGGTCCTTGAGGTACTCCATGAGGGGGACCATGATCAGGGCCGCCACCAGGGAGCCCCAGATGGTGCCGCGGCCGCCGATGTAGGCGATGGCCAGGACCTCCACGGTGTGGCTGGTGTGCAGCACCTGGGGCACCAGCACGCCGATGAAATGGGCGTAGAAGCCGCCGATCAGGCCGGCGATGGCGCAGGAGATGGTGAAATTCATGACCTTGTAGCGCACCGCGTCCACGCCGGAGGAGGCGGCGGCTTCGAGGTCCTGGCCGATGGCCCGGAAGGCCAGGCCCACGCGGGACCTGATGATGGCCATGAGCACCACGTAGATGGCCAGCACCTCCCCCAGGATGATGTAGAAGTAGGGCCAGTTGCGGGTGGTCTCCAGCAGCAGGGGGGTGGTGAGCCCGGCATGCCCGTTGGTGAGCTCCACCAGGTTGCCGGCCGTGGACATGAGGGCCAGGGCCACGAACCAGGTCATGCACGAAGCGAAAATGCCCCCCAGGCGGATGGTGAGCAGCCCCAGCAGGAACCCCAGGATGCCCGCGGCCAGGGCGCCGGCGGGCATGGCCAGCCAGGGGGACCAGCCCAGGCGCACCACCAGCAGGGCCGAGACGTAGGCGCCGACGCCCCAGAAGGCGGCATAGCCGAAGTTGACGATGTTGATGAAGCCGGCGGTGAAGTCGAAGGCCATGGCCAGCCCCCCGAACATCAGGGCCGAAATCAGCAGGCGCAGGATGAACTCGTCCTGGACGAAGACCGGCACCAGCAGCAGGACGCCCAGAAAGGCCAGGCCCACCGGGGGCAGGCCCACGTCCGCCAGCCGCCGGAGAAGTGTCGCCTTCGAGTCGTGAGGTTGCATGTCGCCCATCGGTACCACCCCTGTTGTCGAGGTTTATTCCAGTACGGTCTTGATTCCCTTGACCCCGAAGAGCCCCTTGGGCTTGAAGAGCAGGATCAGAATGATGATTCCCAGGCTGATCACGTCCTGCCAACCGCCGCCGACATAGGAATAGGTAACGGTTTCCAGAAGCCCCACGAGCAGCCCCCCGACAATGCTGGCCCCCACGTTGCCCATGCCCACCAGGATGGCCACGAACCACGACTTGTAGAGGGGGTTGAGCCCCATGGTGGGATAGGCCGGGTTGATGGACAGCAGGCAGGCGCCGGCCACTCCGGCGAGCATGGCGGAGAGGGCGAAGGTCAGGGTATGGATGCGGTTCAGGTCGATGCCCACCAGGCTCGACCCGGTTTCGTCCTGGGAGACCGCGCGGATGGCACGCCCGGTCTGGGTGCGGTTCATGAAGAGCACGAAGGCCAGGATCACCCCCATGGCGATCACGAAACCGGCCACGCGGTCCATGGAGATGGACATGCTGCTGAGCCAGTCCACGCGGCCGCTCCAGTAGGCCGTGATGCCGCGGTACTCGTTGCCCCAGACGAGCTTGGTGGTGTTCTGCAGGATGATGGAGATCCCCAGGGTGACGAGGAAGGTGTTCATCACCCAACCCTTGCGGGTGCGCTCCCGCAAGGGGTAGAAGCAGGCCTTCTCGAGGGCCGCCCCCGCCAGGAAGGTGAGTCCGGCGGCCGCCAGGATGCTGGCGACGGGCCCCAGGTGGAAGAGGGTCAGGGCGAAGTAGGCGGCGTAGGCCCCCAGCATGTAGAACTCTCCGTGGGCGAAGTTGGCGATGTTCATGACCCCGAAGACCAGGGAGAGGCCCACGGCCATCAGGGCGTAGAAGCCGCCCCGCAGGATGCCGGAAACCAGGATGTCCCAGCTTTCGATTAACAGGTTCATGGGTGCTTCCCCCTTGGGCAGCCGGTCATAGGGTGGATGGTGACCTCCGGGGTCTTACACATGGCCGTAGTAATCCCGGTGGGCCACCACGGCGTAGGCATAGTCCAGCAGGGTGCCCCAGCTGAAGACCGGCAGGTCGACGACCCGCTGGACGGCCCGGGCGAAGGGCTGCATGCCCGTGCATTCCAGCATCAGGGCGCCCACGGCCGGGTGCTTTTGGACCACCGCGGCGCAGGTGCGGATCATCTGGGCCTCCGCCTTGTCGTAGACGGCCTCGGGGCGCGCGGGGCGCTTCTCGGGGTCCCAGAGGTTGTCGAATTCGGTGCAGCCGTATTCGTCCTGGGCCCCGGCGATGACGATGTTGGAGGCCGGGTCGATGCCCACGTTGCGCAGGTGGGCCTCGGTGAGGAAGCGCTTCTGGGCGCAGACGATGCCCACCTGCTTGCGGGGGCCGATGACCTGCTGGATGAAGGGCACCTGGAGGAGGCTCGACATGAAGACCGGCACGTCCACGCTGCCGGCCACGTCCTTCTGGAAATAGGCGAAGTAGCCGCACTCGGCGGCGATGGCCCGGCAGCCCATGCGCTCCAGCTTGCGGGCGGCCCGCAGGATGGGCTCCCGGCAGGGGGCCTTGTCCTGCTCCCAGACCAGGGTGCGGTTGTCCACGCCCTCGCAGATTTCGTACTGCACGGGGAAAGGCCAGGCGCTGGCGTTGCGCACGTCGCCGGGAAACCCCGGGTACGCGTCGCAGAGCACCATGATCCCCAAGCCCATGCCGTAGCAGGTGTGGTTCTTGCGGGTCTGGATGTGGTGGATGCCGAAGTCGCGCTGAGCGTTCATGCGTGGCTCTCCTTGTCTTCGCGGGTCCGCAGGCTCCGGACCCGGCGGTTAGGCTTCGTGGCGCGGCGCGCCGCGCTGGGCGGCCATCCCCAGGAGTTCCGGGGGGCAGCCCTGGGCGCGCAGGTAGTTTTCCATTTCCGCTTCCAGCGCGGGGTCCATGGCCGGGCGGCGATAGGCGGCGCGCATGGCCTGCTGGCGGCGGGCCGCGGCCGCCACCAGCAGGCGGTTGGCATCCTGGCCGTCCACGGGCGCCGGCGGGGTTACGCGGGACTGCCAGGGGGCGCGCCGGCAATGGTCCAGGGTGTGGCGCCGGGTCAAAAACTGGCCCCCCGGGCCCACCGCGGCGATGGTCTCCAGGGCCAGGGTCTCGGCATTCACCTCCAGGTCCGCCTCCAGGTAGGCGAGCATGGCCAGCAGCTCCAGGTCGAGGACGAACTTCTCGAAGGACATGGCCCCGTAACCGGCCAGGACGCCGGCGGCGTGCAGGATCACGTCCAAGCCCGCCCGGCGGCTGGCGGCGAGCGCCAGCAGGCTTTCGCTGCCGCTCTGGGCCGTGACCTGGATGGCGTCCGTGCCCGCCCCGCCGCCCCGGCAGGGCAGCCCGTAGCGCCGTGCCAGGCGGGCGCCGTAGAGGGCCTGGAGGGCGAAACCCGGCGAGCCGATGCACACGGCGCCGGTGCGCATGTCCGCCGTGGTGGGCTGCAGGCCGTAGACCACGGGCAGGCCCGGCCGCAGCACCTGGCAGATGGCGATGGCCGCCAGGGCCTCGGCGTTGGCCAGGGCCAGGTTGCCGGCCAGGGTCACCGGGCCGGTGGCCCCGGCCATGGGGCCGGGGGAGAGGATCAGGGGCTGGCCCCAGGCGGCGCAGGCCGCCATGGTCTCCAGGGCCATGGCGTCCATCTGCAGGGGGCTCAGGGTGTTCACCAGGGTCAGGACCCGGGGGGCGGCGGCCAGGGAGGCGCGGCCCCCGGCGGCCAGGGCGGCCAGTTCCAT
>DJGG01000167.1:7068-13292 GCA_002432195.1 Desulfobacteraceae bacterium UBA5852
CACCGGCACCCCGCCGTTGAGCCGCAGCTCGTCGGCCACGTGGGACAGCTGCAGGAAGGCCAGGTGGTCCGCCAGCCCGGCCGCCCGGCGCCGTCCGTCGGCGGCGACGACCGCCGGGGCCCCGTAGCCCGCCCCGCAGACCGGGGCGCCGCCCCCGATGAGCGCATCGTGCCGCGGGTTGCGCCCGTGGAGGGTAAAGGCCGGCGGGGCCTTGGCCACCCAGGCGAGAACCTCCGCGGGTTGGAAGTAAACCCGCTCGCCGGCCACCCGCAGACCCTGGTCGGCCAGGCGCCCGCGCACCCCGGGGTGGTGCAGGCGGATGCCCACCTCGGCGAGGATCTGCAGCGAGGCCTGGTGGATGGTTGCGATCTTCACTTCCACGGCGTTGTCCCCCGGGGGGTCAGGGCTGCGCGCCGGCGGCGGCGCGGATGCGGGTGATCACGGCGGGGTCCACCCCCGCCCGTGCGGTCAGGAAGCGGCCCAGGTCCCGCAGGAGGCCGGGATCCATCTCCGGGGCCACATATTCCCCGAGCAGCCGGCGTTTCTGCCGCTGGAGGTTGGCCGCGAGCTGGTCGGCCGGCGTGCGGCCTTCCGGCAGCGCCCCGCGCAGGGCCACGTCCGGGTTCCAGCTGTGGGTGCGGCACTTGCGCACCGGGTCCCTGTGGCTGAGAAACTGCCCGCCCGGGCCGACGGCGCGGATGACCTCCAGGGCCAGGTCCTCGTCGGTGTCGGCGGGGATCGCCGCCAGGACCTCCTCCACCATGCGGATCATCTCCAGGTCGAGGACGAACTTCTCCGTGCTGATGGCCCCGAAGCTCTCCAGGATGCCGGCGGCGTGGACGATGAGGTCGATGCCGCTCGTGGCGGCCGCGAAGAGGGCCAGCATGCTTTCGCTGGCCGCCTGGATGTCCACGCTGCGGGCGTCGGTGACCGCCCCGCCCCCGCGGCTGGGCAGACCGTAGAAGCGCGCCAGGCGGGCGCAGTGCCGGGCCTGGCGCGCATAGGCCGGCGAGCCGATGGCGATGTTGCCGCTGCGCAGGTCCGCGCCGTAGCACTGCAGCCCGAAGATCACGGGCAGGCCTTCCTGGAGCATCTGGGCCACGACGATCACCGCCAGGGCCTCGGCCGTGGCCAGGGCCAGGTTGCCGGCCAGCGCGATGGGGCCGGTGGTGCCGGCGGCCGGGGCCGGGGAGACGATGAGGGGCTGGCGGTGGCGGGCGCAGGCCCATACGGAGTCCAGCGCCATGTCGTCCACCACCAGGGGGCTGATGGTGCTGATCATGGTGAGCAGCCGGGGCCGGCGCTCAAGCTCGTCCTTGCCGCCGAAGAGGATGGCCGCCAGGGCCATGACCTCCGCGATGACCGGCTGCCGGCCGGGGATGCCCAGCAAGGCCTTGTCCGAGAGCAGGGCGGCGGCCAGCAGCATCACCAGGTGGCTCTGCTCGGCGGGCACGTCGGCGGGCTGGGCCAGGATGCCGCCGTTGATCCGGAAGGCCGGCGCCCGGTGCACGAGCTTGGCCAGTTCCAGGTGGTCGGCCAGGCGGGTCTCCCGCTTGCGCCCGTCGGCCTCCACGATGGCCGCGGCCCCGTAACCGGCGACATACTGGCGCACGCCCCCGCCGATGACCGCGTCATGGGCGGGGTTGCGGGCGTACAGGGTGAACGCGGCAGGCGCCTTGGCCACCCAGTCCATGACCTGGCGCTCCCGGAAGCACGCGATGTCGCCCTCCACGCGGATGCCGTGGCCGCGCAGCATGGCGAGGGTCGCCGGGTGCTTCAGGCGGATGCCGATCTCTTCCAGGATGCGCAGGGCCGCGGCGTGAATGCGTGCTTCGGTCATGGACGGTCCTTTTGACGGTGGCGCTTCAGCGCCGTTCCAGCCGTTGGGTCCACTGGTCCAGTTCCCGCAGGAGGCCTTGCTCCAGGGGCGGCACCCGGTGGTCGGCCTGGATCGCGGCCATGCGCGCCTTGAGCTTGTCGCCGATCTCGGAGTGCTCCGGGTTGGTCATCTTGCGGCTGAAGAGCTTGGAGTAGTAGATCTTGCGGAAATTCCGCATGGTGTGGGCCTGGTTCAGGTAGGCGCCGCCCGGGCCCACCTGGGCGATGAGATCCAGTTGCAGGTCGTCGGGGTCCACCGCCACCCCCTGGCTGAAGTGCTTGAGCATTTCGATGATCTCGTCGCAGAGCACCACCAGGGCCGGGTTGACGCTGTTGCAGTGGTCCGAGACCCCGATGTCGTGGACGATGTTGGCCTTGGACAGCAGCGTGGCGAAGATCTGGAAGGTCGCCTCGCAGACGGCCTGCTCGTCCAGGAGCTTGGCGTCGGTGCAGCCGGCCGTGCCGTAGAAGGGCAGGCCGTAATGGTCGGCCAGTTCGGCGGCCGCGGCCACCAGCAGGTGGAACTCCACCGCCCCGTAGCTGCCGATGGTGGTCTTCATGTCCATGATGGAGGGCATGGCGCCGTAGATGAAGGGGGCGCCGTCGGCGGCCTGCTGGGCCAGCACCAGTCCCGCCAGGACCTCGGCGTTGCACTGGGCCAGGGTGGCGGCGAAGCTCATGGGGGCCGTGCCGCCCATCATGCAGTAGGGCATGTAGACCACCGGGATGCGGTTGGCGGCGCTGATGAAGAGCTTCTCCGTGCTTTCCTGGGGGTGGGTCAGGGGCGGGATCGGCTCGCAGTAGTTGAAGATGAAGGGCTTGGCCGCCAGTTCCCGGTGGCCGCCGGCCACCAGGGCCGCCATGTCGATGACCTCCTGGAGGGAGTCCACGTCGTTGGTGGAAAAGTTGATGGTCTTGCTGAAGTGCTTGAGGGTCTCGATGAAGCTGATCTGGGTCTGGATCGCCGGGTTGACGTCCTTGGTGAGACCCACGGAGAGCACGAAATGGATGTTGGGCAGGGCGTCGGCCAGGCGGCACATGGCGGCGATGTCGGCCTTGAGGAAGTCCCGGGCGCGCCCCTCGGCCATGTCCACGATCTGGAGCATGTCCGCGTGGCAGCCGAAGTAGACCGGATTGGCGGGGGTCACGGACATGGCCGCTTGGCCGGCGCGGTTGTAGAGCGTGAGCTCGCGGGGGGCCAGCTCCAGGGCGCGCTCCACGGCGCGGCGGGGGATTTTCACCAGGCCGTGGGCGTCCGCCTCGCAGCCGGCCTCGCGATAGGCGGCCAGGGCCCGTGCGCCCCCCACCCGGGTGCCCACCCGGGCGAGCAGCTCCAGGCTGGCTTCATGGATGCGGGCGATTTTTTCCGGGTCGAGCACGCCGAAGGCGATGTTGCGCTTGGTTTCCATGGTCGGGGTCGCTCCTCGATGGGCCGCCCGGCCTCCGGCGGAGGGCCGGCGCCGGGCGGCGGGTCGCACGGTGCTAGCGGGCCTTGTAGACGCCCTGGTGGAGGTACTGGAGCATCTCTTCCTTGGTCATGTGGCCGATGCCCAGGGTGCCCAGGGTGTACCCCTTGGCGTAGAAGTCGGTTTCCGCCATGGTGCTCGCCAGGTTGATCAGGGAGTCGATGATGGGGGTCCGCACGCCGAACTTTTTGCCCAGCTCGTGGTAGACATGGCAGCCCACCGGGATGTCCTCGGTGATGTAGCGGTTCTGGATGGTGAAGGGGCCGGTGCCGTACTGGATGTAGTCGTGCTCCTCGAAGGGGATCTCGTAGTCCGGTCCCATGTACTCGCAGCCCAGGATGTTTTCACGGGAGAAGAACTGCTTTTTGTCGAAGTGCTGGATGCCCACCCCCATGGACTCCGCCAGGGCGCGCTGCTCCAGGTAGAAGCCGTGCTGCACGCGGGAAATCGAGGGGCAGTAGGCGTGGGAGTAGATGGAGAAATCGTTTTTCTCCTCCCCGTAGATCACGCCCCAGTTTTCCATGACCCCCACCCCCAGGATCACCCCCGGGCAATGGAGCACCGGGTTGACGTTGGAAAAGCCGGTGTCCATGACGGTTTCGCCCCCCACGACCCCGTCGCCGGAGCGGATGGCGTCGAAGGCGCCGATGAAGGCCGTGGAGGCCAGGAAGGCCTCCTGGTCGGTGGTGGGCAGGGCGGCTCCGCGCAGGGTGATGGCCCGGTAGTACGCCCGAATGCGGGGCAGGATCACCCCGCCCTTGATGTCCACGCGGCTGCCGTAGGGGGAGCTCGACCAGCCGCCGATGACCACCCGCTTGGCGCAGCCGGCCTCGCGCATCATGCGCCGCAAAACCAGGGAGCCGAAGTTGTCCGGGATGATGTGGATGAACATGCCGTCTTCCAAGGCCGGGATCAGCTTCTCGAAAAAGGCCTTGTGCCCCAGGGCCGGGGTGGCGAGGATCACGATGCCCGCGCCCTTGACGGCCTCGGCCACGTCGGTGGTGACCTTGTCGAAACGGGCCTGGCCGGAGCGCTCGAAGCCGTAGAGGTTGAGCTGCTCGCCATAGAAGGTCAGGCCGCGCTCCCGGACGCCGAAAAGGGTCTTGGCGGCGAAGGGCGCCAGGTCGCAGAGGCGCACCGCGTTGCCCGCCAGGGCGCAGTCGCCGGCCACGGCCTTGCCCACCGCGCCGGCGCCCAGCACGGCGATGGGTTTGTTTTTGAGGTCTTCGATGGTGCCCATGGTTGCATTCTCCTCGTTCAGGAATGGTTTGCGGGGTTCGATCATCTGGGTTCGGATGTTCAGGCCTTGGCCCGGATCAGGGCCTGGAGCTTGTCGTACTCGCCGGGGACCATCTGGTAGACGTGCTCGTCGGCCGGGAAGCGCCGGGCGCGCACATCTTCCGCATAGGCCTCGAAAGCCGCGGCCATCTGGGGGCCCAGGGCGGCGTAGCGCTTGACGAATTTCGGCGTGAAGGCCTGGAAGATGCCCAGCAGGTCGCTGCAGATCATCAGCTGCCCGTCGGCCTCCACGCCGGCGCCGATGCTGTAGACCGGGATGGCCAGCTCGTCGCGGATCAGGCGGCAGACTTCCGGCGGGACGGCCTCCACCAGGAGGGCGAAGGCGCCCGCGGCCTGGATCGCCCGGGCGTCCTCGAGGAGGGCCAGGGCCGCCGCGGCGGTGCGCCCCTGGGCCTTGAATCCCCCTTGGGGCCCCGAGCTCTGGGGGGTGAGCCCAATATGCCCCATGGCCAGCATGCCGCCGTCGGCGATGGCCCTGATCTGGGGGCAGACCCGCTGGCCCCCTTCGAGCTTGACGGCATCCACGCCGGCTTCCTTGAAGAAGCGCCCCGCGTTGCGCACGGCCTCCGGGACACTCACCTGATAAGAAAGGAAGGGCATGTCGCCGATCACGAAGGTCTCGGGGGCCGCGCGGCGCACGGCCTCGGAATGCCAGATGCACTGGTCCAGGGTGACCGGCAGGGTGCCGCTGTAACCGTAGACGCACATGCCCAGGGAATCCCCCACCAGCAGCAGGTCCATGCCGGCCTGGGCGGCGAACTGGGCGGTGGGGAAATCGTAGGCCGTGACCCAGACGACTTTTCGGCCCGCGGCCTTCATGGCCTCAAGATCGAAACGCGTGAGCTTCTTTGGCATGGGGTGCTCCTTGACCACCGCGCGGGCGGCCGCTTCGGATCGATGACGGAAGAGCTTCACCGGGCTGGCGTGGCGGCCTCCGCCGGACCCATGGCGCCTCCCCGGAGTGTCTCTGCAATAACAGGCCGGGCCTTTTGCGGGATAGGACGGATCGGACAATCTCTGGTAGGAAACCGACGCGCGGGCCGAGCTGGCCGGTGAGGACCCAGGAAAGGGGGGGCGCCTGAGGCTTGACCGGGGGCCGGGAGTGGGATAAACGTTCGCATACGAAGGAGAGGCCCATGCCCCCGCCCCCCAACAAACCCCTGCCGGACTGCACCATCTTCCTGCTGGCCAAGGCCTACCAGAAGGCCCACGCCCCCTTCAAGCAGCGCCTGGCGCCATACGGCCTCACCACCATGCAGCACCTGGTGCTGGAGGGGCTCTGGCACGCGGAGGGACAGACCGCGGCGGAACTGGGCAAGCTCCTGGTGCTGGACAAGGCCACGCTGTCGGGGGTGCTGGAGCGCCTGAGCGAGGCCGGCTGGATCGACAAGCGCCCCGACCCGGGGGATCGGCGGGTGGTGCGGCTCTACCCCGCCCGGCGGGCCGAACGCCGGAAGGAGGAGCTCATCGCCCTGCGCACCCGGGCCAACGAGGAACTGCTGGCGGTCTTCAGTCCGGAGGAGCAGGTGCTGCTGAAGCGCTTCCTGTGGGACTTGATGTAGAACCCATCTCCAAAAAGTC
>DJGG01000072.1 GCA_002432195.1 Desulfobacteraceae bacterium UBA5852
GGGAACGCCCAGCGGCTTCTACCAGGCCCGGCAAGCGGCCCCCGCCCCCCCCGAATCCGCCGGCGCCGAACCGCCCGCGCCCCCATCCCCAGCGGCCGGACGGCCGTCGCCCAGACCCCAGGATCTCGGCCTCGCCCTGATCGACTACCTCCTGGGCCGCCTGGCCATGCCCGAAGGGGACACCCTTTACGAATCCACGCGCATCTCCCTGCGCCGCCGGGTCGACGGCCGGGCGGTGGATGTCTTCGAGATGTACTGGGCCGATCTCTCGCGCCTCGGCACGGGCGGCCTGCGCGTGCTCGCGTTCCTCTACCAGCTCTTCTTCCACCTGGGAACGCTCGCGGCCGACGTGGTCGACCAGGTGTCCCTGAGCATCGGCGGGGGCAAGGCCTGGCGCCTGCTCCAGCGGCTCCACGCCTGGATGGCCTGGCTCATGAAGGGCCCCACGTTCCTCCTCCAGTTCGCCATGCTGCTGATGGTCGCCTTCGGCACGGCGGCCCTGGTCTCCCCCGAGCTCCAGGGGCAACTGCTGGCCGTGGCCTTCGGGCTCGGCGCCATCGGGCTCACGGCGGTGGCCGCCCTCGCGTGGCTGCGCGGGACGCCGGGCCCCGCCCGGAGTGCGCTGCTCGTCCTCCTGCCGGCCGCGGCGGCCGGGAGCCTGGCGGCGGCGGTGGTGGCCCTGAACGCCGACACCTGGGTGCCGCGGATGTATTTCGGGGCGAGCGCCTTGGCCGTGGCCCTCGCGGGGGCGTATAGCGTCGAGCGCTACGGCCGCCTCACCCCGGCCGTGCGCGGGTTGGGCCACCTGGTGGTCCTGTCGGCGGTGTCCATGCTGGGCGTGCGCGGCACGCTGCTTCTGCCGCGCGCCACGACCCAGGCCGAGTGGATGATCACCGCGGCCCTCAACGTGGGCGAAGGGCTCCTCGCCGTCGTGATGCTGGCCTGGGCGGCCTACCTCGCGGTGCAGATCGCGGCCCTGCTGCTGGGCCTGTGGCTGGGCCGCGCGGGGGACAGGTCCGTCCGGGAGTCGCTGCACACCGCGCGCCTGGCCCTCGTCGGCTCGAGCGGGCTCTTCGCCGTGCTCAGCCTCGCGCTGTGGTCCGTGATCAGCTTCGTCACAGGCCGCGCGGTTCCGGCGGACCTGCTCTACGCGCCCCTCGTTTTCGGCAGCGGCTACCGGTCGGTGGCGATTTTCCTCGAGTCCCGGGTGCAGACCCTCGGCGGGTTTTTCACGCCCCTCGTGCTGGCCTTCACCCTGATGGCGGCGGCGGTCCTGCTGGTGCTGCTGCCCGCGTTGCTGGAGGAGATCCGCCCGACCCATAACCTCGAGACCCGGGGCGCGGGGAATGGCGCGGACAGGTGGGCGGAACGCCTGGGGCACTGGTTGGGCGGGGGCACCCGCCTCCTGGGGACGGCCTTCAAGTTCCTCGTGCCCGTGGGGGCCATCGCCGCCGGCGCCCTCTACCTGGCGTTCGTCCTCCAGCAGTTCGCCTTCACCACCGGCCTCGGCGGCGACCTGGCCGCCTGGCTCGTCGGGCGCCTGGAGGCCTTCCGGGGCGAGACCCTGGTGGCCGCGGGCAAATGGCTCGCCGGGGGGGCCCTCACCATCGCCGCCCTCGGCGCGCGCTTCACCCAGACCTTCGGCCGGCTGCGCGTGGCCCTCGACGCCGTGCTGGACATCGACAACTACTTCGACGACCCACCCAACCGGCAGCCGCCCCGGGCGCGCATCTTCTCCCGTTATGCGTCGCTTTTGGCCTTCCTGCGCGACGCGGGCTACGCGCGCATCGTCATCGTGGCCCACAGCCAGGGCACCGTGATCAGCGCCGACCTGC
Organism: Desulfobacteraceae bacterium UBA5852; assembly: GCA_002432195.1. GTDB lineage: Bacteria > Desulfobacterota > Desulfobacteria > Desulfobacterales > UBA5852 > UBA5852. The sequence continues at coordinate 1,836 of DJGG01000072.1, forward strand.
TGCGCTACCTGCACGCCCAGGACCGCTTGCGGGGCATCGTCGGCCCGCTGCCGCTGGCCCTGGTCACCGTGGGCTCGCCCCTGCGCGACCTCTACGCGGAGCGCTTTCCCCTCCTGTACCGGTGGATGGGCTCCCGGGAAGAAGGCTTCGCCCAGGCCGGGCCGGCAGGCGCCGACTTGGGCGTGGGCGAATGGGTCAATGCCTGCCGCTCGGGAGACTACGTGGGCCGCTTCATCTGGACGCCGAACCGGGAGGCCGCGTGCTTCGGGGCGGCCGCGGTGGGCCCCGATGGCCGGGTGGAGGCCCGGCGCGCCGGCGACCGCACGGAATTCTGCCTCGGCGCGGGGGGGCACACGCATTACTTCAGCCAGGATGCCGTGGCCCTGGCGGTGGAAATCGAGCGGGTGATCGCGGGGGCCGGCGCGCCGGCGTGAGGGGATGGGCCGGCGGGACGGGTCAGCGCCGCCCATGGCGAAGCGTACCAGGCTGTGAATAAACAAGCATCGGGCCGAAAGGCAAGGCGCGACGCGACGCTAAAAGAGGAGCAATCTCAAATGGTTGTGAGCATTTTNNAGTGCCGCCTTGCGGCCAACGCAGCCCTTCGGCCGGAGGCGCAGTTTATCCACAGCCTGCTACCGGACACGCGCCTCATCGCACCGGGTCCGTCGCAACTTTCTCCGGGTTCTGCGTTCCGCTTAGGCCCGGGTGCTCCGGGCCTCCCCCTCCAGGGCGGACAGGGCCTGGTGCAACGCGGCGTCCAGGCACTCAATGTCATAGGCTTCCGCGCAGTTCCGCCGGCAGCCGTCGTGGATCATCCGGCTGTGGCGCAACAGGTCCCCGCGGTCCGCGGCACGGCGCACGCCGCCGCCGATGGAGGCCAGCATGCCGAGCATGTGGATCGACACGGCCGGGACCGCCGCGGCATTCTGCCGGATCTGGTTGAGCGCGGCATCCACCAGCCCGCCGAAGGTGAACACCCTGGCCACCACCCGCGGCCGCCCCTCGGCGTCACGCCGGACGGCGGCGGGGAATTTCCGTTCGGCCATCGTGGCCAGCGCCACGCCGATCCAGTCGATGCAGGTGATGGCGGTGAACGGGTCGTTGACCCCCGGCGAGAGGGCCCGCACCGCAATCTCCACCAGTTGGCTGACGGCATATTCGACATCCTGTTCGGTGGTGCGTTCGGGCCCCAGGATGAACAGGCCGACAAGGGCGTCCGGCACGCCGTCGGCCGGCGGGCCGTTCCCGTCGACTTTGGCCAGCGCGACCCCCCTGGTCACGAAATCCCCCGGCCGGACGCCCAGGTGGATGACCAGGTCGTTGGCGCCGGCCAGCGCCAGCAATCCGTCCCCATCGATGCGCTGGAGATACCCGCTGGCCGGCGCCCTGAGGACCAGCGCCGGCTTCCCCGGGACCGGGTCCGGCAGGTCGTTTTCCGCGGCCCCGCCCTCCGCGTCGGCCTCACCCATCTTCTCCGGGTACAGGCGCCGGATGGATTCATCCAGTTGGCCGCAGACCTTGGCCACCACATGGTTGGCCTGGATCGAAGCGGAAACCCGGTGGATGAAAAAGATCAGGACGCCGATGCCCGCCAGCGCCAGGAGAAATCCGATGTTGATGGAGACAAGGGGCGTGTATTCGCCCTCCCGATCCGCACCGAAGGACCGCAGCACCAGCAGACAGTAGACGTACGCGGAGGTGAAGGTGCCCAGGACGACCTGGCTGCTGCGGTCGTTCATGAAATTACGGATCAGTCGAGGGCCGAACTGGGAAGAGGCCAGGGAAAGCACGACGATGGTGATGGAAAAAACGACGCCCGCGACGGTGATCATGGAGCTCGCGATGGTGGCGAGGATGGCGCGCGCACCGTCCGGCCCGCCCCGGAAGGTCCACCAGCCGTCGATGCCCGGCAGCCACAGGCGACTTTCGTCCAGGTGGATGGCGCCGGCGGCCAGCAATGCCGCCCCGACCACCATCAGGGACGGAATGAACCAGAAGCTCGACCGGAGCCAGTACCAGATATTCGCGATCCTGCCTTTCATCCCGACGCCTTTCGATGGAGTCCTCTGGCCAGCAACGAGCGCCACAGGGGCTTTGTGCGCCAATGAGGCAAATTAGGCCCGGTGGGCGGATTGTCCAGAAAGGGCCGCCATTGACGGTTATCGGGCCAGGCTTCCAGGAACCGACCAGCAGCAAGGAGGTCCCATGAACGCAACCGCCTCACCAACCGGCGCAGAAACCGCGGCCGGATCCCAGCGCGGGCATCGGCCTTACACGGCCGTGATTCACTTCCACGGAATCGGTCAGCAGCGGCATTACGAAAGTGTGGCGCAACTGGTTGAAGGCCTGCACGGGTGGGTTCGAAAGAATTACGGCGCCGGCGAAAGCTTCTTTACCAAGGCCGGTTTCAAAGGCCTGCGCAAGCTGAAGGTGAGGCGCGAGCCCCTGCGCCACAAGAATGGCCGCGAAGAGGGGCCGGAGCGCGTGGTGTATCTGCAGGCCCAGGCGCCGTCATGGCCCGGCCACAAAGCCGCCCCCCGGGTGCGTTTCTACGAAGCCTATTGGGCGCCCGAAACCGTCAAGGGCACCAACTCGGCATCGGTGGCGGTCTGGCTGTTGAAGCAGGCCGGCCGGCCCTTGCGTCTGCTGTTCACCAAATGGATCCGATACGACCGCATCCGCACCGCGGAGCTATCCGCCATGTACCGCGAACGGCGGCAGTCGGACGGCGCAGCGCCGGATCTCAAGGCGATCCAGGCGATCGCCTCGCACTACGGCGAGTTCGTGGATCGGCGCGGCAGCGACGGCAGCTACCGGGCCTTCCGGTCGTCCCTCGGCGAAGCCCTCAGGCCCCATGCGGATCGGTGGTATGCCCGGTTCCGGTGGAAGCAGGTTCGGCACCTGGCGACCATCGTCCTGTTGCTGGCGGCGGCCGGAGCGGCATTGGGCCTGGTGCTGCTGGCGGTGGTCTGGCTTCTGGGGAAGCTGGCCCATCTTCCCTGGTTGCTGGCCTGGCTTCCGGATATGGCCGAAAAGATTCAGCCCACCTGGAGCAACGCGCTGGCCTTGGTCCCCGTGGTGCTTGGCGTCCTGGGGGTCAAGCGCTTCCTCGGCGACCACGTGGGGGATGTGCAGCAGCTCGTCAGCTACGAGGAGACGGAAGCCCTGTACGAACGCCGGCACCGGGTGCTCGCAGCTTCCATCCGCCAGCTCGAACACGTGTTGTGCGATCCGGCCTGCCAGCGGGCGGTGATCGTCGCCCACAGCCTGGGAACCGGTGTGGCCTACGACGCCTTGCGGGACCTGGCGGAGAGCAATATCGCCCATCACGGCGAGGACCCTTTCAAAGGGCCGGTTCCGCTGGACAAGATCGAATACTTCATCACCCTCGGCAGCCCCATCGACAAGATCAACTACTTCTTTGTCGACTTGCAGTCGAATTACCGGATCTACGAGGTCCTGGCCCGAACCCTGCACGGCGACATCGCTTCCTGCCCGTTTTCCAAGGTCGGCCGCCAGCCGCATATTCACTGGGTCAATTACTGGGACCGTGCCGATCTGATCAGCGGATCCCTGGACAGTGTCGTGGGATACGGCCTCGGGCGGCACGACGTGGACAATGTCCAGGTGGTCAATTACGTCATCCCGAACCCGGTCCGCTCCCACACGGACTACTACGGCAACCCCCAAGTGCTCGCGGACATCTTCTGGATGGCATTTTACCGTCACCACAGTTACGTCGCCCCCGCCCGGAAGCTTTTCCCGGAGGACATCGTGGCCCCGGAAAAGCTCCTCGCCGCGCTGGGCAGCCCAGCGGACCCGGCGGCCCGGTTCGTTCGCGGGAGACTGTCCCCGGAGGTTCTGGCCGCCGCGGACAGCGCTTTCCCGACCACAGCCACAGAGCAGACGGCCCTGCTGGGCCGCCTGGTGGACGACCTCAACCGATTGCTCCATGGCCCGGCGATCTACGATTTCCAGTGCTTTGCCGGCGTGAAATTCCGCGAGGCGACGCGCGCCCTGCTCAGGCGCCAGGACCTCGACGCCTACGAAACCGCCGGCCTCAATCGGTTGCTGCTCGAGGATGCCTTCCGCGAAATATCCCGGGCTCCGCGCCGCCGTTGGCTCGGCCCGGGCGTCCAATCCAGGGTGCAGTCGATCCTGCTGAGCGTTCAGCTCGTGATTCCTTTGGCCTTGATCGTCGCCTTTCTGGAGACCTTGCTGGGCTGGGGGGCGGTCGGGCGCTGGACGTTGGTGCTTGCGCTGATCGGCTTCATCGGCTGCTCATGGCTGGAACGTGGCAGCCGCTGGGTCGCCTGGGGCGTTCGTGGGTAGGGGCTGGAGGCTTGCCGCCCTTGGAGCAGCCCCCCACCCCCGTCGTGCGCCCGCAACGTCGTGCTGGGCCGCGGCCGTCATGGTCGCCTCCCTGGCCAGGGCCTTGGGCCCCGGGGAGCACCTACCCCTTGATGAAGGCCAGCAGATCGGCGTTGACCTCGTCCTTTTGGGTGGTGCACATGCCGTGGGCGCCACCCTTGTAGACCTTCAGCGTGCCTTGCGGGACGAGCTTGACCGCGAGCATGGCCGCATCGGCGATGGGCACGATCTGATCGTCGTCGCCGTGCAGGAACAGGGTCGGCACATTCATCTTCTTCAGATCCTCGGTGTGGTCCGTCTCCGAGAACGCCTTGATGCAGAAGTAGGCGCCCGGGAAGCCGCACATCATCCCCTGGCGCCAGAACGACGCGCGCACGCCCTCGGAGATCTTCGCGCCGGGCCGGTTGTAGCCGTAGAACGGCATGGTCAGCTCCTTGAAAAAGTTGGAGCGGTCGGCCAGGACGTTGGCCCGGATGCCGTCGAAGACCTCCATGGGCAGGCCGCCGGGGTTGGCGGGTGTTTTCAGCATCACGGGCGGGATGGCCGCGATCAGCACGGCCTTGGCCACGCGCCGGGTACCGTGGCGGCCGATGTAGCGCGCGACCTCGCCGCCGCCCGTGGAGTGGCCCACGTGAACCGCATCCTTCAGGTCGAGCGCTTCCACGAGGGACGCGAGGTCGTCGGCGTAGGTGTCCATGTCGTTGCCCTTCCAGGGTTGCTCCGAGCGCCCATGGCCGCGGCGGTCATGGGCGATGCAGCGGTACCCGCGGGAAGCCAGGTAGAACATCTGGTCTTCCCAGGCGTCCGCGCTGAGCGGCCAGCCATGGCTGAAAACCACGGGCGGCCCCGTTCCCCAGTCCTTGTAATAGATCTGTGTTCCGTCCTTGGTCGTGATCGTGGCCATGGGATGGTCTCCTCTTCAGGTTGGAGCTGAGGCGGCAACGGCCTTCTGTTCGGCCCTGGCCGCCAGGGTTGCCCTGCCCTGCGGGCATGGTGCGGGAAATTGTCTTGCGTGGCGGTCGGAGAGCGGGGCCGTCGCCGGTGGGGGGGCAGGTTCCAAATCGGTGATGCCGCTCCTCGGTGCCTGCTCGGCGGATGATGCATGCGCATGACGTGAGGGGGCGGCCAAGGGAACCGCGCCGGCCCTGCACGCCGGCTTATGCCTGCCCTGCCCTGTGGCGGGCGGATCCGTCCGGCCGGCCGGCAAGCAGGTGACGGGCGCCCGATGGCATGCAGGATGTGGTCGGGCCGGGCGGTTCGTCAATGGGGTGGATCATGAATTTTTCGGGGGCAACAGCCTGGGGATAAACAAGCATCGGGCTGAAAGGCAAGGCGCGGCCCGATGGGCAAAGCGCGAGCCCATCCCGCCCTTGGCGGGATTCGTGCGCCTTTTCCCGGTGGTCGCCATCTCGTCGGCGGGGGGACATTCCGGCCCGAGACGCCGTTTGTCCGCTGGCTGCCAGGATACGGAGGGCAGCGCCCTGAGGGCATGCCCCTCATCCGGGCCATGCAGGGGCATCGAGGGGATTCCCGCGCCCTGGAAGCGCAATTCCCCCGGCGACGAGGGGCTTGGTGGTCATCGGTTTTTTGGTTGGCATTTTGGGGATTCCCGGTATATGGGGGTAAATTCGCATCCGAAATCGGTGACCGGCGGAGGGCGTGAGGGGCTGCAGGGCCCCGAGTGGGTCGTCGCCTGCGGGGGGACATGTCGGCCTGAGGCGCAGTTCATCCGCCGACGGGTAAGCCCAGCCCGTGCCCCGGGGACCCGCGACGCCGGAAATGGCCAGGATCCGTATTGAAAACCAATGGAGCCGCCTCACCCAGCGCTTATGACCATCCTGAAGCTTCCAACGGCCTGCCTGGCCCTTTTCATCTTTCTCGGATGCGCCCTTCCCTTCCTGCCATCGCCGGGCCCAAGGGGGTTTTCGCCCGATTGCCTTCCGGCTCCCCAGGAGGCCGTGCCGGAGGAATTGAAACAGTATTACACCGATTCCGCTCTCCGGATTTATCGCCGCTGGAAAACCGACGACCTCGCCTACGATTCCAAGCTATCCGTTCTGGCCCGCATCCAGATCCTGCCCGACGGCACCATCGACCGGATCCACCTGGAGGAAAAGTCCGGGGATGCCCTTTTTGACCAGTCGGTATACAATGCCATTGTAGATTCCAATCCACTGGTCCCATACCGCCATGGCGAAGGTTTCAAATGCATCAACCTGGGGTTGCGCTTCACCTCTCCGGACAAGCCGGCTGGGGATGGCCCTGACTAGAACCGGCAGCGCCTCGATGGGAAACCACGATCCTTATTTTTAAGATGGGCCCTGGCGGGTCTCGCCTTCCTTGCCCGGCCCATTACCTCTTGGCAACGAACCGCAGACGACCAGGAGCGCCATGATCCTCAAAATCCTCGACGACCGCCTTCTCTACTGCAATCCCGGCCGCAGCCTGGATTTCATGCGGCTGAACCGGTACTTCCAGTTCATGGACCACCACCCGGGGGTAACCGAGGGCCGGGTCAACCGCTTCGCGGATTTCAGCGGCCTGGAGCGCATCGACATCGACAGCGCCACCATCCAGGCCATTGCCGAAATCCGCGGCGTCACCACGGCCACCCATAAGCCCGCCAAGGTCGTCCACTACTCCAACCGGCCCCTCGGCTTCGACATCGCCAGGATGTTCGAGGCCTTCTTCCGGTCGGGGAAGATCCAACTCCGGGCCATGGACGACCTGGACAAAGCCTTGAAGTGGATCGGCGCCACCGACCTCAAGGCGACCATCGTGGGATTGGAGGAAGAAATCCCCTGACGCAGCGACGGCGGCACGGGAAAGGCCGGGGGCGGGCGATGGGGTCCCGGCGATCGCCGCCGTCGTCCGCGACGGGACGGCGCGCGGGGTGGAAGATAACGACCCGCGCCGGCGCCCGGGTGCCGCGCTGCCTGCGGCCTGAACGCCCAACGCCCTGATATGCTGAACGGAAATCCGATGGATTCGGATGCGCAGGCCATCAAGCACCCCATCCGGCACAAGATCTTCCTCGTCAGCCTCGTGCCCACCCTGGCGCTTCTGGCGGCGGCCCTGCTGAACCACCAGTACCTGAATTCCCTGGGCGACAGTGCCGAGCGCATCCTCTCCAAGAACTACAAGAGCATCCAGGCCGCCCAGGAGGCCCGCAAAGCCCTGGAGGAGATCCGCAACCTGCGGCTGGAGCGGATGCTGCCCCCTCGGGCCGCCGCGGAAATCCCCCGGGAAATGCTCCAGGCGCTCCAGGGAAGCCTGGACATTTGCCGCGCCAACATCACCGAGCCGGGGGAGCGGGAGCTGATCGATCGGCTGGTGGACGGCTATGCGCGCTACGCCACCCTGGCCGGCGCGCTCCCGGCCGCCGACCGCCATCCCTGGAACGACGAGGCGTTCGCCGGGTTCCTGGCGCTCAGCGCCGAGATGATCCTGCTCGTCGACGACCTGGTGGCCGTCAACGAGGCGGCCATGGAGCGCGCCGACCAGGATACGCGCCACCTGGCCCGCCGGGCCCAGCGCCATGCCGCCGTGCTTTTCGGGATCATCATCAGCGCCATCCTGGCCTTGAGCTATTTTCTCTCCTACCGCATCGCCCGGCCCATCATGAAGCTGGCCCACCGCTTGTCCGGCGCCCCGGAAGGCCGCGGGGTGTACCCGCAGTTGCGGGTGGGCGCGCAAGACGAAATCGGCTTCCTGACCCACGCCTTCAACCGCTTGTTCCGCCGCCTGGAGCAGTACGACCGCCACCGGGACGACATCCTGGCGGCCGAAAAGGAGAAGGTGCGCCGCGGCGAAGAGGCCAAGGGACGCTTCATCGCCGATATTTCCCACCAGCTCAAGACCCCCATGACCTCGCTGTCCATGAGCGTGGGCATGCTCCACTCCCGAGGGGACCGGCTCGACCCCCGAAAAACGGTCCGCCTGGTGGCCACGGCCCACGACGACTGCAACCGCCTGGCGGCCCTGATCAACGAGCTGGTGGACCTGTCGCGCCTGGAGGCCATGGCCCGGCCGCGCCCCAAGGAAACCCTGGACATCACCCAGGTGATCCGGGAGTGCCTGGCCCCCCTGCGCAAGCAGGCGGAGGCCAAGGGCCTGCATCTGGCGGTGGACGTGCCGGCGGATCTGCCGCGGGTCACCATCGACTCCTTCCGTTTCCCCTGGGTGATCACCAACCTGGTGGGCAACGCGCTGCGCTACACCGACCGAGGCGGCCGCATCGCCTTGGCCGTCAGCCGCCAGGGCCAGCGCTATTACTTCCAGTGCAGCGATACCGGCAGCGGCATCGACCCCCGTTACCTGCCGCACATCTTCGACCGCTTCACCCAGTTTTCCGAGCGGGGCAAAAGCGGCACCGTCGGCCTCGGCCTGGCCATCGTCAAGGACATCATCGAGCAGCACGGCGGGGACGTGGCGGTGGAAAGCCTGCCGGGCAAAGGCACCACGTTCACTTTCTGGATCCCGATTCTGGAAGAGGAGCCCCATGGACAAGGCCCTGATCATCGATGACGACCGCAACATCCTGACCACCCTGGAGATGTACCTCGAAGACAAGGGCTTCGAGGCCACCGGGGCGCCGTCGGGCGCGGAAGGCCTCGAACGGTTTCACCGTGAGGACCCCGACCTGGTGCTCCTGGACATGAAGCTCCCCGACCGGGACGGGCTGGAGGTGCTCAAGGCGATCGTCGCCAGCCGGTCGAAAACCCAGGTGGTGGTGATCACGGCCTACGCCACCATCGAGACGGCGGTCACCGCGGTCAAAATGGGGGCCTTCGACTATCTTCCCAAGCCCTTCGTCCCCGGCCAGCTCGACCTGGTGCTGGAACGGCTGAAGCGCTTTCACCGGATGGAGGCGGAGATCGCCACCCTGCGGGGCATCTTTTCCGAGGGCGGGATTCTGACCCGCAACCGGCGCATGCGCAAAATCCTGCAGGCCGCGCGCCAGGCGGCCGACTCCCACGCCATTGTCCTGATCAGCGGCGAGAGCGGCACCGGGAAGGGCCTCCTGGCACGCCTGATCCACGACTGGAGCCCGCGGGCGGAACACCCCTTCGTCACCGTGGATTGCGCCGCGCTCCAGGAAAACCTCCTGGAAAGCGATCTCTTCGGCCACGTCAGGGGCGCCTTCACGGGGGCCCTGCGGGACAAGGAGGGCAAGCTCACGCGGGCCGCCGGCGGCAGCGTGTTCCTGGACGAGGTCTCGGAGATCCCCGCCCCCGTTCAAGGCAAGCTCCTGCGCTTCCTGCAGGACCGGCAATTCGAATGCCTGGGGGACCCCCAGCCCCGCACCGTGGACGTGCGCATCATCGC
>DJGG01000030.1 GCA_002432195.1 Desulfobacteraceae bacterium UBA5852
TCCATCTGTTCCAGCCCGAGGGCCCGGAGGGCCTCCTTGTCCGTGGCGTCCAGCACGACGGCCTCGGTGGCATGGGCGTCGATGGCCTGCACCCGGGCCTTGTCCGTGTCGATGGCCAGCACCTCGTTGCCATCCTCATAAAGGGCCTTGGCGACATGAAAGCCGAAATTGCCCAGGCCGATGACCGCAAAACGTTTCATGGTGTCCCTCTCCTCCGACTGGCCGTGGATCGGCAGACGTTGGGCCGCACCTCGCGGCGCGGCGTACAACGAGCCGGCCTGCTGAGGCGCCGGTTTGCGCCGGCCGGCTATCCGATCATCAGGTTTTCCTCCGAATACTCCACGCCGCCGCCGGCGGCGGCGCCCACGAAGATGTAGCCGAGGCTCAGCACGCCCACCCGGCCGACGATCATCATCAGGGCGATCCAGCACTTGCCCCAGGTGCCGAGCTCCGGTGTCAGCCCCATGGACAGCCCCACCGTCCCGAAGGCCGACACCGTTTCGAAGAGACATGCCAGAAAAGTGCCCCGCGCGCCGCCCGCTTCCCCCAGCAGCAGCAGGAACAGAATGGCGCCGACGATGCCGATGGCGACCAGCACCAGGGAGAGGCTGCGGGCGACGGTTTCGGAGGGGACGCTCTTGTGGAAGAGGTTGACCCGCCGCCGGCGCCGCACCCGGCTCACGGTGAAGGCCGCCAAAAGGGCCAGGGTGGTGGTCTTGACCCCCCCGCCGCAGGACCCCGGCGAGGCGCCGAAAAACATGAGCACCATCATCATGGCCAGGGTGGCATCCCTCAGCGACGCGATGTCCACCGTGTTGAAGCCGGCGGTGCGGCAGGTAATGGACTGGAACAGCGGCGCCAGCACCCGCTCCCCCGGCCCCCGGCCCCCGCCCGGCGCCGGGGGCTCCAGGTAGGCGAACATCAGGGCGCCGCTCACGATGAGGATCAGGGTGGTCAGCAGCACGGTCTGCGTTTGGATGGACAGCCGGGTGCGCTGGTGACGGCGGCGGTCCCGGAGCCAGCCGCGCAGGTCATAGAGCACGGGGAACCCGATGCCCCCCGCCACGATCAGGCCGCAGACGGTGAGGTTCAGCAGCGGGCTCCCGCGGTAGCGCACCAGGCTGTCGGGGAAAAGGGCAAAGCCGGCGTTGCAGAAGGCCGACACCGCGTGGAAGGCCGCCGTGTAGACGGCCCGCCCGAGGGGCAGCTCCCGCGCCCAATGCAGGGTCAGGAGAAGGGTGCCGATGAGTTCCACCCCCAGCGTCAGGAGGATGATCGTCTTCACGAGGCTGAAGATGTCCTCCCGGGGGGTGTGGGCGAAGAGGTCCTGCATGGCCATGCGCTGGCGGATGGAGACGTTGCGCCCCAGCCACTGGAAGAGGGTCACGGAGATGGTCATGACGCCCAACCCGCCCACCTGGATCAAGGCCAGGATCACGCACTGGCCGAAGACAGTGAAATAGCCCCCCGTGTCCACGACCACCAGCCCCGTGACACACACCGCGGAGGTGGCCGTGAACAGAGCGTCCACCCAGGGGATGGGACCGGCCACGGTGGCCATCGGCAGCTTCAGCAGCAAGGCGCCCCCGGCGATGGCCAAAAGAAAGCTCGCCAGGACAAGGGTCCCCGGATGCAACTTGAGCACATGGTGGCGTATGGTCATGCGGTGGTCCTGGGGTGCGGGATGTTTGCGTCCGGGAAACCGGCCCCGGTCTGCAGGGCCCGCGGACGACCGCAAAGAGGGCCTCCGCGTGCGCCACCAGGGTAATCCGGTCCAGCCGAAAATACAAACCCTCCCGCCCGCGCGAAAAGGCTTGACCCGACCAGGGCTTCACAGTCTATCGCTAAAAAAAAATCAGCCGGCGGCCGCCAGTTGTGGCCGCCGGGACGGTAACTCTTTTGCCGCCCAGGAGTCCTCCATGACCAACGCCCATCGCCCCCGACGCCTGATCCAACGTTGCCGCCACCACTACCCCGCCCCTCCCGGAGAGGTTTTCCCGCTCCTCTGCCCGGTGCGGGAATTGGATTGGATCCCCGCCTGGCGCTGCCAAATGATCTGGTCCGACTCCGGGGTGGCCGAGAACAACTGCGTTTTCATAACCGACTTCCCCGAATTCCGCGGCCGCGAGGTCTGGGTGGTGTCCCGCTACGCACCCCCCGAGGCCATCGAGTTCGTCCGCTGCGCGCCCCACCGGGTGACCCGCCTGGAGATCCTCCTGGAACTCGACGGGGGCGGCGGCACCCGGGCCCAATGGACCCATACCACCACGAGCCTGTCGGAAGAGGGCAATCTCCAGATTGCGCACCTCGAGGATGGGCGGTATGAAACCGAGATGCGCACCCTCGAGCGCCTGCTCACCCATTACCTGGCAACCGGCACCATGCTCACCAGGGCGGCCGCACACCAGGATCCCGGCGGAGACGACCATGCTCACCATCAGCCAGGCGGCCCGGCGGCATAACCTCTCCCGCAGCACCCTGCTCTATTACGACCGCCTCGGGCTGTTGCGGCCGGCCGGGCGCAGCCCCTCCGGCTACCGCTTTTACAGCGCCGCCGATCTCGAGCGACTGGAGCGGATCTGCCGCTGGCGGCGCACCGGGATCTCCCTGGAGGCCATCTGGGAACTTCTGGACGACCCCGGGGCCGGCCGGGAGGCCGTCCTGCGCCGGCGTCTGGAGCAGCTCGCAGGCGAGATCCAGGTCCTGTGGGAGCAGCAGCGGGTGATCGGCCGCCTCCTGAAGCTGGACCTGTCTTCCCGGCTGCCGGGCCTGGACAAGGCCCGCTGGGTGGCCCTGCTGGCGGCGGCGGGCCTGGACGAAGCCGGGATGCACTGCTGGCACGCGGAGTTCGAGCGCCTGGCCCCCGACGGGCACCAGGACTTTCTGGCCGCCCTGGGCATCGTGGAGGAGGAGGTCCGCACGATCCGGGAATGGTCCCGGAAGCCAGCCCCCTGAACCTTGCCGCGGAGAGCCACGCCGGTCCCCCTGCCCTCAGCAGGCTGTGGATAAACTGCGCCTCAGGCTGAAATGCTGCGTTGCGG
>DJGG01000108.1:0-5209 GCA_002432195.1 Desulfobacteraceae bacterium UBA5852
TCGCGGGAAACCGGCGTGCGGCGGCCTGGCGCACCCCGGCGGCGTCCAGGGCCAGCAGGCGGGCCTTGAAACGCTGGCGCTCCTCGTCGGTGAGACCCAGCAGGCGGCGGTAGAAGGCCTTGCGGGCGGCCGGGCCCGGGGGGTCGGGCTTGTCGATTTCGGAGCAGACCTGCAGGACCGCCTCCTTCACGTCCTCCTCCCGGAAGCTGCCCGGCAGCAGGAAGTCCCGCGCCCCCTCGAAAACCCGCAGGGTGCCCGCGATCTGCGGGTCGCGGTAGGAGGCCATGACGAACAGGCCGTCTTCGGGATTGTAGACCGCGAACCCCCCGTAGGCTCCGCCTTTTTCGCGGATTTCCCGGTGGAGGTAGAGGGAGCGCAGCATCTTGGCGATCACGGCCATGGCCGGGGCGTCGGCGTGGGTCAGGCTGACGCTGGGGAACGCCTGGGCGGCGAAGGCCACGGCGCTCGCCGTGCTCCAACCCTCCCGGGGCGCGCGGGGATCCTCCGCCGCCGGGAGCGCCCAGGGGGCGAAGGGGGTGTCGGCCAGGCGCTGCTGAAGGGCTTCCACCCGGGGCGCGGCTAGGGCCAGGGGTCCGGAATCCCCGATGAGGGCCCAGCGGCTGGCGGCCCGGGGGAAGAGGGCCCGGGCCAGGCCGCTGAGCTCGGCGGAAAGTTCCGCCAGGCGGGCCTCCGTGGTGTCCTCCGTGAGGGCCTTGAGAAACCGCAGCTGGTGGATGCCGTTCCAGGTTTCGTTGAGGCGGGCCGCGGGGGTGAACCACCGGCTGGCCAGGGACATTGCGTAGCGGTGGCCGCCGTTGACGATGGTGGATTCGAAACCGGCGCGGTACTCCAGCAGGACTTGGCGCAGGCGCGCCAGGTCGGAGAAGTCCACTTCGAAGAGCAGCTCCTCCACCAGGTCGAACATGGGGGCCAGGTTGCGGTCGAGACACTTGCCGCTCAGGGCCAGGAAGGGCATGGGCGTGGGCGTGTCGCCGCAGGCGCTGCGGGCGTTGGCCGAAAGCCCCAACCCGCCGGTGTAGAGGTCCAGCCGGCGGGCCAGATCGGCGAAATCGCGGCGCGCGGTGCCCATGCGGCTGAAGGCCCGGCAGAAGAAGGGCACCAGGGGCAGCTGGTTTTCCGACAGGGCGGTGAGGTGGAAGGCCGCGGCGAAGTAGGCGATGCCGGCGGTGGGCTGCGCGTAGATCGCCAGGCCGGGCCTCGGTTCCCGCGTGGGGGCGATACACGGAACCTCCGCCGGGATGTCGGCCAGTTCCAGGGTCGGCAGGACGCCGAGGTCTTCCGTGGCCGTCTGCCGCGCTTCCAGGGCCGCGGCGTCCTCGCGCAGGCCCATGCGCGCCTCGGGGGTGAGGCCGGCCTCGCGGCCTACCAGCTCCCGCCGCTCGGCCTCGGCCTGGCGCACCGCCTCCTGGGGGTCGGGGTGCAGGGCGAAGCGCACCCGGTGGGGATTGTCCAGAAAGTGGCGTCTCAGGCGCTCCTCCAGGAAGCCGGGTTGCTCCGCCGCCTGCCGCAGCCGTTCCAGGCGGGGCGTGAAGCCCAGCAGCTCAGGGGCGTCGCCGCCGTGGAGCCAGGGGGCCGCCAGGACCAGCAGGAGCTTGATGCCGTAAGGGTAGGGCGAGTTGGTCACCTCCCGTCGCTGGAATTCCAGCTGGTGCAGGGCCGCCTCGCGGGCTTCGGCGGGCACGCCTTCGCGGGCCAGGCGCTCGAGGGTTTCCAGAACCAGGGCCTCCACCGCGGGGGCGGCCTCGGCCGGGGTGTCCTTGAGACCGCAGGCAAAAAGCGTGTCCCGGTTGTCGGCCTCGAAGCCCGTGGCGTCCGCCAGGGCCGATCCCAGGCCGGAGTCCATCAGGGCCTTGCGCAGGGGTGAGGCGGCATGCCCCAGGAGGATCTGCTCCAGGAGGTCCAGCACCAGCACCTCGAAGTCGTCGCGGATGTCGGCCGTCAGCCACGCCAGGCCCACCTGGGATCGGCGCGTCAGGTCCTCCGTGGGGGCGATGGGGTAGGTGCAGACGGTCTCCCGGGGAGAGGACCAGCGCGGCTGGGGGGGGACTTCCGGCAGCCGGGGCTGGCGCGCAAAGGCCGCCAGATAGTGGGTCTCCAGGAACGCCAGGTGGTCGGCCAGGGGGAGATGGCCGTAGCTGTAGAAGAACGCGTTGCTGGGGTGGTAGTGGCGCCGGTGGAAGGCCCGCAGGTCGTCGTGGGTCAGGCGCGGAATTTCCCGGGGATCGCCCCCGGAATTGTGGCGATAGGTGGTATCCGGGTAGAGGGCTGCCAGCAGGGCGCGCCCCAGAATCTGGTCGGGGGCCGACATGGCGCCCTTCATCTCGTTGTAGACCACTCCCTTGAACGCCAGGGGCGCCTTGCCCGCCGCCCCGGGCACCTCTTCCAGGCGGTGCCCTTCCTGCTTGAAGCTGAGGGCGTCCAGGCGGGGGTGGAAGACGGCATCCAGGTAGACATCCATCAGGTTGTAGAAATCCTTGCGGTTCTGGGTGGCGAAGGGGTACATGGTCCAGTCCGAGGCGGTGAAGGCGTTCATGAAGGTGTGCAGGCTGCGCTTCACCATGGAGAAGAAGGGGTCCCGGACCGGGAACTTGGCGGAACCGCACAGCACCGTGTGCTCCAGGATGTGGGCCACACCGGTGGAATCGGCGGGATAGGTGGGGAACATCACCGCAAAGGTGTTCTCGCGGTCGCGATTGGCCAGGTGCAGGTAGCGCGCCCCCGTGACCGCGTGCTCCAACAGGACGAGGCGCGCCCGGAGGTCGTCCAGGGCCACCACCCGCGACACGCGAAAACCCGCGCACCGCTCTCCGGCGACCAGCGGCGCCGCTTGCTCTGCCATGGGTCAATCCCTTCTGGCGGTGCCGGCACCGGGAGGGTGCCCCGGGTCGGCGCCGGCCGCGCGCGGTCAGACCGCGGTGTAAACGCCCCGGGCCTTGCGCACGATGCGTCCCAGCTTGGTCAGCCGGAAGATGATGTTGCGGATCTTCTTGTCGTCGAAGCCGGTTTTGGCCTTGATCTCCACCACCGTGGCGCCCTCATGGGCCCGCTGGATGATGGCCAGCACGGTGTCCATGGCCGTGGTGGCGGACGCCTTGCGCGGCCCCTTGGCCCGCTGCCCGCGCCGGGCCGGGCCTTCCTGGGCCCGGATGAGCTGCTCCAGCAGGTCCAGCCGCTGCGCCAGGCGGTCGAGATCCTTGCGCGTGGGGATATTGTAGTGCTGAATGAAGAATTTGACCATCGCATCGAAGCTCACCGACTTGCCTTTTTTCCTAGCCATGGGACCCTCCTTGGCGAATGCGTTCGACGGCCCGCGTCGGACCGCCTGCTGGTGGCAAACCTGATCGGCCGCGCGGTGCCGCGGCCCACGGCATCACGCCCCGCCACGCCGGGGCGTGATGCCGGGCGGTGGGGCTGAGCACCGCGCGGCGGTACGGGCAACCGCCGGCGACGCGCCGGCGGGGGCGCCGGGTGATTGCTTGCCAGGCCGCCGGACATCCCGGTCCCGTATGGCTAGAAGCGGTTTGCCGACCGCGGGGACCGCATGGGGGCCGGCGTGAAGTGCCATGTCCGCAACTATCTGAAGTCGTTTATAAAACTGGTCGCGGGGCGCTCCTCCGCAGCCGTTGCGGCGGTCGGCCAACCGCTGCGGCCTCCTACTGCGATTCCTACTCAAAGTCAATATAATGCCTCGATAAGCAAATTCCGCGGCCGCGGTAGCGGCGCCCCTGACCGCCTGTGAATCAGCCGTTTGGAGGAACGGGCCCGTCGTGGTATACGGCGTGCCCATGGGCCCCGGTGGGGCGGCGGCGCGACGCGCGAGGGCCCGTCGTCAACGATGCCACCCGCCCCGGCCGGCCGGCCGGGGTGCAGGAGATGCGCCATGACCACGCCGGCGATGCTGCTCAAGACATGGGATCTGCAGGCCAGGAAGCAATTGGGGCAGAATTTCCTGGTCCATGCCGCCTTGGCCGAAAAAATCGTGCGCTGCGCGGATCTGCAGGCCACGGACCGGGTGCTGGAAATCGGGCCGGGCCTGGGGGCCCTGACGCTTCCGGCCGCCCGCCGGGTGGGCAAGCTTGTGGCCATCGACAAGGATCCCCGCCTGCTGGAAGTGCTGCGCCACGAACTGGCGGCCGCGGGCCTGGGGAACGTGGAGCTGCGCGCGGCGGATATCCTGCGGGTCGATCTGGCGCGGCTGGCGGCCGAGGCCGGCGGACCCCTGGTGGTGCTCGGCAACCTGCCCTACAACATCTCCTCGCCGGTCCTCATCCAGCTCGTGGAGGCGCACGGGGCCGTGGCACGGGCGGTGATCATGCTCCAGAAGGAAGTGGCCCAGCGCCTGGCCGCCGCGCCCGGGGGGCGGGACTACGGGCGTCTGACCGTCATGGTCCAGTATCGCGCGGTGGTGACCAACCTCATGGACATCGGTGCGGCCCAGTTCCACCCGCGCCCCAAAGTGGATTCCCGGGTGGTGGGGCTCACCCTGCGCGCCCACCCCGCCGTGGCCTGCCGGGACGAGCCGTTGATGGCGCGAGTGGTGCGGGCCGCCTTCCAGCAGCGGCGCAAGATGCTCAAGAACGCGCTGGAGAAGAGCGACCTGGGCCTGCCGCCGGAGGTGCTGCAGCAGGCCCTGGAGGCGGCCGGCATCGATCCGCGGCAGCGGGCGGAAACGGTGCCCGTGGAGGGGTACGTGGCCTTGACCAACGGGCTGCGGCCGCCCCCGGCCTGAATCGATGCGGGCCCGCGGCCCGATCGGCGCTGACCGTGGCCCCGGCCGCCGGCAAACGATTTGACAACGACCGGGGGCTCGCATAGAGTGGGCCCGTTTTGAGCCGGCAGCGCCACCCGGGCCGCCGGACGGCGGCCGGACCGCTGACGGCTTCGGTGGCCTCGAGAAAGGACCCCCGCCTGCCATGGACAAGTTGACCGATGCCAAGATTCGCGCCTGGCTGCGCCAGAATCAACCGAACCTGTTGGAAGCCTACGACCGTTATGTGAGCGAGGCCCTGGCCCGCCCGGAAGCCCTGGCCGACGGCGACTGGCGCCCGGAACCCTTGCGCAACTGGCTGGAGCGGCACCACCCCGAGGCCATCGGCCGGATCCCCATCTGGTAATTCCGCCCCCGCGGGGTCGCCGACGAACCCGCGCCCGATCCCCCGGTTCCCTGCCTTAACAGGCTGTGGATAAA
>DJGG01000108.1:5227-14207 GCA_002432195.1 Desulfobacteraceae bacterium UBA5852
GCGAAAAGCGGAGCAACCTCGCGTGGTTGTGAGCATTTTCGCGAGTGCCGCAACGCCGCCTTTCGGCCTGAGGCGCAGTTTATCCACAGCCTGTTAAGGATGGGCCATGCAAGAGCACGCCGCGATCCTGGAGGCCTTCCGCCGCCATGTCTCCTCGGGCAAGGCTGCGTTTTTCGAGAGCTGCGGCATGCCCGTGGTCATGGGGCGGCGTGAGGGTATCCGCTTCTGGAACCTGGACGGTTCCCGGGAGTTCATCAACCTCCACTGCAACGGCGGGGTCTTCAACCTCGGCCACCGCCACCCGGAGCTGATCCGGGTCCTGGTGGACAGCCTCACCGCCTGCGATATTGGCAACCACCACCTGATCAGCGCCCCCCGGGCCCGGCTGGCCGAGGACCTGGCGCGCCGGATGCCCGGCGAGCTGCAGGTCTCGGTGTTCGGCGTGGGGGGCGGGGAGGCCGTGGACCTGGCCATCAAGGTGGCCCGGGCGGCCACCGGGCGTGCCACGATCCTCTCGACCCGGGGCGGCTACCATGGCCACACCGGCCTGGCCCTGGCCACCGGCGACGAGAAATACCGGCGGCCTTTCGGCCCCCAGCCCGAGGGGTTCCGCCAGGTGCCCTTCGGCGATCTGGACGCCCTGGAGCGCGCCCTGGATGCTTCCACGGCGGCGGTGATCCTGGAAACCGTTCCGGCCACCCTCGGCATGGTGGTGCCGCCCCCCGGTTACCTGCCGGGGGTGCGCCGCCTCTGCTCCGCCCATGGGGCCCTGCTGATCCTGGACGAGATCCAGTCCGGCCTCGGTCGCACCGGGCGCCTCTGGGGCTTCGAGCACTTCGACCTGGTGCCCGACATGGTGGTCCTGGGCAAGGGGCTCTCGGGGGGCCTCTACCCCATCAGCGTCACCGTGCTGCGGCGCGACCTGGAGGCGGTCTTCCACCCCGACCCCTTCGTGCACATCTCCACCTTCGGTGGCGCGGAGCCCGGCTGCCGGGTGGCCCAGGCCGTGCTGGCGCTGTCCTCGGCCCCCGCCTTTCTGGAGGCGGTCAACGCGCGGGCGGAGCTCTTCCGCCAGGGGATCGGTGCGCTGCTGGGCCGGCATGGCGGGTTTCTGAAGGGGTTCCGGCAATTGGGGCTGATGATGGGCCTGGAGCTGGCCGACGGCCTTTGCGGCCCGGTGCTCACCAAGGCCGCTTACGATCAGGGGCTGCTGATGATCTTCGCCGCCAACGATCCCTCGGTGAGCCAGCTGCTGCCCCCCCTGATCATCACCCCGGCGGAGGTGGCCGAGGTCCTCGCGCGCCTGGACCGGGCCCTGGAGGCCGCCGCCGGGCTGCGGGCCCAGTTTCCTTAGGACCATGGACATCGACCACGATCTCCTGCGCCGTTTCGAGGCCGGCCTTTGTCCGGAGCGCCCGGAGGACTCCCGCATCCCCGCGGAGGTGCTGGGCTACGGCGAGATTTCCACCATCTTCCAGATCCGGGGAGCCGAGGGCCTGGCGTTCAAGCGGCTGCCCATCTTTCGCCACGCCAGGGCCGCGGAGGACTACGGCGCGCGGCTGCGGAGCTATTGCGCTCTCCTCACCCGGGCCGGTCTCCACCTCCCGCCCCACGCCACGGCCGTGGTGCATCCGCCGCGCCGGCCGGCGGTGCTCTATATCGCCCAGCCGGTCCTGCCCGCGGCGGGCTTCATGCACCGGCGCCTGCACGAGCCCCCGGCGGCGCTGCGGGAGCGCCTGGAAGCCGTGGCCGCGGCCATCCAGGGGGTCTGGGGTTTCAACCGGCGCCAGACCCCGGCCGTGGAGGTGGCCATCGACGGCCAGCTCTCCAACTGGTGCTTCGTCGCCACGGACCCGGCGCGCGTCACCTTCGTGGACACCGGCACGCCCATCTTCCGCCTGCAGGGCCGGGAGCAGCTGGACCCCGAACCCCTCCTGCGCAGCGCCCCGGCCTGGCTGCGCTGGGTGCTGCGCTGGCTTTTCCTGGACGAGGTGATGAGCCGCTACTACGACCCCCGACGGGTGTTTCTGGACCTGGCGGCCAACCTCCACAAGGAGCAGCGCCCCGACCTGATTCCCATGGCCCTGGAGGTCCTCAACGCCGCCGGGGACCCCCGGCCGGCCCCGCCCCTGACCTTCCGGGAGGTTGACGCCTACTACCGCCGGGACAAGGTTATCTGGCAATTGTTCCTCGGTTTCCGGCGCCTGAACCGCTGGATCGCCCGGCGGGTCCTGGGTCGGCGTTACGAATTCATCCTGCCGGGGGCCATCCGGCGGTGAACAGGCTGTGGATACACAGCGTCTCCGGCCGCAAGGCGGCACTTCCCGTCTGATCTTATGATCTTCAGGGGGTCGCGCCCCTTGCGAAAATGCTCACAATCCCGCCATGGCGGAATGGCATAGCTTTGCGCATCGCGCCGCGCCTTGCCTTTCGGCCCGATGCGTGTTTATCCACAGCCTGATAGTCCCCCGAGGGGTGCTCCATGTGCGACACTTTCGTGGCCACGGCGGCGGCCACCGCCGACGGTCACATCCTGTTCGGCAAAAACAGCGACCGGGAACCCAACGAAGCACAGGCGCTGGAATGGTTTCCCCCCCGGGAGCACCCCCCAGGGGCCTGGCTGCGGTGCACCTATCGCCGCATCCCCCAGGCGCGGGCCACCCGGGGGGTGCTGGTGAGCCGCCCCTTCTGGATGTGGGGCGCGGAGATGGGGGCCAACGACGCGGGCCTGGTGATGGGCAACGAGGCCGTCTGGACGCGCATGCCCGTCAACCGCGGGGAGGGGCTCACGGGCATGGACCTCCTGCGGCTGGCCCTGGAGCGGGCGGCCACCGCGGCCCAGGCCGTGGAGGTGCTGGCGGGCCTGCTCCACGACCATGGCCAGGGCGGGGTCTGCGGCTGGCGCAACCGCCGCATGGTCTACCACAACAGCTTCCTCATGGCGGACCCGGCGGAGGCCTGGGTCATGGAGACCGCCGGCCCCCTGTGGGCCGCCCGCCGGGTGCAGGGAACCTATGCCATCAGCAACGCCCTCACCATCGCCGGAGAGTTCGACTGCGCCCACCCGGACCTGATCGCCACAGCCCGGCGGCGGGGGTGGCTCGCGCGCCGACGGGATTTCGATTTCGCGCGCTGTTACGGCGACCCCCTGATGGCCCTGCTGGCCGGGGCCCGCCCCCGGCGGCGGCGCGCCCTGGCACGGCTGGAGGAAGCCGCGCCGGGCCTCGATGCGGCCCTCGCCATGGGCCTGCTGCGGGACCACGGGGAGCTCCCGTACCGGCCCGACCGCCACCTGCGCGGCTCCCGGGTGTGCGCCCATGCCGGCTACCCCCTGCTGCGGGACGCCACCCAGACCACAGCCTCCCTCGTGGCCCACCTGGCGCCGGCCCAGCCGGTGGCCTGGGTCACCGCGGCGGCCGCCCCCTGCCTCGGGGTGTTCAAACCGGTGTCCCTGACGGCGCCGCACCTGCCGAACCTGGGACCTCCCCCGGGGGCCCGATACCGGGCGGAGGCCTATTGGTGGCGCCAGGAGCGGGATCACCGCCGCGCCCTGGCGGACCTGGCCACGGTCACGGCGGCCCTGGCCCCCTTGCAGGCGCGGGCCGAGGCGCACTTGGGGCGGCAGGTGGCCGCGGCCGCAGGCAATCTGCCCTCGGGACTCACCGCCGGGGCCTTCGCCGCGGGGGACGCCTGCCGCGCGGCGATTGCCGACACCCTGGCCGCCGTGGAGCGGCGCCCGCGCGTGAACCCGGTCTTCAGGGGTTACTGGCGGCGGCGCAACCGGGAGGCCGGGGTGGAGACCGCCTGGGCCTGAACGATTGATTTTTCGCGCCGGAGAGGGCATGGTGGGCGGCGGGCGGCCGTGCCGCCGGTCCATGCCGGGGCGTGACCCGGCACCGGGGGCTCGCGCCGTCCGGGGAACCCCATGCTGAACGCCCCGGGCGGAGGCCCCGCCGGGGTCGAGGAAATCGCTTGCTGCGTCGCCATCCATTCGTTATCGCGGACCCGCCCTTCGTCCACCTCCTGGACGCCTTCGAAGGGCTCTTCTGCCAGGCCCTGATCCGGCGGGGATTGGTTTCCCGCAAGGTCCTGGGCGAGAGCCTCCGGGCCCACGCGCGGCAGAGCGCCCTGCCCCTGTGGCGTTTTCTGCGGGATGCCGGCCTGGTCTCCGAAGCCGAGCAGGCCCGCATCAGCCTCGAGCTCTTCGGGTATCCCCTGGAGGAATGGCCCACGGACACCGCCACCCGGGCCCGCTGGGTGCAGAAGGCCCGGGGGGCCCGTTTTGCGGTGCGCGCGCCCATATGGCTGCAGCTCTCCGTGGCGGCCTCCCTGATTACCCTGGTGACGGTGGTGCTCATCGGCTACTTCTCCCTTGGCCAGCAGCGGGACCAGCTCTACCAGCAGTCCGTCAAGCTGGGCACCGTGAGCCTCCAGTACTTTGCCAACCAGGCCCGCATCCCCCTGCTGCGGGACGACGAACTGACCTTGAACACCCTGGTGGGCGACGCCAAGGGGGTCGAGGGCCTGCTCTATGCCTTCATCACCGATCACCAGGGGGTGATCCGGGCGCACACCGACCTGGACCGCGTCGGCACCTCCCTGGACGATTTCCGGGATGCCGGCCGGGTGAGCCACCGCGGGGAGGTGAACTATTTCGCCCACGCGATGCCCTCCGGGGACCGCGTCCTCAACCTGAACCAGCCGGTGATGTTCAAGGACAAACGCCTGGGGCAGGTGCACGTGGGGGTCTCCATCGACTTCATGAACCAGGTGGTGGAGCGCGAGCGGCGCACCCTGCTGCTGACCATCGTGCCGGTGGTGGGCGTGGGGCTGGTGATCGCCGTGATCGTGGGGCTCTGGTTCTCGCGGCCCATCACGCAGCTGGTGAGGGCCACACGGGAAGTCGCGCGGGGCAACTACCAGCACCGCATCGAGCTGAATCGCCGGGACGAGCTGGGCAACTTGGCGGCGGCCTTCAACCACATGAGCGGCGAGCTCCTGCGCAAGGAAATGATGGACAATCTTTTCGGCAAGTATGTGGGCCGGGAGGTGGTGGAACTGGTCATGGCCCATCCCCAGGACGAGTGGCTGCGCAGTCACCGCTGCCAGGCCACGATTCTCTTCGCCGACATCCGTGGTTTCACCCGCTACGCCGAAGGGCGCCCCCCCGAGACGGTGGTGGAGGAGCTCAACACGATTTTCGAAATCATCACGACGGTCATCGCCGACAACGGCGGGACGGTGGACAAGTTCATCGGCGATGCCGTCCTGGCGGTCTTCGGGGTGCCGATCTTCCATGACGATCACGTGCGCCGGGGCTTGCGCGCCGCCGTGGCCATGCAGCAGGCCCTCACCGAGCGGTTTCCGGCCGAAGATGCGCTGGGGCGCGCCCTGGGGGTCAGCCTGCACACCGGTCTGGTGCTCTCGGGCAATATCGGCTCCCACCACCGCTTTGAATACACCGTGATCGGCGACTCCGTGAACGTGGCCGCCCGCATCAACAACCTCGCCGGCCCGGGGGAGATCATCATCACCCAGGATATCGTGGGGATCGCCGCGGACGTCGTGGAGGCCGCCAAACTGCCGCGCAATCACATCCGCGGGCGCCGGGAGCCGGTGGAAGTCTACCGGCTGACCGGTCTGCACGAGGAGGTGGGGCATGCGCAGGCCAACTGAGGGCCTCCGGGCCTGGGTCGCCCTGGGCTTGGCGCTGCTCGCCCTGGGTTGCCCCGCCGCGCGCCGCCCGGTGGACCCCCGTCCCGCGGCCCCCCCTCCCGACTACTGGGTGGTGCACCCCCAGCCCGGGGATACCTACGCCAACCTGGCGGCCCGCTACCTGGGAGACCCCGCAAGGGGCGACAGCCTGCGGGCCGTGAACGGTCAGGCCCATCCGGACGACGCCCCGGTGATCATCGTCCCCCGGCGCCCCCTGGCGGCGGGCGGCATCCGCCCCGAGGGCTACCAGACGGTGCCGGTGCTGGCCTTTCCCCCGGTCAGCGGGGGCTCCGGGGAGACCGGGCACATGCCCGCGGAGGCCCTGCAGCGCCATCTCCGGCACCTCCAGGAGAAAGGCTATGCGGTGGTACCCCTGGCGCGCCTGCTGGCCTTCATCCGCCTGGAGGAGTCCCTGCCGTCCCGGGCGGTGGTGCTGACCTTCAATGACACCTCCGCCGATTTCTACCGGCATGCCTTCCCGCACCTGGTGGCCTGCGGTTTCCCGGCCACGCTCTTCGTGAGCGTCGAGCGGGTGGGGGCGGACAAGGCCTTGAGCTGGGCGCAGCTGCGCGAGATGCGCGCTTACGGCCTCGACGTGCAGAGCGCGGGGCGCAAGGAAGGCGGCCTGGCCGCGCAACGCTCCGGGGAAACCTTCGAGGACTATGTGAAGCGGCTGCAGGGGGATCTTCAAAGTGCCCGCCGCATCCTGGAGGAGCGGCTGGGAGGGGAAGCCGCGGTGCTGGGCCACTCCCAGGAGTCCCTGCCGCCCCTGGCCGCGGCCCTGGCCGCCCAGGCGGGGTACCGCGCCATTCTGGTGACGTCCAAGGGGTCCAACCCGGTTTTTGCCGACCCCTTCCGCCTGGTGCGGCAACCGGTGCCCGCCGCCGGCTCCCCGGAGGCCCTGGAGCGCCTTTTGACCGTTTTCGTGCGGGAGGCCGGCCCATGACGCGCTTCCGGCGCTGGCTAGCGCTCTGGATCCTGGGGGCCACGGTGCTTCTGGCGGGCTGTGCCGCCCCCATGGACTGGCCCCCCCGGCCGGCGCCCCCCGAGCCGCCCCTGCCCGTCACCTACCTGAGGGATCAGGCCCTGCGCTGGGAAAGGGCCGACGATCTGCCCAGGGCCCTGCTCTTCTGGCAGGTCCTGGTCGACCACGACCCGGACGACCCGGAGGTGGCCCGGCAGGTGCGGCGCCTGCGGGCGGTTCAGCGCCAGCGGGCCGACGGACATTTCTGGGAAGGGGTGAAAGCCTGGAACGCGGGGCAGCCCCAACAGGCCCGGTGGTCGTGGATGACGGCCCTCAGGCTGGATCCGGCACATGCCGGCGCCCGCCGCGGCCTGGAGACCCTGCGCGAACCCCCGGCCGTACGGGTGTATCAGGTCCAGCCCGGGGATTCCTTCAACCGCATCGCGGAACGCTTCTACCGGGACGCCTCCAAGGGCTTCCTGGTGGCCCTCTTCAACGACTGGCCCCTGGAGGCCATCCTGCCGGAAGGCATCTTCCTGCGCATCCCGGTGCTAGAAACCCCGGCTCCGCCGCCGCCGCGTGCGCCGCGAGCGCCCAACCAGGAAACCGAGCTGGCCCAGGCCCGGCGGCTCTTCCAGGAGGGCGAGCTGGCCGGAGCCCTGGAAACGGCGGAAGCGATCCTCAGAAGCGATCCGGTGCACCGGGAGGCCCTCCAACTGCGGGACCGGGCGCTCCTCGGGCTGGGCCAGGGACTGGAGAGCCGCGGCGATCACCTGGGGGCCTGGGAGCTGATCCGTCGGATGGACCCGGAGTCCCCCGGCCGGGACGAAGCGGCGGAGCGCCTCCAGGGGGTCCTGCGCGCACGGGCCGAGGAGCACTATAAAAACGGGGTGAAATTCTTCCTGGAGGAAGACCTGGAGAAGGCCATCGAGGAGTGGCAGACGGCCCTGACCTACCGGCCCGATCACCCCCAGGCCATCGAAAGCCTGCGGGAAGCCCGCCGGCTGCTCCGGCAGCTGATGCGCCAGCCCTGATACCACCGCCGCCCGTCGGCCGCCGTCCGCACAGCCGCCCCTGGACCAGGACGCGGAAGGCCGGGCGCCGGAGAATGCCGGCGGCACCCGCACACCCCCGGCGGGACGCCGAGCGCTGGCCCCGGAACGGATAGGCCTTGACCTCCAAGACAATCTATTGAATAAACAACAAGAATCATTTGTTTTTTCATTGGACGAGACTCTCGGGGGGCGTCACGGGCGCGGGAGCCGGCGGTCCTCTGGGGGGGCTTGCGTCCCGGCGGGCTGCCCCCACCCGCGCCATCCCCCGTCCAGGTGTGCCCATGGTGGTCGCGGAAGCATCCACATTCGGCAAGTACGAGCTCTTGGAGCGCATCGCTTACGGGGGCATGGCCGAACTGCATCTGGCCCGCCTGGCCGGCGACCGGGGTTTCGAGAAGCTGGTGGCCGTCAAGCGCATCCTGCCCCACTACACCGCGCAAGCGGAGGTGGTGGAGGGTTTCATCGAAGAGGCCAAGCTCGCCGCCCACCTCCAGCACGAGAACATCGTCCAGATCTACGATTTCGGCCGGGCGGGGCCGGACTACTTCATCGCCATGGAGTATCTGGCCGGCAAGGACCTGCGCCGGGTGATCGCCAAGCTGGGCACCCTGGACATGCGCCTGCCCCTGGCCCACAGCCTCTACATCGCCGCGCGGGTCTGCGCCGGGCTGGAGTATGCCCACGAGCTCAGCGACTACGGCGGGCGCTGCCTGAACATCGTCCATCGCGACATCAGCCCCCAGAACGTTTTCATCACCTACGGCGGGCAGGTGAAGATCCTGGATTTCGGCATCGCCAAGGCGTCCGGCCGCCCCACGGCCACCCAGACGGGGGAGCTGAAGGGCAAGGTGGCCTACATGTCGCCGGAACAGGTCACGGGCCAAAGCGTCGACCGCCGTTCGGATGTCTTCGCGGTGGGATTGCTGCTCTACGAGCTGGTGGCCGGGCGACGCGCCTTCGAGGGGGAGCAGATGGCCATCATGCGCCGGTTGGCGGCCGCGGAGTTTCCCCCACTGGCGGAGGTGGCCCCCGACGTGCCCGCGCCGGTGGAGCGCCTCGTCCAGCGGGCCCTGGCACGGGACCCGGACCGCCGCTACGCCACCTGCGGGGAGCTGCTGGAAGATGTGGAGGGCTTCCGTGGGCATGCCGGCCAGCGTGGTACGGGCCCGGCGCTGGCCGAGTTCCTGCAGTGGCTGTTCAGCGAGGAGCGCGTCGCCGAGCAGCAGACCCTCAGCCGGCTCATCGG
>DJGG01000234.1:0-2496 GCA_002432195.1 Desulfobacteraceae bacterium UBA5852
GCTTTTCGCATCGCACCGCGCCTTGCCTTTCGGCCCGATGTTTGTTTATCCACAGCCTGCTAGCCCCGGAAGCGAGGACCGCTCTCCTCCGGCTTTGCGGAGGGCCTCCCCCCCCCGGCCGGTCCGCATCCAGTTCGGCTTGGCCCCCTCACCCGATTCGCGGGAGCCCGCCACCTGGCGGCTCCAGCCGGGAGGATGGCCGCCCCGGCCGCCTTCCAGGCCCTCCCGGGACAACCCGGCCGGTTAATCCATCCAGATCAGCTGCAGCAGCAGGTGGGCGGCGGCCACCGCCGCCACCGAAAACGGGATGCTCGTTTTCAGGTACCGGCTGACGGGCACCTTCACGCCGTGCTTCTCCAGGATCCCGCAGGCAAAAACGTTGGCGGTGGCCCCCACGGGGGTGATGTTGCCGCCGATGCCCGTGCCGATGAGCATGCCGTAGAGAAAGGCCCATGCCTCGATGCCGAAGGAGGCGGCCAGGTTCTGGCACACCGGGATCATCAGGATGGTGTAGGGCACGTTGTCCATGAAGGAGGAGAGGGCCACCGAGACCCAGACCAGGAAGGCCAGCATGGCGGTGGGGTTGTCGATTCCGGCCCACACCACGAGGTCCGCGAAATCCTTCAGCACGCCCGAGTCGTTCAAGGCATGGATCACCACGAAGATCCCCAGGATGAACAGCAGGGCGTTCCAGTCGAACTCCACCACCATCTCCCTGAGCTGCGACCGGCCCATGTAGAGGGCGATGATCCCCGCGGCCAGGCCCACGATCCCGGGCCGCACCCCGAACTCCGGACCGATGGCCAGGGCGGCCACCCCGAGCACGAACAGGACCGTGGCGCCCTTGGTGGTGGGGATGGCTGCCCGGTCGACGTGGACGTGCTGGGTCATCCGGCGGTAGAGGAACAGGAGCGTGCCCAGGGCCACGGCAACACCCACCAGCGTAATGGTCCCTAGGCCGGCCTTCCCCTGGAAAACGTAGAAATCCAGCGGCTTCATCCCGGTTTCCAGCGCCAGGATGATGGATGGCGGGTCGGCCACCATGGTCAGGGTGGTCACCACGTTGGAGCAGACGGCAATACCCACCAGGTAAGGGAAGAGGTCGCTTTTCAGCTGCCGGCTCACCGCGATGGCCACGGGCGCCATCATCAGCACCACGCCCACGTTCTCCATGAAGGCCGACAGAAGGGCCGTCAGGCCGCAGAGGGCGAATATCACGTATTTTTCCAACCGCACCCGGGCCAGGATGCGGTTGGCGATCAGCTCGGGCATGCGGCTTTGCATGAAGACATGCGCCACCATCATGAAACCCCAGTAGATCCCCAGGACGTCCCACTTGACCGCTTTGAACAGGACATCGGCGATGGTCAGCACCCCGGTGAGCAGGAGTACCGCCGCCGCCCCCAGGGAAGCGTAGGCGAGCTTGACCCGGCCGCTCAAGGCCAGTCCGTAACAGACGACAAAGACCAGCAAGACAACGGTTTTTTCACCACCGGCCAGCATATCCCGCTCCTGCATCCGCATGCGTGGGTTTGAGGTATTGCGCCCCCGGGGGCCACGGACCCTCCCCGGGGGCACGCCGCTGATCCACCGGCGCCGGCCCCCCGGTCAGCAGAGGGGGTCACCGCAGGGAAGAGATCCGTGGCGCCTGGTGGGCGTAGAAATACAGCAGATCGGCTCCCTTGGCTATACCCCTCCCGGGGCGCCCGGCCTCCGGAGGGCGGTGCGGGAAGGTGCTTGGGGGATGGCCGCGATCCGGAGCTAAACCAAAGGGGGCGGCATGCAGGAATCCACCACCTCGAATGGCCCGTCGATGAGCCTTTGGGGGTTAAGCAGGCTCACCTGGCCGGGGTCCCTCATGCGGTTCCAGATGAAGTTGTCATAGGCGATGTCGGGGGAGGGCTGTGCGAAGGAAAAGTGCAGGTGCGGGAGGATCCTGGCCTTGGACCGGCCGGTGTCGGCGATGGCGGCGATGACCTCCCCGGCCTCCACGAGCACACCGGGCCGCAGGTCGTCCCGGGGCCTTGTGTGCGCATAGACCGCGATTCCCGTGCCGCTGCCCGGAGGGTTTTCATGCTCCACCACCACGGCCTGGCCCAGATAATCGGTGAACAGCGCCCGGACCCTGCCGCTGAAAACGGCGGGAATGAGGGTGTCGGGTCCCAGGCGGCGCACCTCTCCGGAGCGGTGCCGGTAGAGGCAGACATCGATCCCCTCGTGGGGAAAATCCCGCGGCCCAAAATCCCCCCACCACTTGTCCGGGGCATTGAAGCGCATGCCCGGCCAGAAAACCCAACCCAGGAAGGCCTTGGGATCGAGGCCGTTGGCGTGAATGAGCTTGGCGGTGAAACCGTATGTCGGGGGAGGCATGGTCGGGTCCGTCTGGGGGTGGACGATAGCACTGAATCCACCGTATCACGGAAGGAAGCTTGCTCCTAACAGGCTTTGGATAAACAAGCATCGGGCCGAAAGGCAAGGCGCGGCGCGATGCGAAAA
>DJGG01000234.1:2584-3397 GCA_002432195.1 Desulfobacteraceae bacterium UBA5852
TTATCCACAGCCTGCTAAGCCCGGCATTGGGGGACTGTCGCAGGTCAGGTAGAGCAAAAAATGTCCTTGGGGAAATTGGTCCCTGAATTATAATTCGGACTTTTTACGGGACCGTCACTTGCCAACGGCTGTTATTCCGGCAGGCAACCCGGATCAGCAACTGGTAAAAAATCGCGCAGGTAGGGCATCCTCAATGACTCATTTTTCGTCATTGTAACGCAGCAGCCCGAAATTCTGCAGGGCAAGGGAAAATTCTTCCGGAATGAAAAATTTAAGCCCATAGACATCGCGGAAGAACCAGTCGAAGTAGGTGAACAAACCTCCGCGGCTGATATTCATTTTCAGTCGCTGCCAGGGGTCGAAATAACCTGTGAAATTCCGAAACTCCGGGTGAGTGTAGTATCGGTGCATGATGTTCCATTTTTGGGCCGCAAACGGTCCGAACACGGCGAGATACACCTGCTCGCGGGCCAAATCTTCGGCCACCGCGGGCAGCCATGCCGGAGACAAGGCGATTTGCAGACGATATTTTTTGGCTTGCCAGCAAATTTCGTGAACCAGACCGTCCTGCGACGCGGTCGACATCATCTCGGGCACCTGCTCAGCCAGGTAGGATGTCAATTGCGAAAGGAAGCTTTCAGCGGTTTCCTCCCGGCTACCGAAAGACAATCGCAAATGCTTTTTATATTGGTTCAACAACCCGGCCACCGGATCAAGCGCTTCCGGATGGAGCATGATGCCGTTTGCGGTCCTTCGGAGCGCCCCTATATCGGATAGACCTCTGATCTCCTGTTCAACGATATGCTGGTCGAA
>DJGG01000234.1:3406-5691 GCA_002432195.1 Desulfobacteraceae bacterium UBA5852
ATTGCCCGGGCATCCGGCGGCAAACCAGTGCCGCCTCCAAAAGATTCAAAGCCGGGAAAGGATTTTCCTTTTCCAGGTAGTCGGCCAGATTTTCGATCAAAGCCATGTCGCCCTAT
The DNA here is from genome assembly GCA_002432195.1 of Desulfobacteraceae bacterium UBA5852. Lineage (GTDB taxonomy): Bacteria > Desulfobacterota > Desulfobacteria > Desulfobacterales > UBA5852 > UBA5852. The sequence continues at coordinate 3,523 of DJGG01000234.1, forward strand.
CCTTAAATTTTAACAACACGAACCCGCATGGGATAAATCCAAAGGCTTGTGCCACAATTTCCAGCGGCCCGGGAGGGCTTCGTCAGGAAACCGTCACCGGGCCGCTGTCGGCCTGAATCGCCTGCCACAAACCGGTTTCGACATCAGCCGCTTGGTATGGCAAGGGCCGCTATCGGATCTTGATCTTCCCGAAAGTCGGCAGGGCTGGCGGAATGGGCGGCATCTGCCAGGTACTGGTCAGCGGTACGGGCGTATCCCTGTTAATGATCACATCGATGACCGTGGGTTTCTGGCTCTTGATCGCCGCTTCCACGACCGGTGCGACGTCGGCGGCTTTTTCGACCCGGAAACCTTGACCGCCCATGGACTTGGCCATGGCGGCAAAATCGGGGTTCCAGAGCTGGCCGTCATGGTACTTGTTCCCTTCGTAAGTCTCGAAGCTGGTGCCGATCTGCCGTCCGCCAAAGTAGAATCTCTGCAGATCGCGAATCGCGCCGATGGCATAGTTGTTCATGATGATCCAGACGGCGGGCAGGTTGTATTGCACGGCCGTCGCCACGGCGTGGGGCATCATCATGAAACCGCCGTCACCGCACACGTTGATGCAGGTGATATCCGGCCTGGCCAGCTTGGCGCCCAGAACGCCGCAGACACCGAACCCCATAGCCGCGAAACCACCGGCGGTAAAGTGGGTCCCCGGTACGTCGGAACTCCAGAATTCTTCAATCCAGGGCTGGTTGTTCCCCACATCCGAGAACATGATGGCGTCTTTCGGGGCCACCTTGCGGATGTCGAAAATCATCCGCCGGGGATCGATCGGGTTTTCGTCGTTGGTTCTGTAAGGGTTCACAAAGTCATTCCACTCTTGCTTGTAACCGCCGAGTTCCTGGAACCACGTAGCGTAATCGCCCTTCTGGCCGTCCGCTTCCGCCTTTTCAATCAGTTGTTGGAGAACGGTCTTGATATCGCCCACGATGCCCATATCGACCGGGTAATTCCGCGCAATCTCGCTCGGATCGATATCCACTTGAAGCAGCTTGGTCGCCGGGATGTTATAGGCAAAGCCCGGCTGCCAGGAAGCCGTGTGCAAATCCGAGAACCGGCACCCCAAGGCGAGAATCACATCCGCGTTGCGCGCGGCCTCCACCGCGGGGTAATGCCCCCAGCATCCGCAGACGCCCAAGTGCAGAGGATGGCTGTCCGCCATGGCGCCCTTGCCCATCATGGATGTGTAGACCGGGATCTTCATATACTCGGCGAACTTCAACAACTCGTCTCTGGCGCCGGAGATGTTAACTCCGCCGCCGGCCAGAATCAGGGGGCGCTTGGCATTTCTGAGTTTCTTCAGAAGGGTCGCGAGGATCGAGGGGTCAGCGCCTGAACGCCACGAGATCGAGTCGGCCCAATCCTCGGGATTCGGAACGACTGTTTCACCCTCGGTCTGGTACAGGTCGTAGGGAACGTCCAGGTGGACAGGCCCGGGTCTTCCCGTCTGCATCATCTTAAATGCCTTGGGGAGAAACTGGGCAATCTGGTGAACCGTTGTCGCCTGGTAGCTGAACTTGGTGTACGACCGGATAACGGATGGAAAATCGGCCGGGTGCTGGCGATAAGGCTCCTGGAGAGCGCCGCTGTCGAATTGGTCCATTGTCACCTGACCGGTAATCAGCAGGAACGCGGAGGAATCATAATAGGCGTTGGCCACGGCGCATGCGGAAAGCGNNGCCGGGCCGGGGCCCGTGGAAACATAAACCGGAAGCGGTACTTTGGTCAGCCGGAAATAGGCATCGGCCATGAAACCCGCAGCCGTCTCGATGCGCGGCCACACAATTTTGATTTGATCCTGCTTGTCGTAAAACGCATCCAACAAACCGATCGCACCATGGCCGGCGTAGCCGATCATGTAAGGGATTTTCTCCTTCAACATGTACTCGCAGACGACTTCGGCGCCCTTGTACTTACCCAGTTGGTTTTGATTGTAAATCATGAAAGAGCCTCCTTTTTGCCGAGTTGGAAAACACTATTTCCAAACCATCAAGCAACGCGCTGCTCTTTGGGATATCACCTCCCTCCGATTGTCGGCATGGTTTTAACGGGTTAAAATGAGGGGCGCCCGCAGTAGCGGATGCTCCCTTTTTGAAGGGTTCGCCAACAAAAAGACCGCGCCGG
>DJGG01000283.1:0-599 GCA_002432195.1 Desulfobacteraceae bacterium UBA5852
TTCCCCGGCCTGGGGGCGCGCAGGCTACACCCCGCCGGAGGATGCGGCGGCCGCCGCGGCCGCCCCGCCGGCCCTGCCGCCGGACTTCGATGCCGAGGAGTTCCTCGAGGGCGCCCACGCCATCTACACCCGCCTGCAAACCGCCTGGGACAAAAGGGACTTGGAAGACATCCGCCAGTTCGCCTCCCCGGAAGTCCTCACGGAAATCCAACGCCAGGCCCAGGAAGACCCCCGACCCGGCAAAACCGAGCTGCTGTTGATCAACCCGCGCATCATCGAGGTGCGCGACGTCGACCGCCAGACCATCGCGACCGTGCTCTACGATGTCCTGCTGCGGGAAGATGAAGACGCCATGTCCCGGCAGGTCCGCGAATTGTGGCATTTCAGCCGGGACCGCGGCACGCCGGAAGCCTTCTGGGTGCTGGAGGGCATTCAGCAGGTGGAGGGATGACCGGCGGGCAACTTTGATTCGACGGACAGGCCGGGAGGGTGGTATATTCGTCCCGGCCCCTGGAGACCTTCAGGCCGGCGTGAACCGGGCCGCCGTTTCGAACCACCGTCGGTGATCCTTGGCCCCCCTGGGCTAGCCGCCTGTGGAT
>DJGG01000283.1:622-12384 GCA_002432195.1 Desulfobacteraceae bacterium UBA5852
GCAAGGCGCGGCCCGATGGGAAGAGCGCGAGCCAATCCCGCCCGTGGCGGGAGTCGTGAGCATTTCCCCGAGGGGCGCGACCCCCTGAAGTTCATAAGATCGGACGGGAAGTCCCGCCTTGCGGCCGAGCCCGCCGGCGGCGGTACATGCCGGCCCGCAACGCAGTTTATCCACAGGCTGCCAGGGGGGCTTCGGCATCGCCACAGCACGCATCCGCGGCAAGGGGGCGGCATGCTTCCCAGCTATCGCATATCCGGCCGCGCCGGGCGGTTTTTCGCGGGCGGGGTCATCACCCTCCTGGCCCTCCTGGCCGTTGCGCCGCACACGGGCCGTGCCGAATCGCGGCGGGTGACCGTCGGTGTCTACGAAAACGCCCCCAAAGTCTTCCTCGACGCCGCGGGCACGCCCGCCGGCATCTTCATCGACCTCATCGACGATATCGCCAAAGCCCGCGGCTGGGATCTGACCTACGTCCCCGGCACCTGGGGCGAGGGGTTGGACCGGCTGGAGCGCGGCGAGATCGACCTCATGCCCGATGTGGCCTATACGGCGGATCGGGCGGACCGCTTCGCCTTCCACCAGGAGCAGGTGCTGTCGTCCTGGTTTCAGGTGTATGCCCGCAAGGGCAGCGGGATCCGATCGATTCTGGACCTGGCGGGAAAGCGCATCGTGGTCCTGGAGCGCTCGGTGCAGGCGGAGGCCTTCGATCGGCTCAGCAAGGGTTTCGGGTTGAACGCCACCCTCATTCCCCTGCCGAGTTATGGCACCCTTTTCGAGGAGGTCCACCGGGGGACGGCCGATGCGGCGGTCACCAACCGCTTCTATGGGCAGGTGAACGCCGGCAAGTTCGCCCTGGAAGACACGGCCATCATATTTCATCCCACCAATCTCTATTTCGCCGCCCCCCGGGAGGGCCGCCAGGCCCTGCTGGAGGCCATCGATGCCCATCTGGCCGCTCTGAAGGCAAACCCCCAATCGGTCTACTACCAGTCACTGGCGCGCTGGACCGCCCAGGAGGTCGCTTTCTCCCTGCCGGCCTGGGTCAAGATCGGCGGATGGGTCGCCGGCCTCGCCCTCCTGGCCAGCCTGGCGGGCGGCGTCGTCCTCAAACGCCAGGTCGCCCTGCGCACCCGCGCCCTGACCGCGCAGAATACGGAGATGCACGGCATCAACCGCGCCCTGCGGGAAAGCGAGCGGAAATACCGCGAGCTGCTGGAACACGCCAACAGCATCATTTTGCACTGGACGCGGGACGGCCGCATCACCTTCCTGAACGAATTCGGCCAGCGCTTTTTCGGCTTCGCCGAGGCGGAAATCGTCGGCCGCAATCTGGTCGGCACACTGGTCCCCGAAACCGGGAGCGGCGGCCGGGACATGCGCGCCTTGATGGACCGCATCTCCGAGGACCCGCAAGCCTTCGAACAGAATGTCAACGAGAACATCCGCCGCACCGGGGAAACCGTCTGGATCGCCTGGACCAACAAGGTCTACTTTGACGACCAGGGGCGCGTCGACGGCATCCTGAGCATCGGCACCGACATCACCGCGCGCAAGGCGGCCGATGAAGCCTTGCGCCGGCTCAACGCCGAGCTGGAGCAGCGCGTCACGGAGCGTACAACGGACCTGGCGGCGGCCATGGAAAAAGCCCAGGCGGCCGACCGGATCAAATCCGCCTTCCTGGCCACCATGAGCCACGAGCTGCGCACGCCCCTGAATTCCATCATCGGCTTTACCGGCATTCTCCTTCAGGGGCTGGCCGGGCCGCTCAACGCGGAGCAGCAAAAGCAGATGCGCATGGTGCAAACCAGTTCCCGCCACCTCCTGGCGCTGATCAACGATGTGCTGGATATCTCCAAGATCGAGGCCGGCCAGTTGTCCCTTTCCTTCGCGGCCTTCGAGCTGCGGGAGGCCATCGCCAAGGTGGCCTCCCTGGTGTCGCCGCTGGCCGCGCGCAAGGGCATCGACCTGCGGGTGGAGATCGCCGACGACGTGTCCCGGGTGACCTCGGACCAGCGCCGCCTGGAGCAGGTCATGCTGAATCTGCTCAACAATGCCGTGAAGTTTACCGAAAAGGGATATGTGGGCCTCGCCTGCCGGATGGAGGGCGATGGCTGCCGTCTGTCGGTGAGCGACACCGGCAAGTGGTGGCTGCCGAGGGACAAGGACCATGAACATCCTGATCGTCGATGACCGGGAGGACAGCCGTTACCTGCTGGAAAGCCTTCTCCGGGGAAACGGGCATGCCGTCCAGGCGGCGGCCAACGGCGCCGAAGCCCTCGAACGGCTCGCCGCCGGCGGCATCGAGCTCATCATCCGCGATGTCCTCATGCCGGTGATGGACGGGTTTCAGCTCTGCCGCAAGGTCAAGGCCGACCCCAGCCTCCCCGGCATCCCGTTCATTTTCTATACCGCCACCTACACCGGGCCCCAGGACGAGGCCTTCGCCCTGCAGCTCGGCGCGGACCGCTTCATCGAAAAGCCTTGTGAGCCCGACGTTCTTCTGGCCGCCCTGGGGGAGGTGATCGACGCCGGCCGGCGGGGGGGAGCGCCTTCGTCTCCGCGCCCCTGCCGGAGGAAGACGTCCTCAAGCTCTACAACGAACGGCTGGTGCGCAAGCTCGAGAGCAAAATGCTCCAGGCGGAACAGGAACTCCAGATGCGCCAGGAGGCCGAGAAGGCCCTGCGCGAGCGGGAACGCCGCCTGAGCGCCATTCTGGCCACCATCCAGGACGGCTTCTGGATGCTGGACGCCCAGGGCCGCTTGACCGATGTCAACGAGGCCTATTGCCGCATGTCGGGCTACACGCGGGAGGAAATCCTGCGGCTCGCGATTTTCGACCTGGACACCGATGCCCTGCCCTCCGGCGCGACCCAACGCCTGGCGCGCATTCGCACCGGGGGGCCGGAGTTGTTCGAAGCCCGCCACCGGCGCAAGGATGGCGGCGTTTTCGACGTGGAAGTCTCCGCCACCTGGCTGCCCATCGACGAGCAGTTCGTCTGCCTGTGCCGCGACATCACCAAGCGCCGGCAGGCGGAGGCGGAACGCGAGCGCCTGCAGGCCCAATTGGCCCAGTCCCAGAAAATGGAATCCGTGGGCCGGCTGGCCGGAGGCGTGGCCCACGATTTCAACAACATGCTCAGCGTCATCCTCGGCTGTGCGGAACTGGCCCTGGGAAAAGTGGACCCTGCCGGACCGCTGCACGCCGATCTTACCGAAATTCTCAACGCCGCCAAGCGCTCCACGGACATTACCCGGCAACTGCTGGCCTTTGCCCGCAAGCAGACGATCAGCCCCAAGGTGCTCGACGTGAACGAGGTCGTGGAGGCCATGCTCAAAATGCTGCGGCGCCTCATCGGGGAAGACATCGATCTGCGCTGGCGGCCGGGCAGCCCCTTGTGGCCCGTCAAAATCGATCCCACGCAGATCGAGCAGGTCCTGGCCAATCTGTGCGTCAACGCCCGGGACGCCATCGCGGGGGTGGGCACGGTGACCATCGAAACGCGTCAAACGGCCTTCGACGAGGCGTATTGCGCCGCGCACCCCGGTTTTCTCCGCGGCGAGTTCGTTCTCCTGGAGGTCAGCGACGATGGCTGCGGCATGGACGGAAAAACCCTCGACAATATCTTCGAGCCGTTCTTCACCACCAAGGAAGGCCAGCAAGGCATCGGCCTGGGACTCGCCACGGTTTACGGCATCGTCAAGCAGAACAACGGCTTCTTCAACGTGCGCAGCGCGACGGGCACCGGCACGACCTTCCGGATTTACTGGCCGCGGCATTTCGGCCAGGCCGAGAGGCTCGGCACGGAAACGACCGCCGAAACCCCGCCGGGCCGCGGTGAAACGGTGCTGCTGGTGGAGGACGAGGCGGCCATCCGGCGCATGAGCCAGACGATGCTGGAGCGGCTGGGCTACCGCGTGCTGAGCGCGGGCACCCCCGGCGAGGCCGTGCGCCTGGCCGCGGAAAACACCACCGGCATTCACCTGGTCATCACCGATGTGGTCATGCCCGGAATGAACGGCCGCGAGCTGGCCGACAAGCTGCACGCCCTCTACCCGCACATCAGGACGCTGTTCATGTCGGGGTACACCGCCGACGTGATCGCCCACCGGGGGGTTCTGGAAGCCGGCGTGCAGTTCCTGCAGAAGCCCTTTTCCTTCAAGGACCTGGGACTCAAGGTCAGGGCCATCCTGGATCAGCCCTGAAGGTGTCCCCCGGCAGGCGCGCCCGGCCCCGGGGCATCCCCCTTGCCGGCGGCAACCCGCCCGGCAACGTCCGCCTCAGTGCTTGAAGCACCTCTGCCCGGTGAACACCATGGTGGCCCCGGCCGCGTTGCAGGCTTGGATGACGTTCCAGTCGTTCTGGGCCCCGCCGGGCTGGACCACGGCCTGGATGCCTTCCCGCAGGCCCACGTCCACCCCGTCGCGGAAGGGAAAGAAGGCGTCGCTCACCATGGCCGCGCCGATCAGGCCCCCCTTCTCCTTGGCCACCCGGGCGTCGAGGGCTTTTTTCTTCTCCTTGTCGGTCAGCTCGTTGTAGGGGATGCCCAGCTCCTCAAAGCAGTAGCGGTCCGCGAGCTTGCGGTAGGCCTTGTCCCGGGCGATCTCGGCCACCCCCACGCGGTCCTGCTCGCCGGTGCCGATGCCCACCGTACAGCGATCCTTGACGAAGATCACGGAGTTCGAGGTGACGCCGGTTTCCACCAGCCAGCCGAAGAGCAGATCGTCCAGCTCGGCGGCGCTGGGAGGGCGCTCGATGGCGTAATGCTTCCCCTGGAAATCGCTTTCCGCGGGCAGGAAATCCTCTTTTTTCAGGGTTACGGGCACGAACGACCACTGGGCGATGATGCCGCCGTCGATCAGGCTCTTGAAGTCCACGACCCGCTGGCCCACGAAATTCTGGAGGTGTTCCATGGCCCGGATGCGGATCACCCGCAGGTTCCGGCGGCGGGCCAGGATCTCCAGGCTGCCCGGATCGAAGTCCGGGGCCACCACCACCTCGGCGTACTGGGAGGCCACGGCCTCGGCCGTGGCCCGGTCGAGGGCGCGGTTGACGGCGATGCAGCCGCCGAAGGCCGCCACCCGGTCGGCCATGTAAGCCCGGGCGTAGGCCTGGGACAGGCTTTCCGCCTGGGCCACGCCGCAGGGGTTGTTGTGCTTGACGATCACCGCCGTGGGGGTGTCCGTGAAGTAGCGCAGGATGTTCAGCGCGTTGTCGGCGTCCGTGAGGTTGGTCTTGCCGGGGTGCTTGCCGGACTGCAGCAGCTCCACGTCCGAGGCCAGGTAGCGGCCGGGCAGGATGGTGCGGGTATCCGCCAGCACCAGGTTGCCGTTCACCAGGCGGTAGAGGGCCGCCTCCTGGCCGGGGTTCTCCCCGTAGCGCAGGCCCCGGGCCTCCCCGTCGATGGTCCAGGCCACGCGCTCGTAGCAGAGCACCTGGCGCCGGTCATCGTCCCCGATGAAGGCGATCTCCATGCGGGGCGGAAAGTGGTCCTTGACGATCTTCCGGTACATCTGCTTGAGATCTTCGGCCATGGTGATGTCTCCGAAATGGGGTCGCCTAAGGGCGACGTTGGAGGTCGGAGGTTGGAGGCAAGGCCGGCACCTGGTTGGCGTCCAAGCGGCGGAATGCCGACCTCTCCCACTTCCTCCGGTCGAAAGTCTTGCGCGCCGGCAATCTGTTTCCGGCCTCAAACCTCAAGCAGAGGCGCAAGCCGGAGCGGTCCTCCCACCTGGCGTGGAGGACGCAGGCTCCCGCTCAGTCCTGCAAATCGTAGCACCCCGCGGCCTCGGCCAGGCTGCGGGCTCCCAGGTAGTCGGCAATGGCGCGGTCGTAGTCGGCCGTGTGGGCGAAAGCCTTCTGGGCCAGGGCGAAGCGCAGGGCAAGCGACGTCCGGCCGCCGTTGTGCTTCAGCTCGCCGGTGATCCGCGCGTAATCCCCCGGGTCCACCACCGGGGCCACGCGGATGAAGTTCTTGGCCGCCGCCCGGATCATGCAGGGGCCGCCGATGTCGATCTGGCCGCGGGCGCCCTCCACGCTGACGCCTGCCTGCGCCACGGTCTGCCGGAAGGGGTAGAGGTTCACCACCACCATGTCGATGGGCACGGCGGAGGTGCGCCGCAGGTCGGCCTGGTGGGCGTCGTTGTAGGTTTCGGTGAGCAGGCCCAGGTAGATCTTGAAGTCCAGGGTCTTCACCAGCCCCCCCTGGGTTTCGGCCTGGCCGGTGTAGTCCGACACCTGCTGGAGGTGCGCTCCGGCCTTCTCCCCCAGGATCTCCCGCAACCGGCCGTGGGTTCCGCCGGTGGAGAAGATCCTCACCCGGGGCGCGGCGGCCAGGAGCCCCTCCACGAGCCGGTCCAACCCGCTTTTCTCGGAAACGCTGATGAGCACGTGCCGCACGGGCACCCACTGGTCGATCCTGGCGACGACGTTGATGGACATGGGCGCATCCCGGCCCGGCCCGGAAGCGGGAAGTGATCCCGAACTGGCGCTGCCGTCGAATCTTCCGGCGGAACCGGCCTCCTTTGGTCGTTGAGGTGGCTGGCGATGGCGTGCCGCGGCGCCCGGAAAAGGGGCGGGCGGGCATCACACCTTGGGCCGACAGGCGCCGCCGCATGGGCTTGCAGCCCAATGACGGCGGGTTTCGAGCGCAGGTGAAGCGGCGGACGCCACGGTGGGAAGAACAGACTGGCTCTTAGCACAAGCCGCCATTCTTGACAACGCGGCGCTCTTGCGGGCGTCGCCGAGCTGATCGCCGATAGGGTGGGATCGATCCAATGGCGGACCGAGGCTATCCGCCATCCGCTGCGGGCAGGGCCTGACGCCCGAGGGCATCAGGCCCTGCCCTCCAGCTCCTCCAGGAAGCGGGCGAAGAAGGCCTCCATGAAACGGTGGCGTTCGGCGGCCAGCCGCCGGCCGGAGGCGGTGAGCATGCGCCCCCGAATGTGGCGCAGCTTGACCCGGAACTCCCGGTAGCCGGTGTCATCCCGGCTGTAGGGGGCGGTCTCCTCGATGCCCGCGGTGCGGGTGTGCAGCGCCGCCCCCACCTCGCCGGCGAAGAGAAAGGCCCGCGCCACCCCCACGGCACCGATGGCGTCGAGCTTGTCGGCGTCGTAGAGCACCCGGGCCTCGGGGGTGGCCGGAGGCTCGTCGTTGCGGAAGCGGTGGGCGCGGATGCAATGCAGGGCGTTCGCCCGTTGGGCGCCGGTCAATGGCAGCTCCGCCAGGAGCGGAGCCGCCAGCGCGGCCCCCTTGTCCGCGTGGCAGACCGTGCCGTTGCTCTCGTCCTGGTGGTGGCGGCCGATGTCGTGGAGCAGGGCCGCGGCGGAGAGCACCGCCATGTCGCAGCCCTCCGCAGGGCCCAGACGCCGGCAGAGCCGCAGCACCCGCAGGGTGTGCTCCCAGTCGTGGCTGCCGCGGCCATCGCCTAGAAGGCGTTGCGCCGGGTCCTGGAGGGCAGCAATGATGGCTTCCATGGACTCGGTGGGGAGCGTCATAAATCTCGCCGTAGCGCCGCGCAAACCCGAAATCCGAAACTCGAAATCCGAAANNGTAACCAACCGGATGCAGGTCTGATTTTATCTGATTTCGGATTTGCCTTTTAACGTTTCGGATTCCGGGCTTCGGATTTCTACACTTTGGAGGCCTTGCCCGTCAGGGATTCGATCGCGATCCGGTACACCGCGGTCCCCTTGAGGGTCGCCTCCGGGTAGTCCTGGGGCCCCTGGGCGCCGTACTGGGTTAGAATCAGGTCNNNGGCGCCCTCCACGGGCGCCGCAACGCCGTACCCCACGACGCTGCGGTAACGCGCGCTCCAGTTGCAGGGCTTCTCCGCGGTGAGCACCTCGGCCACGGCCTCCAACTGGAAGCAGACCCGGGGGCTGGCGGCAAGCACCTCCACTTTCCTCCCCGTCGGGGCCGAATGGAAATAGAGGGCCTCCCCGTCAAAACCGAAACACACCGTCACCAGGTACGGCTCGCCGGCATCCACCATGGCCAGCCGCAGAAACCGGGCCTCCCGGATGACGGCCCCCAGGGCCTCGGGGTCCTCAATCGCCTTGTCCTGTCGTCGCATGAACTCCCCCCTGTTGGCAGGTTCTGGTTGACTGGTAGCTGATAGCAGGGATAGCCGCTGGTGGATAGCTGAAAACGCGGGGGTCCGCATCGGTTCCCCGCGGCCCGCGGAGCGGCCCCCGTCCATCCCCAATCCCGGGGCTTTTTGCGAAAATCCCCCCCACATTCCCCCACTCATCGCTTAGCCCCGTATTTACATTTTTAACACCAATGAATCATTAAAAATTTCATGGTCGGCGACGGGATTTTCGCTTGACTTTGCAGCCGAATTAATTCATATGGCACTTAAAAGGTGGATGAAAGTGGAGAATAGGGGGGGATCCGTGTTTCGAGGCAGCTCGTTCCACACCATGGACGCCAAGGGACGCGTCATCGTGCCCACCCGTTTTCGCGATGTCATGCGCAACGGCGGGGACGATGCGCTCATGGTCTCCAAGATGGACCGCTGCCTGGTCGCCTACCCGCTCACGGAGTGGCACCAGATCGAAGCCCGCATTCTCGCCCTGGCCGAGAAGAGCGACCGCATGCGACGGTTCCGCCGGGTGTTCATCGGCGGGGCCCATGAGTGCACCTGCGACCGGCAGGAGCGCATCCTGATCCCTCCGACCCTGCGCCAGTATGCCGATCTCACCAAGGAGATCGTGCTGGTGGGCGTCCTCAACCACATCGAAATCTGGTCTCGGGAGCGCTGGGATCTGGAGAACACCGCCCTGGAGGAAGACTTCCAGGCGGGCGGCGTGGGCCCCGAAATCGCCGGCCTGGGCTTGTGACATGGCGGCCTTCGGCCATGTCCCCTGCATGCCCGCGGAGGTGGCTGAATACCTGGCCTGCCGCCCCGGCGGCGTGGTGGTGGACGGCACCCTGGGGGGCGCCGGGCATGCCCGGGCCATCTGCCGCCGCATCCACCCCGGCGGCCTGCTGATCGGCATCGACCAGGATCCCGACGCCATCCGCCACGCCGCGGACGCTCTGGCCCCCTGGGGCCCGGCGGTCCGACTGGTCCACGACAACTTCCGCCACCTCCCCTCGATTCTGGCGCAGCAGGGCATCACCCACGTGGACGGTATCCTGGTGGACCTGGGACTTTCTACCCACCAGCTGGAAGGCAGCGGCCGCGGCTTCAGCTTTCAGAAAGACGAGCCCCTGGACATGCGCATGGACCCTCGCAGCCCCGCCACGGCGGCGGATCTGGTGAACGGCCTGCCGGAAGCCGAGCTGGCGCGCCTCTTCTGGGAGTATGGGGAGGAGCGCCGCTCCCGGGCCATCGCCCGGCGCATCGCGGCCCAACGCCGCCAGGCGCCCATCCGGCGCACGGGGGAGCTGGCGGGCCTGGTGGCCGCCGGCGCCGGCCCCAAGGCGCGCCACGGGCGCATCCACCCGGCGACAAGGGTCTTCATGGCCCTGCGCATCGCCGTCAACCGGGAGCTGGAAGCCCTGGAAGCCTTCCTGCCGGCGGCGGTGGAGGCCCTGGCACCGGCCGGCCGCCTCTGCGTGCTGGCCTTCCACTCCCTGGAGGACCGCATCGTCAAGCAGGCCTTCCGCCGCCTGGGAGGGGCCTGCCAATGCCCGCCGGGCCTCCCGCGCTGCGTATGCGCACAGGTGGCGCAGGTGCGGGTGCTGACGCCCAGGGTGGTGAAACCCACGGCGCAGGAGGTCGAATCCAATCCCCTGTGCCGCAGCTGCCGCCTGCGGGCCGTGGAGAGGCTGGCGCCATGAGCAACCGCCGCCGAAAACCCGACGCCCCCCGGTGGGGGGGGGCCTGGCTCTGGCTGGCCATCATGGGCATCTTCCTGGTGGAGCTGCTGGCTTACACCTGGTGCCGCATGGAGTGCGTGCACATCGGCTATGAAATCACCCTGGAAACCCAGCGCCTCCAGAGGCTTACCGACATTCGCAAGAACCTGACCATCGAGCTGGCCCACCTCAAGTCCCCCAAGCGGATCGAGGAACTGGCCGGCAAACTCGACCTGGCGCCCCCCCGGGCCGACCAGATCGTCACCCTTTCCGGACGATAGACCATGCGCACCCCCCGACGCCCCCAGGCCTCCACGCACCAGCGGCTGCGCTTGCGGCTGACCATGGTGGGCATGGTCTTTTTCGCCGGGCTGGCGGCCATCGCCGGGCGGGCGGTCTATCTCCAGGCCTGCCAGGGGCCCGAGCTCGCCCGCCGGGCCTCGGAGCAATACGAAAAGAACGTCCAGCTCACGGGCAAGCGCGGCACCATCTTCGACACGCGCCTGCGGGAGATGGCCGTGAGCATCGAGACCACCTCCATCGGGGCCTTCCCCGCGCGCATGCCGGACCCGGCCGCGGCCGCCGCCCAGTTGGCCAAGGTGCTCAGGGTGGACCGCAAGACCCTGGCCGCCGGCCTCACGTCCAAGAAGCCCTTCGTGTGGGTCAAACGCCAAGCGGCCCCCAAGGACGTGGCCGCGGCGCGCCAGTTGGGCCTGCCGGGGCTCGAGTTCCTGCCGGAGCACAACCGCTACTACCCCAACCGCATGCTCGCCGCCCAGGTGCTCGGGTTCACGGGGGTGGACGGCAAAGGTCTGGACGGCCTCGAGCACGCCTACAACCAGGTGCTCTCCGGCGAACAGCGCAGCTTCAAGGTCCTGCGGGACGCCTTCGGCCGGGGTTTCGAGGGGCGCGACGACCTGGGCCCCCCCGCCGGGGACAACCTCGTGCTCACCATCGACCGCACCGTCCAGCACATTGCCGAGAAGGCCCTCAAGACCGCCGTGGACGGCAGCGAGGCCCAGTCGGGCATCGCCGTGGTGATGGTGCCCCGGACCGGAGCCGTGCTGGCCATGGCCCACTACCCCTTCTTCAACCCCAACTCCTTCAAGAGCTTCGGCACCGACCTGCGCCGCAACCGGGCCGTCACCGACGCCTTCGAGCCGGGCTCCACCCTGAAGCTCTTCAGCGCCGCCGCGGCCCTGGAGGCCGGTGTGGCCGGCCCCCAGACCATCTTCTACTGCGAGAACGGCGCCTACCGCATCGGCCGCGAGACCGTCCACGACACCAAGCCCCACGGATGGCTCTCCCTCCAGCGCATCGTGAAGGTTTCCAGCAACATCGGAGCCATCAAGGTGGGGGAGATGATGGGGGCCAAGACGCTCCGCCAGAGCCTGGCCGATTTCGGCTTCGGCACCCGCTCGGGCATCGATTGCCCCGGCGAGTCTCCCGGCAGCCTGGCCCCGGCCGCCAAGTGGACCCGCTTCGACCTGGCGGCCGCCAGCTTCGGCCACGGCCTGTCGGTCTCCGCCCTCCAGCTCACCGCGGCCACGGCCGCCATCGCCAACGGCGGGCGCCTCATGCGCCCCTATGTGGTGCAGGCGGTCACCGACCCCCAGGGCCGGGAGATCCGCCGCAGCGCCCCCACCTTCGTGCGCCAGGTGGTCTCCCCGGCCACGGCCGCCGCCGTCACCGAGATGATGGCCATGGTGGTCACCGAAGGGGGCACGGGACAGGCCGCGGCCCTGGAGGGCTACACCGCCGGCGGCAAGACCGGCACGGCCCAGAAGGCGGCCCCCGGGGGTGGATACGGCGGCCGGGCCTTCGTGTCCTCCTTCGTGGGCTTCGCCCCCCTGGAAGAGCCTGCCCTGGCCATCCTCGTGGTGCTGGACGAGCCCCGCCGGAAGTACTACGGCGGGGAAGTGGCGGCCCCGGCCTTCCGGGAGATCGCCCAGCAGGC
>DJGG01000188.1 GCA_002432195.1 Desulfobacteraceae bacterium UBA5852
TTTATCCACAGCCTGCTAGGCGACCACGGTGACGTTGACGGCTGAAGGCCCCTTGGGGCCCTGCTCCACCTCGAAGGTCACCCGCGCGCCTTCCGCCAGCGTGCGGAAGCCCGTCGCGTTGATCCCCGAGTGATGCACGAAAACTTCCTGGCCGTCATCCTGCCGGATGAAGCCATAGCCCTTTTTTTCGTTGAACCACTTGACGATACCGTCTGCCATGCGGTGGCACCCCCTTTCCGGCAATGATCGCGCAGTTGCTGGGCAAAGCGTAGCGCTGCCCCGATGGACGCGTTCGGAAAACCGGTCCCTGGTTCGGCAGGCCTTTGAGAATTGGTGGGTACGTTACCAAGTTTCCGGCAAAGGTCAAGGAAAATAGGGGGTCGGACGACAGGCGCCGCCGGCGGGTCACGGGATGGGCGCGACGGGCGCCGACGGTCGGATTGCACTGAAATAACTGGACAAGGCAGCCTGCTTTCGTGTATGGACTGCCTCCCGCGGTCTGAAGACCGCCTTGCCGCAACGCCAACACGGGGGTAGGTGGGCCCGACGCGCCGACCCCGGGGGACTCGACCCATGGCCATCGTCAGCGCCCGCAACACGGGCATCCGCAACATCGCCATCATCGCCCACGTGGATCATGGCAAAACCACCCTGGTGGATGCCATGTTCAAACAGAGCGGCGTTTTCCGGGAGGGGCAACCCGTGAGCGATCGGCTCATGGACAGCATGGATCTCGAACGCGAGCGGGGCATCACCATCGCCGCCAAGAACTGCGCCGTGGTCTGGGAGGGGGTCAAGATCAACATCATCGATACCCCGGGCCACGCCGATTTCGGCGGCGAGGTGGAGCGGGCCCTCTCCATGGCCGACGGGGCGCTGCTGCTCGTGGACGCTTCGGAAGGCCCCCTGCCCCAGACGCGCTTCGTGTTGGAGAAAACCCTCAAGGCCGGGCTGACCGTGATCGTGGTGATCAACAAGATCGATCGCAAGGACGCCCGCCCGGCTATCGTGCTGGACGAGGTCTACGACCTGTTCATCGACCTGGACGCCCGGGAGGACCAGCTCGATTTCCCGGTGCTCTACGCCGTGGGGCGCGATGGGGTGGTCCAGGAGAGCGCGGAAACGCCGGGCAAGGATCTGGGGGTGCTCTTCGACACCATCCTGAAGAAGATTCCTCCCCCGGCCTACGATCCCGAGGCTCCTTTCCAGATGCTGGTTTCGGACCTGGGCTACTCCGACTATCTGGGTCGGCTGGCGGTGGGACGCGTGGTGAACGGCCGGGCGCGCCACAACGACAACCTGGTGTGCATCGACATCGATCAGCGGCAGCGCCCCCTGAAGGTCAACCGTTTGCAAGCCTACGAGGGCCTGACCCTCCGGGAAGTGGAAGAGGCCGAGGCCGGCGACATCATCGTGCTGTCGGGCATCGAGGACGTCAAGATCGGGGACACCATCTGCACCCGCGCGGCGCCGGCGCCCCTCAAGCGCATCACCGTGGACGAGCCCACCGTGGCCATGAAATTCACGATCAACTCCTCCCCCTTCGCGGGCCGCGAGGGGCGCTTCGTCCAATCGGCCAAGATCCGCGAGCGCCTGGTAAAGGAAACCTTGCGGAACGTGGCCATCCAGGTGGAGGAGACCGAGAGCCGGGATGTCTTCCAGGTCAAAGGGCGTGGAGAGTTCCAGATGGCCATCCTCATCGAAACCATGCGCCGGGAAGGTTTCGAACTCTCCGTGGGCCGCCCCGAGGTCATTTTCAAGGAGCGCGACGGCCAGCGCCTGGAGCCCATGGAGCGGCTTTTCGTCGACTGCGAGGAAGGTTTCCTGGGGGTCGTTACCGAGAAGCTCGCCGTGCGCAAGGGGCAGATGACCAACCTCGTGAACCACGGCAGCGGCCGGGTGCGGGTGGAATTCTCCGTGCCCTCCCGGGGATTGATCGGCTACCGGGACGAGTTTCTCACCGATACCCGGGGCACGGGGATCCTCAACGCCTATTTCGCGGGTTACGAAGCCTACCGGGGGGACGTCACGAGCCGCTTCACCGGCACCATCGTCTCCGACCGCCAGGGGGCGGCGGTGGCCTACGCGCTTTTCAACCTGGAACCCCGGGGACAGCTGTTCGCCGTGCCCGGCGATCCCATGTACGAGGGCCAGATCTTCGGCGAGCACAACCGGGGCAACGACATCACCGCCAACCCCTGCAAGGAAAAAAAGCTCTCCAACATGCGGGCTTCGGGCCGGGACGAAAATATCATTCTCTCGCCGGTCAAACCCATGACCCTGGAGCGGGCGCTGCATTTCATCCGGGAGGACGAAATGGTGGAGGTCACCCCGCGGGCCATCCGCCTGCGCAAGGTCGAACTCTCGGCCCAGCGCCGCGCCAAGAGCCGCGGCGGGGCCTGAGGCCGCCGAGATCCCCACGGCGACCCGGAAGGCCGATCCGCACCCCGCAAGTCAGCCTCTAACCTATTAAAATCCTGAATCTATTTTGCCACGATGCGTTGACAAGGGGCTGGCTTTCGGGGTATGGGTTCCTGACCGCGCGCTAAAAACTCCCCAACGCCGGCCGGACTCCCGCCTGGCCCCCGGTGGGGAACACGGAAGGTGGCCCATGAAGCTCGGATTCTGGGGAACCGTCGGGGTGCTCCTCGTGATGGCCGTCGCGGCCGGAGCCCAGGAAGCCCCCCGCCGGGTCCGCGGCAGCGGGGTGGACCTCGTTTTCGCCGATGACCTGGTATACGGCAGCGTGGGGGGCCGTGCGGTGTGGGCCAGCTACCGCTGCGGCCGGGATATCCAGGGGGCCATGGAAGGGGAGGGCACCCGCTTGGAGTTCGCCTTCACCTACGCCGAAAAAGGCGCGCCCCGCGTGGTTTCCGGGTCTTTCGGGGGGCGGGAGGCCGCCCTGGAACGGATCGTGCCGGTGGAACAGGGCTTCGTCTACGACCTGAGCCTGGGGGAAGACCTGCTGGAATTTCACATCCGCTACCTCCGGAATGCCCAGGGGCATCTCGAAAACCCCGTCATCGAAGGACGGCTGCCCGGCCGGCAGGCGGTGCGGCTCACGGTGGACGGGCCACTGTGCCCCTTCGCCACCACGGGCGTCATTCTGATCGTTGCCGGAGCCCTGGGGGCCTTCTGAGGCTCCCAATCAGGCTGTGGATAAACAAGC
>DJGG01000212.1 GCA_002432195.1 Desulfobacteraceae bacterium UBA5852
TAACAACTGGGTCCACCGCCCCCATCATCTGCTGCTTCATGGGGGTCATCGACGTTTCCGCAGGCCTCAAGTACCTCCAGGCCCAAGGCATTCCGGTGTACCGTTTTCCGGAAAACGCCGCCAAGGCCTTCGGGGCGCTCTACCGCTACAGCCAGTGGCTGAACCGTCCGATCCTGGCCCCCTTCAGCCTGACCCACGACACGGCCCGGGCCGCGGCCATCATTGACGCCTGCCAAAAGCGCGGCCAGACCTACCTGGGGGAACTGGACGGCCTGGAGCTGCTCGCCTGCTACGGGTTTACGACCCTGCCCACCGAATTGGCCACGGATGCCGAGCAGGCGGTGGCCATCGCCGGGAAGATGGGCCTTCCGGTGGTCATGAAGATCGTCTCGCCCCAGATCATCCACAAGAGCGACGCGGGGGGGGTCAAGGTGGGGCTGTCCACGGCCGCGGCGGTGCATGCGGCCTTTGGGGCCATCGTGGCCAACGCGCGGGCCTTCGATGCCGCGGCCCGGGTGGAGGGCGTGCTGGTCCAGCCGATGGCCGCGCCGGGGGAGGAGGTCATCCTGGGGATGAGCCGCTACCCGGTTTTCGGGCCCTTGCTCATGTTCGGGCTGGGAGGGGTCTTCGTGGAGGTGTTCAAGGATGTGGTCTTCCGCCTGGCGCCGGTGACGCGCAACTCGGCCCGCCGCATGCTCCACAGCATCCGCGGCGTGGAGCTGCTCAAGGGCTTCCGCGGCCGGCCCGCGGCCGACCTGGAGGGCCTCGAAAAGCTGCTGGTGGGGCTGTCGGACATGGTCATGGCCCACCCCCAGATCCGGGAACTGGACATCAACCCCCTGCGGGTCCATGCCCGGGGCCGGGGGCACACCGTGGCCGACTGCCGCATCATCCTCGATCCGCCGGCTGACTGCTTCCACGCGGCCCAGACGGAAGCCGCCGGATCGCGTGAAGGCCTGTAGGCCGTGGCGTTAGGGGAAGAATTGGCGGCCTTGCGGGGAGAATGAAAAATGATATTGACAAGTGCGGAGGTCTATGCGTATTACACGTTTAAGACTGCCGGCCGACAGGTAGAAAGGTGGCCCACTCCACTGGCTGGGATGGGTTCCCGACTCGGTTGCCGGCCACCGCGCGCCACTCCCCACGGAAACGAGGCTTTCGCTCACCATGCGTTAAATATAGATACAAAACTTCAGCAGGGGTATTCGCCCCGGGAGAGCTACCCGATAGCCAGTGACCGCCGTTTGTGCGTCCCTGGCTATTTTTTTTCGGGTTTTTATCAGTCGGTCGGCAGGTAGTCCGTCACCGGACGGGTAGGCGGCCGACCCTCAAGCAGGCACCGCTGCCGGGCAGGCCATCACGGTTCGGCGGTGCCGGGAATACCGATCCGCGGGGCGGGGAAAGGGGGGATGCGCGGGATTCGTCGGATGGGACGTCAGGATGCTTAGCCAACCAAGACATGCAACGAGAGGGGAGGATCAGGATGCGTAGAAATCATCTTAAAGGGCAGGCGTGTGTATGGATCGGTGTGTTGGTGGTGGTGGCCATGCTGGCGCTGCCGATGCTTCCGGCCCCCAGTCAGGCCGCCGAGTACAAATGGAAGATCACCCAGGGCATTGCCGAGGATCACCCCGCCAGCGCCCGGTGCAAGCAGTACGCGGAAGTGGTCGACAAGGCCTCCCAGGGGCCATCAAGATGCAGTATTTCCCGGCCGGGGCCCTGGGCGACTGGATGGAGCAGATCGAGTCCAACCGCATGGGCACCCTGGAAATCTGCCTCAACGCGGGGTCGACCTCCTATGACCCCAAGACCAACCTCATTTTCATGCCCTATGTCTTCGAGACCTGGGACGAGGCCCGGGCCGCCATCGGCACCGAAGGTTGGCTGACCCCGATCTTCGACGACCTCTACTCCAAGATCGGCCTCAAAGTGCTGGGCATCTACCTGAACGCCTGGGACGGCATGGCCTTCACCAAGCGGGTGGACAAGGTCCCCACGACACCCGCCGAGTTCAAGGGCATCAAGATGCGGGTGCCCGCCATCCGGATTTTCGAGCTCTACATCCCGGCCCTGGGATTCATTTCCACGCCCATCGCTTTTTCGGAAACCTTCACGGCCCTGCAGACGGGCATCGTCGACGCGCGTTCGGCCTGCCCGGCGGTGGAAGCCTACGTGATGCGCGATGCCTTGAAGAGCTTCGTGCTCACCCGCGATGCCTTCGAGTACTGGTTCCTGACGATGAACAAGGGGTTGTGGGACAAGCTGTCCAAGGAGGACCAGGCCATTCTGCTCAAGTCCGCCGACCAGGTCATGGCCGATCAGGCCGTGGCCGCCGAGAAGGACGAAATGGGTTTCATGGAAAAGCTGAAGGCCGAAGGCATCACGGTCAAGCAGGTCAACAGCGCGGAGTGGAAAGAGAGCGCCCGTCTGGTCCGGGCCAATGCCTGGCCGAAGATCGAGACCGAACTGCTCGGCAGCGAGCTCATGGAGAAGGTCAAGGCCCGCGCCACCAAGATCGACTGACGGCGCGTCACGCGACTCTCCGGGAAGGTGGATCAGGAAACGGGAGGGGGGCCCGCATCACGCCCCCCTCCCATCCTGGGAAAAGGAGAACACCCCATGTGGGAGACATTCAAAGCAGCCATGGGCGCCGTGGACAAGGCCTTCGAAAAATGCGCGTCGGTGCTCATCATCACCGGCGCCATCATCGTGACCCTGACGGTGGTCATCCAGGTGGTGCTGCGCTACGTGCTCAAGCTGCCGCTGTTCGGGCTGGAGGAGTTCTCGCGCCTGATCGCGGTGTGGATCTACTTTCTCGGCGCCTATTACGGCACCCGCGATGACAGTCATGTCCAGGGGGATGTGGCGGCGCGCCTGTTCACCACGGCCCGCTCCCAGTCCATCCTGAAAACGGTCACCTGGGCCCTGAGCCTGCTCGCCTGCGCGCTCTTTCTGTATCACGCGGGCACGTATTCCTTCTGGCTCTATGGCACCGGGGAGCGCACCACGGGGCTCTGGTGGCCGCGCATCTACACCGTGGGCTCCATGTTTGTGGGGGCGCTGCTGATGACCATTTACTCCCTGGCCAACGTGGTCAAGCATCTGGAGATCACCATGGCAATGGCGGCCGGGCCTGCGGGAGGTGAATCATGACGATCGTGCTGTTGGTAATGGCCCTGGTGGTCGTGATCATGCTCCTGGGAGTGCCGGTGGGCTTTGCCTTCGGGCTCGGCGGGTTCGCCATGCTGGCCCTCACCGGCCTGGATCCTCGGTTTGCCATGCCGGCCGCCTTCCGCAACCTGGAGTCCTTCACCCTGCTGGCCCTGCCGCTCTTCATCATGGCCGGCGGACTGATGAAGGACGCCGACATTTCCACCCGCCTGATCGCCTTCACCCAGTCGTTTCTCGGCCGGGTGCGCGGGGGGCTGGGGATGGTCTGCGTGGTCTGCTGCACCATCTTCGGGGCGATTTCCGGTTCGGCGTCGGCCGCCATCGCCGGTATCGGTTCGGTGATGATTCCCGAAATGGTCAAGGCCGGCTACCCCCGGGGTTACTCCACCGGGCTCGTGGCCTGCTCCTCCCTGCTGGCCCTGCTGATTCCGCCCAGCATCCCCATGATCGTCTTCGCCATGACCGCCCAGATTTCCATCCTGGCGGCCTTTTTGAGCACCCTCATCCCCGGCATCCTGATGATGATCGTCTACTGCATCATCAACCAGGTCATGTGCCGGAAGTTCAAGGGATTGACCATCGCCCCCAAGATCAGCGCCGGGGAACGGCTCGGCGAAATCGGACGCTCCACGAAGCATGCCGGCTGGGCGCTGTTCATGCCCATTCTGGTGCTGGGGGGGATTTACGGCGGCATCTTCACCCCCACCGAGGCGGCCGGCATGTCGGCCGTCTACGCGGTGCTGGTGGGTTTCGTGGCCTACAAGACCATGACCTTCAAGGGGATGTGCGGCAACCTCAAGGGATCCATGATCACCTCGGGCGTCGTGATGATCCTCCTGTTCTTCATCCTGATGGTCAGCCGCATCATGGTCACCTACCAGGTGCCCCAGGCCATGACCCAGATGATCTTCTCGGTGACCAGCAACAAGTGGGTCGTCCTGATGATGCTCAACGTGATCCTGCTGCTCATGGGCATGCTGGTGGACGACGTTTCGGGCAACATCCTCTCCGCCGCGCTGCTGCTGCCCATCGCCCAGTCGGTGGGGATCGACCCGGTGCACTTCGCGGCCATATCGGTGACCAATCTCTCCCTGGGCAACATCACCCCGCCGTGCGCGCCGATGCTCTACCTGGCCGGCCTGATCGGCGGCAACCTGCCCCTGAACGAATACGTCAAGCCGGCATCGGTCTTCATGCTCCTGGGCAATATACCGGTGATCCTGCTGGTGACCTACGTGCCGGGATTCGCCATGGTGCTGGTCAATATCTTCATCAAATAGGCTTAGGCTTCCGCTGGAGTTCTCCGACGGATAGGGCGTTCAATCGGGAAGTTCATATCGACCTGGAAGGAAAGGAACCAACGCATGACGGAAGAAGCCGTTCGTTACGAGAGAAAAGGCAATGTGGGTTTCATCATCTTCAACCGGCCGCATCGGCTCAATGCCATCAACGGCCAGTTCCTCGACGATTTCATCAAGCAGCTGATCGTGGCCATGAAGGACGTAGAGGCCGCCACCGTGGTAATGACCGGAACCGGGCGGGCCTTCTGCGCCGGTGAGGACCTCAAGGAAACCTCGGCGGGCAAGACCTTCGAGCAGTGGGTGGAGGAGTCCGACAAGCTCCAGGACATCCAGCGCCTGACCTTGCGCCTGAACAAGCCCCTCATCGGCATGTGCCGGGGGTACGCCGTGGGCGGCGGCTGCGAGTTCGCCCTGAGCTGCGATTTTCGCGTGGCGGACGAAACGGCCAAATTCGGCTTCCCCGAAACCGGCATCGGCCTGACCATCACCCAGGCCGGCACCAAGCTGCTCAGCCAGATCGTCGGCCTGGGCAAGGCCAAGGAACTGGCCTTTACCGGTGAGTTCATCGACGCCCAGGAGGCCCTGCGCATCGGCATGGTCAACTACGTGGTGCCCGCCGCTGAACTGGAGAAGAAGACCCTGGAGCTCTGCGAGGTGATCGGCAAGCGCTCGCCCATGTCGCTGCGCCTGACGCGTTGCGCCATCGACCAGGGGCTGCACTGCAGCTTCGAGCAGATCATGGAAATCGAAACAGCCCACCTTATGGCGGTGGGCGGGGCGGGCAACGAGAAGACCTTCGTGGAGCGCCGCATGAAGGAACACGGAATGGCGAAAAACTGAGCCTGAAAAGGAGGAAACGCTCATGAACTCGGGTGCGAACCACGGCATGGCGCTGGAAGGCGTGAAGGTGCTGGACCTGACCATCGCGTACAACGGCCCCTTCTGCACCATGAACCTGGCCGACCACGGTGCCGACGTGATCAAGATCGAACGGCCCGTGGTGGGGGACGGCACGCGCTGGTGGCCGCCCTTCCGAAACGGCCAGACCGGCATCAACGACAGCGGCTACTACGCGTTTCTCAACCGCAACAAGCGAGGCATCACCCTCAACCTGCAAAGCGAAAAGGGGAAGAGCATCTTCAAGGAAATGGTCAAGACCGCCGACGTGGTGGTCAACAACTTCAAGGCCGGCACCATGGAAAAGCTGGGGCTGGGCTACGAGGACCTGAAGGCGGTCAACCCCCGGATCATCTATGCATCGGCCTCGGGTTTCGGGTCCTACGGGCCCATGAAGGACCGACCGGCCTACGACATCATCGCCCAGGCGCTCGGCGGCATCATGAGCATCTGCGGGTACCCCGACGGCCCTCCGGTCAAGGTGGGGCCGGCCGTGGGGGACAACTTCACCGGCACCTACATGGCCCTGGGAATCGCCATGGCCCTGTACCGGCGGGAAAAGACCGGGGTCGGCCAGCAGCTGGAAGTCGCCATGACCGACACCATCTTCTCGATTCTGGAAGCGGCCGTGATCAGCTACACCCTCACCGGCAAGATGCACGGGCGCGTCGGCAACATCGACCCGTACACCTCGCCCTTCGACATGTTCAAGACCAAGGACGGCTACGTGGTCATCGCCGCCTCCAGCGACATCCTGTGGGAAAAGCTGTGCCATGTCATGGAGTGCCCGGCCATGCTGGAAGACCCGAAGCTCGCGGACATCGGCCTGCGCTGCGAGAACTATTACCCCATCGTGGAACCGGTCATGCGCCAATGGGTCGAGGCGCGCACCAGCGCGGAAGTCGACCGCGTTCTCGGTGAGGCCGGAATCCCCGTGGCCCCGGTGCTGGAGATCGACCAGGTGGTCAATCACCCCAACACCAAGGCCCGCGAGATGCTGGTGGAGGTCGAGCACCCGACCCTGGGCAAGATCCGCATCCCGGGCATCCCCATCAAGATGTTCGGCACACCGGGGCGCATTCGCCGGTCCGCACCGCTTCTGGGGGAACACAACCAGGAAGTCTGCGAAGAGCTGGGCCTGGCGGATTGCCAGGACAACCTGAAAGAGGCCGGTTTGGTTTAGCGGCCCGTGGTTCAATGCGGTACACCGTGGGGACATGGCGAGCCGGCGCCACCCCGCGAACACGGGAGGAGAGAGCAGTGAAAGAGGTGGTCATCGTCAGTGCCTGTCGTACCGCCATCGGAGCGTTTGGCGGAAGTCTGAAGGAAGTGCCCCTGGTGCAACTGGGGGTGCTGGCGGCCAAGGGCGCCATGGCCAAGGCCCATCTGCGGCCGGCGCCCGATGCCCAGGCGGTCGCCGAAGGGCCGGACGCCCTCAAGGCCCTGGGCGCCTGCGAGCTGGAGGCCCGGGCCTACACGTGGGACAGCGCCGACCGGCCCGTGGTCGTCGACGAGGTCATCCTGGGGAACGTCGTGAGCGCCGGGCAAGGCCAGAACGTGGCGCGCCAGGTGGCCGTGCGGGCAGGGTTTTCCAAGGAAACCACGGGCATGACGGTCAACAAGCTCTGCGCCTCGGGCATGAAGGCTGTGGCCCTGGGGGCCCAGGCCATCGCCGCGGGGGCGGCCGAGGTGGTCCTGGCCGGCGGCATGGAGAACATGAGCCGGATTCCCTACGCGGTGCCCAGCGGCCGCTGGGGCGCGCGCATGAACGACGCGGCCATGGTCGACCTGCTGATCTTCGACGGCCTGCAGGAGAGCTTCCATGGCTACCACATGGGGCTCACGGCGGAGAACATCGCCGAGCGCTACGGGTTTTCGCGGGCCGTCCAGGACGAGCTCGGGGTCCTGAGCCACCAGCGGGCCCTGAAGGCCATCGCGGCGGGCATCTTCGCCGATGAAATCGTCCCCGTGCCGCTGCCCCAGCGCAAGGGCGATCCGGTGGATTTTGCTGTCGACGAGCGCCCCATGGAAACCAGCCTGGAGAAGATGGCGCGCCTGCGGCCGGCCTTCAAGAAGGACGGCACGGTCACGGCGGGCAACGCCTCGGGGATCAACGACGCCGCCGCGGCCCTCCTGCTCATGAGCCGGGAGAAGGCCGCGGAACTCGGCTTGACCCCGCTGGCCCGGGTGCGCGCATACGCCGCCGCGGGCCTCGACCCGGCCTACATGGGGCTCGGGCCGATCCCGGCCGTGCGCAGGCTTCTGCGCGCCCAGAAGCTTGCCATCGGCGATTTCGGGGTCATCGAGCTGAACGAGGCCTTCGCCTCCCAGGCCCTGGCCTGTGTCCAGGAGCTGGGCTGCGACATGGAGCGGGTCAATCCCCTGGGCAGCGGCATTTCCCTGGGACACCCCATCGGCTGCACCGGGGCGCGGATCCTGGTGACCCTCCTGGGCCAGATGCGCCGCGGCGGCCACCCCCTGGGGCTGGCCTCCCTGTGCATCGGCGGCGGGATGGGCATGGCCATGGCCCTGGAGCAGATCTAGACAGCCTGTCGATAAACTGCGCCTCAGGCTGAAATGCTGCGTTGGCCGCAAGGCGGCACTTCCCG
>DJGG01000121.1:0-16839 GCA_002432195.1 Desulfobacteraceae bacterium UBA5852
TCCCCAGTTCGAATCTGGGTGCCGCCTCCAAGCTGTTCAATCACAAAGGGGCCGTGGCAATATTGCCACGGCCCCTTTTGCATCTACGCCGTCCTGGGCACATAACCAAGCGGCTTACGCGCCGGTTCCCCTACATCCGCTATCCGGCGCGCAAACCTGCCTGGGCAGGGATCGAATCCATCAGCAGGAAATCGCGCCTGACCGAGGCCAATTGTTCCCCACGTTGCTGAATGTTCTTCTCACGCACGGTTCCCAACCAACCTGAAGCCGCCTTCAGATAATCGATTTTTAGCGGGTTGATTCCCATGATGCGCGCGCAGGTGGCATCCACGGCCGGCGGGTTGGCGCCCATGACCAGAACGTGGGAAGCCACCGGGGTGCCCATGATGGGTCCGTCGCCTTCCATCCCCACAATACCGTCCACGATGGCCAGGGTGGGTCGGACCGTTGCCGTGATGTCGAGAATCGCTTGAGTGATGCCGGCCCAGTGCAGAACGTTTTTGGGCCAGCCGTAAACGCTGCCCGGCATGACGCCGAAAAGGTTCTTCATGGACAGGGTTGCGCCCACCCAATGATGGGTTTTCATTTTGGCAATGGAAACCACCAAATCTGCGGCAAGCACATCTTGCGGCAGGTAGAGTTCTCCGAGACGCGAGCGCCCTCCGCGGTTGGGTACGCGGGAGACGTCGGCGTTGTTGAGATCCACGAAAGGGATGCGATCTTCATACAGGGCATCGGCCAGACCCGATTCCTCCAACACCATGTAGGCATCGCGTCGATGGCCGGCCCCCTCGGCCACCGTTACCGAGGCGGCGCCAAGGACCAGAAAGGCTTCAGCCGCGGCCTGAATGATCAAAGGATGAGTGTTGATATGGGCCGCATGGCGGTGGGGTTCGACCAGGTTCGGCTTGAGCAGGACGCGCTTGCCGCGGACGGACGTCGATGAGAACGCCAGTTCGCGCAAGCCTTGAAGGATCGGTGTCCGTAAGTCTTGCTGATACCCTGGAATGGCGGCGATGAACGTGGCGGCTGAGGGCTCTGACACAGGCCACACCGCCCGCGCGAGAGGATAACCGATAGCGGCTGCCGCCCCGCCACAGGCTGCCGCTTTCAGAAACTGCCGGCGGGTCCAATTGGAGTGACCCGCCTGTGAGCGAGGGTTGGGGTGTGCATCAGGCATTGAGGAGTCTCCTCAGGTCACCTGCTGTGGCCCAAGCCACGACCAATTGAGCCCGCAAGACCGTGCTGAAAGCCCCATAACGTTCCTGCCGCTCAAGGCATTCCAGCAGCCATTGGCAGCCTTGTCGCGGGGCTGCCGACCACGCGCTGAGCCCAAAGAGGCTCCAGGCCAGGGACAGTGGGGAGCGGATGGTGACGACGGAATCTTGCAGGTAGGCCAGACTTGGGGCAACGGTTCCTGGAGAAGTATGACTGGCCAGGGCGCAGAGGGCAATCCCGGTGCTCTCCGGCGCCGGCAGCAGAGTGGCTCCGAAGACGGTGGTGTTGCCGTAGTTCCATCCGCCGTTGGCCAACTGGCGGTCAAGCAGCATGCGTACCCCTTCCGCCACTCGGGGGTGATCGCCGTGTCCGCATGCCTGAAGTGCCAGAATGGCCAAAGCTGTGGGTTCCACCCATGAATGGGTTTCCTCGATCCATGGCCAGCCCTGGATCGATGGGTCGTGACCGAAGGCACTGCCAGGTTTCTTCTCCCAATGTTGTCCGGTGTGCCCCAGAAGAAATTCGGAACCCCGCTGAATTGCCTCCTCGAAGCCTCCCACTGAACACCAAGCCATCAAGGCTAATGCGGTGGGCCAATAGGTTTGGGGCCGCTCCGCTATTTGGGAAACGCGTCCGTCCGAACGCTGCGCGGCCACGAGGCCACGGCAGCACGCCGCGATGATGTCCGGATCTTCATGCAGAGCGTGAAGAGCCATGGCCGCCCAGGCGGCGGCGTCGGGGCGGAAGGAGCTCCGATCAAGTTCCCCTTTCTGCGAGCCCGCAAATTGATCGCGCATGGCCACTGCGGCCTCGTGGATGCGGATCGGTGGAACTGCCATGATCAACCCTTTGGGTTTCGGTTTTTTATCCCACTTCCATATATCGGCACTTGGCCGGATTGCCTAATATGATCTCCCCGGCATGATCAGCTGTCAATGGCGAAGCGCCATCGGTGGGCGATCACGTCCCGTCCGAGTACCAGGTGAATTGCGGTGTCGGGCTGGTTGAACCCCGCCACTTTCTCCATGTTCTGGTAGCCGGGAATCGTCTGGGCCAGTTGATAAGCCTCCTGAAGGAATTCTTCGCAATAGTAGATCATGGTTTCCATGTGGCTGAAATGCTCAGCGTTGCGGGCGCCGCTTACCTCGAAACCCTGCCTGCCCAGGTAGTTCCCCACCTGGGCGGCCATCCGGCGGACACCGTTGCCGTTGCTCACGAGGACCGATGGCTTGGGATTATTCATGGAGCCCGGTGGTGTTGTGGGCGCTGCGGGGTAGGGCGCGGGGGAGTTGGAGAAGCCTTCCAAGGGGTTTGATATGGAAGTTGCGGCGGCCACCCGGGCCGCAAATTCGGGGGGCGCCGCTGTCGGCACCGCTTCCGGAGAACTGGTGATGGGGATAGGGATCAGCGGCCGAGGTCCTCCAGCTTCGGGCTCCACGGAGGACAGCGCTTCCGGCGGAGTCACCTGGATGCGGAAGCCGTCGGCCTCGCGCACCATGACCACTTCAATGGGAGATGGGACCGGTGTCGTCACGACCTCGTCGGCAGGCTCCTCGGTTCGGCCGTTCCGTTCTTCAAACGCGATTGCCCGGTGCCCCTCACCCGATGCCGCGCCTTCCTTCGTCGGTGGGTTCACCTGACTGGTCACCAGAGATGCCGACGGTGCGGCAAGGCCGGGGGCCGCAGGGATAGAACCGATCGACGATCGAAGCGTGGCTAGGGTAGGAGGCATGGATGCCGCGACTGAAGGCAGGGTGTTTTCCGAGGAGGAGGTCATGCCGGTGACCTTGGAGGGGTGTGAGGCCGAAGCGGCCATCACCGGAGCACCGGCCCCATCAGGGTGCGGCGGCGGGGGAAAGAACTTGGCCATGTAGCGCCGGGCTTCCGTTTCCCCGCCCGCCAGACGGAACTCGGCATAGGCTTGCGCTTCCTGCCCCAAACGGGCGTAGGCCAGGCCGAGGTTGTTGTGATAGCGCGGATTGCGTCCCTCCAGGGCGATGGCCCGGCGGAAGCTGTGGACGGCGGCGGCGACATCGTCTCCCAGAAGGGCCGAGTAGCCGAGATTGTTCCACGCCTCGTGGAAGGATGGGTCCAGGGCCAGCGCTCGCCCGTAAGCTTCGGCGGCCTGGTGGTAGCGCCCCAGGTGGTCATGGGAAACCCCGATGCCGTTGTAGGCCCGGGCATGTCCGGGTTCAATAGCCAACACCCGGCGGAACTCATCGATGGCCCACTCGTGGCGCCCCTGTTTCTGGAAGTGGAGGGCCAGGCGGTAGACGGATTCCGCATCCCCGCGCACGGGTTTGACCTGCTGAAAGAAACCGTCCACCTCGGCGGAGGAAATGCTGCCCCGATGGGTGGCATTGTCGGTAAAGGGCACCCAACTCAGGTAGTCGCTCATCGTAGAGCAGCCGAGGAAGATCACCAGCAGGCCCCCCAGAGTCAGAAGGCGGGTTGTGATGCGCGCTGGCCGGGTGATCGAGTGTGTTGGCATGGCGATGGGCTCCTTTCAGCCTGAGGTCCCGTCAATCCGTAAGGCGGTGACCGGCCAATTCCTATTGCTGGGCCAGGTAGGCGCGCGCCTGGCGCAGATTCTCGCTGGCCTTGACATAAAAAGTGGGGCTCAGGGCGATGGCTTTTTCGAAATGCGCTTCGGCTTCGGCGTACTTCCCCTGTCCAAGGTAGATGCACCCCAGGTTGTTGAAGGCGCTGGCCTCGGTGCCCCCACGCCGGAATGCCTCCAAGGCGCCTGCATAATCCCCTGCTCCGGCCAAGGCCATGCCCAGATTGTTGAACAGGCGCTCGTCCGCGGCCCCTAAGCGCAGTGCTTGCCGCAAGGCTTCCACCGCTTCGGGATAGCGGTGGGCCAACAACAGCGAAACTCCCAGGTTGTTGTGGAGCGTGCCGTTGTCCGGCTGGACCCGCAGGGCCTGGCGGTAGGCCTCGATGGCCTGGGGATACTCCCTGCGGAAATCCAGGATATTGCCTAATAGGTTGGCGGCGGCCCAAAGTTCGGGATCCAGGTCCAGGGCCTGGCGCAAGTGTTTTTCGGCGGGGGTATATGCCTGGAGGCTGAAATGGGCCTTTCCCAAGGCCTCGTGGGCCCGGGCGAAATCCGGGCGCGCCTCGATGACGCCCTGAAGTTCCCGGGCGGCGTCCGCGAAGCTCTCGCCCGCCAACAGGGCCAATCCCTTCTTGTAACGCAGGCGCAAGTTTTCGGGCTCCTGCTGCAGGCATTTGTCATACTGCACAAAGGCCCCGGGCAGGTTGCCGCGCTGGAACATCAAGTCTCCCAGGTGCTCCCGCTGGGAGGCGCTCATAGCGGGCAGTTCCTTCGGGAAAAGCATCTCCTTCGGCACATCGGCCAGGCGGCTGTCGGGGGGGACCTTTGCAAAGGAAGGCGCCAGGCCGCCGGCCATCCCCATTTCCGGGGTGGGCTTGAAGGGGTTGGCGCAGCCGGCCAAAACCAGTGCCAGGGCCAGCAACAGGGCAACCCGGTTACATCGGTGGTCGGTGCGGATGCAGATGGCGGGATTCATGGGCGTAGCCTCCGGACGATTCAGTGCATGAGCAGGTTCTGATAGATCCGGATGGCGGCCGGTCCGACGATGACCACCATCAGGGTGGGGAAGATGAACAGGATCAAGGGGAAGATCAACTTCACCGGCATCTTGGCGGCGATCTCCTCGGCGCGCTGGAAGCGCTTGGAGCGGAACGAATCGGCAAAGACCCTCAGGGATTGGGCGATGCTCGTGCCGAAGCGGTCGGCCTGGATCAGGAGGGTCACCAGGCTGTTGAGGTCCTCCAGGT
This sequence comes from Desulfobacteraceae bacterium UBA5852, assembly GCA_002432195.1. Lineage (GTDB taxonomy): Bacteria > Desulfobacterota > Desulfobacteria > Desulfobacterales > UBA5852 > UBA5852. Next base: position 5,026 of record DJGG01000121.1, read on the forward strand.
CGGTGCGCAGGGCCAGGTTGCGCAGCGCCAAGGTGCGCTTCTTGCCGGCCCGTAGCTCCAGGTTGAGCAGCTTGAATTCGTCGCTCAGCACCCGGTTGCTCAAGGCCATTTCCTTGCCCACGCGGTTGATGGCCGCGTCCAACCCCATGCCGGCCTCCACACAGACCACCATCAGGTCCAGGGCGTCGGGGAGTCCTTCGAACAGGCGTTCCTTGCGGGCGCTGGTTTTAAGGTACAACCAAAAATCGGGTAAATAGAAACCGGCCACCCCCAGGAGAATGGCCATGGAAAGGGCCTGGTTGGGGGCGAACATCTTGAAGACGCTCAAGCGCAGGAAGACAAAGAGCAGCACCAGGAGCGACGGCGCCAGGATCTTGACACTCCAGAAAGCCGAAGGGGCTCCTTCCCAGCGGATACCGGCCTTGAGAAAGCGCTTGCGGGAGGCGGAATACTCGGCCGATTCCACACCGGCGTACCGTTTGCCTAAGGCGTGCAACAGGCGCAGGAGCGGGTTGGCCGAGGGCCGCTTCTGCCCCTCGGGGTCGAGAGCACCCGGTGCATCCACGATGGTTTCGTCCTCCATGCGGATTTTGGCCACCAGTTGGCGCCTGACGGCCTTCTGGCGGGAGTGTTGAATTACCCCCACGCCAAAGAGGAAGAGGGTGGCAAAGCCGGCGATGGATGCGATCAGGGCGATATCGGTGGTCATCATGGCGGTACCTCGGTGATAGAGGGTTGATGCGGACTAGACCTTAATGGCGACCATCTTCTTGAGCATCACCAAGCCCATTAACAGCAGGGCGACGGCGCCGGCCAGCATGACCCGGCCCGCGGGTTCGGTGATGAGCAGGCCGATGTACTCGGGGGAGCGCCACTGGAGGAAGAGGAACATGACAATGGGCAGGCCCACCAGGATGGCCGCGGAGAGGCGCCCCTCGGCCGACAGCACCCGAATTTTACCGTGCAGCTTGAAGCGCTCGCGAATCAGGTTGGCCAGCGTTTCCATGATTTCGGCCAGGTTACCGCCGGTTTCCCGCTGGAGGATCACGGAGACCACGAAGAACTTCAGGTCCGGGCAGTCGACGCGCGCGGCCATGTGAGTCAAGGCCTGGGGGACGCTCACCCCGAAATTGATTTCGTCCATGGTTTGCTGGAATTCCTGGCCCAAGGGCGCCGGGAATTCTTCAGCGGCCAGTTTGAGTCCCCCGGAAAAGGCGTGCCCGGCGCGCAGAGCCCGCGCCAGCATGTCCAGGGCGTCGGGGAGCTGGGCCTGGAATTGCCGGATGCGCTTGGACTTACGGCGCAGCAGATAAAGATAAGGCACGGAACCCCCCAGAATCGGCGCCACAAAGTGCAACAGGGGGTTGGTGGACAACAGGTTGCCCCCCACCCAGCTTATAACCACTAGGAAGAGTGTCAGCAGGAGGTAAAACCCCAGGGGGTAGCGGGCATCGGCCTGCTGCAGCAGGTCGTCCAATTGAGGGATGCCGGGGGTGTGCCGCAGGAAGGCATCCAGCGCAGGCATGTCGCTCAACTTCCGCTGACGCAGGATATCGGCGGCGGGGTCCTCGCCTTCGGGAGCGAAGGCCCGTATTCGCTTGCGGATTTTCTGGCGGCTCGAAGTCCGGGAATGGCGAAAGGCCAACAGGCAGAGCTCGATCACCACCACGGCCGCGACAAAGATACCGAATCCAATTACGAGCAGATTCATGGGTTCACCTCTTGGGTCCTCAGACTTCCATCACGGTGGAAACGTCGAAGAATTCCGACGGCATTTTGATGCCCAGGACACGGAAGGTTTCACTGAATTTGGGACGGATACCATGGAACATGAAGCGCCCGCGAATCTTGCCGTCGGCGTGCAGGCCCGTCTGCTTGAAGGAGAAGATCTCCTGCATGGTGATGACATCCCCCTCCATGCCGGTGACTTCCTGGAGGCTCACCAGCTTCCGCCGGCCGTCGGCCAGGCGCGCCACCTGGATGATCACGTTCAGGGCGGAGGCGATGTAGCGCCGCAGGAACTGGCTGGGGATGTCCAGGTTGGCCATGGCCACCATGGTTTCCAGGCGCATGAGGGCATCCCGGGGGGAGTTGGAATGGATGGTGGTGATGGAGCCGTCGTGGCCGGTGTTCATGGCCTGGAGCATGTCGAAAGCCTCCTGGCCGCGCACCTCACCGACGATGATGCGGTCCGGCCGCATGCGCAGGCTGTTGCGCACGAGGTCCCGCTGGGTCACCTGCCCCTGGCCTTCGATGTTGGCCGGCCGGGTTTCCAGGCGCACCAGGTGCTCCTGCTTGAGCTGAAGCTCGGCCGCGTCCTCGATGGTGACGATGCGCTCGTCATCCCCCAAAAACCGCGAGAGCACGTTGAGAAGCGTGGTCTTGCCGCTGCCGGTGCCGCCGGAAATCAGGACGTTGAGCCGGGCGCGGACGATGCCCTGGAGGATCGTCTCCAATTGCGCAGGCAGGGTCTGGTAGTCGATGAGGTCTTTTAGTTCCAGGGGGCTCACCGCGAAGCGCCGGATGGAGAGCATGGGGCCGTCCACGGCCAGGGGCGGGATGATGGCGTTGACGCGGGAGCCGTCCGGCAGGCGGGCGTCCACCATGGGGGAGGACTCGTCGATGCGGCGTCCCACGGAGGACACGATCTTGTCGATTATCTTCCGCAGGTGGTCGTCGTCCTTGAAGCGCGCGTCGGTGGCTTCCAGCTTGCCGAAGCGCTCCACGTAGATCTGGTTGTAGGTGTTCACCAGGATGTCGGAGACCGTGGGGTCCTTGAGAAAGGGGGAGATGGGACCGTAGCCCACCACCTCGTCCACCACCTCGGAGAAAATTTTCTCCCGTTCCTGGAGGTTCAGGGGCAGGGCGTTGGGATCCTCCCTCAAGATTCGCTCCACCACCAGCCGGATCTGGCTGGCCAGGGTCTCGCGATCGAGGGTTTCGATCACCGCGAGATCGACGATGTCCAGCAGGCGATCATGGATCCGGGATTTGAAATCGAAGTATTCTTCCGGCATGTACTTTTTCCCCGAGGGGATATCCACTTTGCGGATGGATGCCGCTGATGCCGTCATGATCGCCTCCTGTTTCGGATGAATTCCAATGAATCGTCCAGTCGTGGGCGGCAGCCTCAGCCGCGTGCGCCCAGGGAGAAAAACCCGCGTTTGCGCGGTGCGGGTTGTTCGTTCGGCACCAGGGCGCGGGCCATTCCACGGAAGCTTTCGGTGATGGCGGCCCGCGGCGCCAGGTCCACCAGGGGTTTCCCCTGATTGATGGCGCTCATGGAGGATCGGTAGTCGTTGGGCACCACCCAGAAAGGCTTCTGGCTGATGCCTTCTTCGGCGTCCGTCAGGGACACGTCCGACTTCTTCAGGTAGCGGTTGATCACCACACGGATCTTGTCCCGCGAAGTGTAGCCCAGGCTGGTCAGGGACTTGAGCAGCTTGTTGGTGTTGGCCAGACACGGGAGGCTCAGCACCGACACCAGCAGGACGGCCTCGGAGAGCTGCAGGACGCGCAGACAGGTGTCGTCGGTGGACTGGCCGCCATCGACGATCACGAAGTCGAACATGGTGCGCATGAGCCCCAGGAGGCGGTCCATGATTTCCGGGGTGGGCGCGGTGTGGCCGTTGAGGTGCGCCGGGGAGGTGAGGACCTTGATGCCGCTGGAATGCGGCTCCAGGATGTTGGTCAGAAAGGTGTCATCCAGGCGGTTGATATTCTTGGTGATTTCCCCCCAGTGAAACTTGGATTTGAGATCCAAAAACAGGGGGATGTCCCCGAAGAGGGTGTTCATGTCCACCAGGGCCACTTTCAAGCCCCGGTGCTCGGCCGTGAGGGCCGCGGCCAGGTTCACGGCCACGGTGGTGGTGCCCACGCCGCCTTTGCTCCCGATAATGTGGAGCACCTGCCCGGATTTGTGCGCGATGTCGGCCGCCGGGGGCGGGGCCGCGTCCCGCAGCCGGGCCAGGGCGGCCCCGATCTCGTCCTCGTTGAGGGGCAGGGAGAAGAACTCCCGCACGCCCATCTTGATGGCCCGCATGAGGATGCCCGGCGTGGGGTTGGGGGCCACCAGGAACAGGTGCTCGAGAGGTTCCGTGCGCATCTGGGTTTCGATGACCGCGAAATCCGCGTCGGTGTCCGTTCCCAGTTCATATATCAGCGCGCGGGCGCTGCCGGCTTCCTCCGCTCCGGCCACCTGAAGCCCCTCCAGGGCCTGGATGATGTCCCGCAGGGACCGGTCGGTATCCACTCGCACCGTGGCGAGCTTGATCCGCAATGTCGCTTTCATGGCTTTCCCCTGTTCTATTCCACCAGACCCGGGATGGACCCCATGGTCCCGTAGTTGCCGCCGCTGCCCCGACCATAGGAGACCTCGTCGCAGATCACGCGGCCCCAAATGGTTTTTTCAGGCGTTTCCAACACCTGTTCGATGACGATGGTGGCAAAACCCACGATGTTCAGTCGCCCGGTGGGGTTGCCGCAGGGGCTGGAGAGCTCCGACGGGTCGTAGATGATGACCTTGGTCGTCCACGTATTCGGGTTGCCGTCGGCGTCGTTTTCGCGCTTGGATTCGAAGAGCGATTTCATCTCGTCGAAAGCCGAGGCCACGGTACCGCCGGTGAAAACAAACTCGTCGCCGGTGGTGACCGGTTCGCTGGGCACGCCCACGGGCGTCTGGCCGTTTTCCAGATCGGTGAGGGCATCCGCCAGTTTGGCCGCATTGGACGGCCAGGAGGTATAGGTGTGCCAGCCGGCGCAGCCGTCCAGGGTACCCGTGGGGTAGAACTTGATATACTCCCCGCAGAAAGCGCCCTTCTGAACGAACCACTCCAGAGAGATGCCCACGGGGATTTCCAGGTCCAGCGGGTCCGAGGTGCTCTCTCCCGTCAGGGCAGCGATGGCCTCGGCACGCACCGGGACCGAGTCGATGTTGATCACCTGGGCAAAGAAGGTGGTAATGGGTCCGTTGGCGCTGCCGTCGCGCCGGGCGGTGACCTTCACCGCATTGGGTTGGCTGAGGGTCGCGGCAAAGGTGCGCGAAGTCGAGTTCCAGCGGCCGATGACCACCTCCGCGGCGTCGATGGCGATGCAGACGCCGGCCGCGGTGTTCAGGGCGCCGGTTTCCTGCACCACGGGGATGATGGTTCCTGGGTCGCAGACGTAGTCATCCTGGGACCCGGGCCCCATCTCCTCATAGAGCACGCCCAGTTGGCGCGCGCCCGCGAGAGCTCCGGCGTCGGCCACGTTCTGCAGCTCGTTGCGGGTGGCCATGACATAGCCGATATCCACCGCCAGACTGGTGATGGCAATCAGGGCCAGGAGCAGGATGGCCACGAGCACAACGGTCACGCCGCGCTGGTTGTGGAGGGATTTTTTCCATTCAGGGCTGTTCATGATCCACCTCGGCGGCTTGCGCCTATTCGTATTTCATCACGGTCCGGGCCGTGAGGTTGATTGGGGCAAACCCCAGATTGTTCAGCACCAGGAACGTGTAAGGGTAGGTGACCGTGACGGTGAGGTCGTCGCCGAAATTCTGCACCGTGGGACTGGCCGGATTGGTGGCCGTGGACGGGGTCGCGGGTGTGGACCCGAAGGAGATCAGATTGCTGGCGCAGTAGGTGTTGACCACGCTCTCGATTTCGCTGAAGGGGATCCGGAGCGCGGTGGCATCGGGGGCCACGATGCCGGCCCGCGCCCCTTCCCGGCTGGCGTTGGTGATCACCTGCTTGTTGAAAAGCAGGAGCCCGAACTCGATGGTCCCGAAAAGGATCAGAACCAACACCGGCAGCACAATGGCAAATTCCACCGCCGCGACGCCTTTTTGATTGCGGATCAACATGGCTCGCACCTCGTTACCTGCTGCTGGACACGCCCGGCATGTTGATGTTGTAGACCGGGCGCGGCTGGGCGGTTTCAAAGGTCTCGCTGTACTGCTGGTCGGCGCGTGCGGCGCGCTCGCCTTCCATCCCGGTGACGGGGGTAGTCGCCTGGCCGGCGTCGGGGTTCAGGGTTTGGCTGTATTTGGCGGCCTCGAAGGAGCGCCCCCAATTCTGGTCTAGGTGGGGTGTGGGGCTCGTGCAGCCGGCCAGTACCAGCAGGGCCAAGAGGATCGTCGTGCTTGCCTGGATAATTCCTGATTTCATTGCTGCCTCCTGACGGCGTAAAAGCGGGTGCGGTCTCCGGTTAGGGTTTGGCGTGGCCGAAATCGCCGTCCAACCCGCCGGGGTTAACGGCGTGAGGAGCGCGGCGGCTTTCCATGGCGCCGAAAAGGTAGAACTCCGCTTCGTTGTGTTCGGCATAAAAGTCTGTGGGCAGCGGCTGGCTGGCGGTGTCCAGGGGTTTCACCAGCCGGGGAGTCACCACGATCACCAGCTCGGTTTCGTTCTTCTGGAAGCTCTTGCTCTGGAAGAGTGCCCCCAGCACCGGGATTTCACCTAGCAAAGGAAACTTCTGGACGTCTTCACGAATGGTTTCCTTGAGCAGGCCGGCGATGGCGAAGCTCTGACCGTCAGCCAGTTCCACGACTGTGGATGCCCGCCGGGTGGTGAGGCCCGGGACGAGGAAGCCTGAAAAACGGACGGCCGTGGAGAAATCCAGCTCGGAGACTTCGGGCGCCACTTCGATGCCGATTTTTTCAGGCCCCAGAACAGTCGGTTTGAAGGTCAGACCAACGCCGAAGGCTTTGTATTCGATGGCCACGGTCCCCAGGCCCTGTGGTAGAGGCACGGGAAATTCACCGCCGGCCAGGAAGCTCGCCGACTGGCCGCTTAAGGAAATCAAGGTGGGCTCCGCGAGCACCTTTGCCAGGCCGTCCTCCTTGAGGGCGTCGATCAACCCGGTCCAGGTGGCGCTGCCCTTCTGGAAGCGGAAGAGGGCATTCACCGACGGGGAAGTAAGCAAGGCCAGGGGGCCGGCGGCCAGGTTGGCGTCGCTGGGAGAGACCAGGTCGGCCAGGTTGCTCAGGAGACTCACCCCGAAGTCTTCCCCGCGGGTGTAAAGGAGGTTGATCCCCAATTGATTGGCGGTGCTCTTGGACATCTCCGCCACCCGCACCTCCAGCATCACCTGGTGCACCCCCCCCACCTCCACGAGGCTCGTGACCTTCTCCTCCGGGGCGTAGGCCTTGGCCAGGTTCACGGCCTGGTTCAGATGCGCCGTGCGGGTGACCTTTCCCGCCAGGGTGATGGTGTCATGGGTGGCCAGGACGCTCAGTTCCTTTTCCTCCGGCAGCAGGCGGTGGAGGTCTTCCTTCAGACGGGTGATATCGTAGGCCACCTGAAGATCGTAGACCGCCACCACCCGGTTGTCCTGCCAAAGGGTCAGGTTGGTGACGCCGGCCTTTTTGCCGGTGAGGTAGATCTCGGTGGGGGAAAGCAGGATGAAATCGGCCACCTCGGGGTCCGCCACGGAAACCCGTTTGACCGCCTTTTCGCTGGTGAGCACGATGGATTTCCCCGAGATCAGGGACAACTGGCCGGCCGGGGTGGCCTCGACTGCAAGAGTGTCCGCCCCCGATGCCAGCGCCAGAGCCATGGCCAGGAGCAAGGCCAGGAGCAGGGCCAGACCCCGGTGTGGAACGATAGAATGAAGTGTGTCGAATCGCATGACCCCTCCTTATTTTGCGGCTACATTTTCTGCTTGGCCAAGTCGTTGCCCTTGATGACTTCCACGGTGACCTCGGAGCGGGGCACCCCGCGGGGGCCTTCCTGCCTTTTCACTTCCGGTGCGGGATTGCGCAGGGAGGCCAGTGTCTGGGGAATGGTGGCTCCGGGGGTGAGGATCTTCTCCGCATCCATGGAATTGCGCAGGGAGAGCTGGAGCTTGCCGTTGGTGGCCGCAAGCGAGAGCTTTTCGGCCTCGACGGGGTCCACTTCCAAAGTGTAGACATCCACCGGTGCCGGGTCGCCCTTGTCGTTCTTCTGGATCTGGGTCCCGGTGCCCAGCACCAGAATGTTCTCCAGCACGGTCTTGGTGACCTCGGACTCGGTGGCCGGATCTTCGATGGTGACCATGACGTCCACCCGGTTCATGGGGGAGATGAACCCGGCGAGACCGATGACCTTGTCCCCCTTGACGGCTACGGCGCGCTTGCCGGGGCTCACGATAGCCGACACCCCGCCGGTGGTCACGGAGGACGGCGCCAGACGGTGCTCGATCACCGGGTCGTTGGCCTTGAGCGGCGTGATCACCACCCGGTCCTTGAGCTCTTCAGGCTTGGTGAAGTAGCCCGAAGGCAGGCTCTCCTTGAGATAGGGGACCGTCTTGAGCATGGCCGGCTCGATCTTGGTGCCCCAGGTGAGGTCCACGGCGGCCACGCACACCGGGACAGCCTCGGCCTGCACCTGCACCGTTTCGGCGGAGGCGGTCTGGGACTGCATCCACTTGTAGAGAAGGAGGCTGCCGGTCAGGGCGATGACCAGGGCCAACAGGATGGGGACAACGGATTTCCAACGTTCCATGATCGACCTCCTGGACGTTCCTTAGGGGAAGTAGGTCCCGTAAAGCGATTGAGACAAGTATAGGCAAGTCCCGAAGGCTATGGGTAAACCGTAGCCGAAACGGGCACCCTTGTTGGCGATGGTCATGTCGGTGTTGCTGGCGTAGTACCCGGTGGCAAGGAAATCGCGAAAACTTTGTAAATGCCGCAAGATAAAGGACTTTAGACTCTGTCGACGAATGATCGTCAACAGGGCGAAAACCCCACCGCTGACGGCTATGTACAGAACCGCCTGGAGGATTCCATTGATGCCGATGACCGCTCCCACGGCGATCATGAGTTTGACGTCGCCGGCTCCCATGCCGCCCAGCAGGTAAGGGATAAGAAATAGAGCGAAGCCCAACCCGCAACCTTTCAAGCTGAAGAAGAACCCTTCCCATCCTGCGGCCGCGGAATAAAATGCGATAGCCAAGCAAATCATCGTCAGGGTGATTGCATTCGGGATCCTGTGGTGACGGGTGTCGATAACAGCGCAGGCGAAGAGGCCGATGGCCAGGATGAAGAATAAGGTGATTTCCATTTGCGGTGTCAGCACTGGGTTCATAATTTCAATTTTCGTCGTGGTGTTGGGGGCGCTGATCAGGCAGGAGATTATTGAACTCGGAACCTCCTGCCTGATTCGGTAGCGCAATCAATTCAATTTTTGGCTCTTGCGAGAAAAGCCGATCAGCTTCCGGCGGTTTTAAGGTTATCCCCAACAGTTGTGAAGATACCATTGGCGTTGGTGCCGATCGCTTGCACTGCCACCAGAACCACCGCTGCGATCACCGCCAGCATCAAGGCATACTCGGGAACCGTGGCACCTTCTTCGTTCTTGAAGAAATCGATGATCTTTTTCATGACGTCCTCCTAGTTAAGTTGGGTTGATGGAACAAGGTTCGGGCTCATAACCAATTTTTGCTTCTGGCGATAAAAGTGTTTGTTTCGAATCTGACCCAGTTACCACCCCCTTCCCTGAAACTCCCGATCCGCCTGTGTTTTCAAGAAGAAAAAAATCAGCTATCGCAATATACGTTGGAGACTTCGCATTGGTCACAGGCGCTTGAAAATTTATTTGTGAGGATCAAAAACTTGTGCAGAAGTCTTAGCAAGGGATGTGCCAAAAGAAGATATCGGGGAGGAAAATACGATAGTCAAATAAGCAAATGCGAGGCAAAAAAAATATATATACGCCGTGGCCGGTAAGTGGGTCACACGTTCCATGAAATAATAATTAGTTAATAAACAGATAGTTATCTATCTCTACGACATTATGATGATGAAAATAGGTTCCGGAGTCCAGCCGTTGGATGGATGCGCTCCTGCGATCGCACCAGCCCGGATTCGATCTTACTCATTGAGATCAAAAGGAATTCCCGTCGGGATTTCGAAAGATCGGCGGCGGACAGGGTTTTGCACGGAGCGAGGCCGGAGCAAGGAAAGAAAAAATGGATTTCAATCCCGGAGGCTCCATAGGAGCCTCCAGCAAGCTTCCCGAATTGATGCAAGCCTGCCTGAAATCGACAAAATGTGTCGATCAGGAAGGTGGGGCGTGTGGCAGCAGATGGTATGAAAAATCAGATCTCGGGCGAAAACTGTGAAAAATTTTTCCGAATAAGAAACCAATTCGCCAAAAAACGGCTCAATAAACCGGAAATCTTAGTGCGGTATTGGCTAAGTCAGGGTCTCGGATCTCAACGGAATTCAAGACGCCGGCCCGCCGGGATGGGATGGCAGAGGCCGTCCCTGAAAGCCAGGTGGCCGGAAACCAGGGTGCCCACCACCGAGGAGCGGAATTCCCGTCCTTGGAAGGGCGACCACCCGCACTTGGATTGCAGGGCGGTGCGCGTCACCCGGAAGGGGCGGTTCAGATCCACCAGCACCAGGTCCGCCCAGTACCCCTCCCGGATGAAGCCGCGGTCGATGATCCCGAAGCGGTCCGCCACGGCGTGGCTGGTTTTTTCCACCACCAGGCCCAGGGATATACGGCCGTCCTGGACGTGTTCCAGGAGGCAGGGCAGGGCGTGCTGGATGAGGGGGATGCCGGACGGCGCCTGGAGGTAGGGCCGTTGCTTCTCCTCTATGGTGTGGGGCGCATGGTCGGTTCCGACGGTGTCGATGCGCCCATCGGCCAGGGCCGCCAGCAGCGCCTCCCGGTCGGCGGGGGATTTTACGGCCGGGTTGCACTTGAGACGGTTGCCCAGGGTGGCGTAGTCCTCCGCCGTAAAATAGAGATGATGCACACAGGCCTCGGCCGTGATGGATTTACTTCCCATGGGGCCCGAGGACAGCAGCTCCATCTCCCGGGCTGTGCTCAGGTGCAGGAGGTGGAGGCGGGTACCGTGGCGTTTGGCGAGGGCCACCGCCAGGGACGAGGAGGCGTAGCAGGCCTCGGCGTCGCGGATCTCCGGGTGGGCCTCGGGGGGAACCGCAGGCCCCCAGCGCTCCCGCAGGCGGGCCTCGTTGGCCAGGATCCGGGGAGTGTCCTCGCAATGGGCGGCCACCAACAGGGGAGACTCGGCAAATACCCGCTCCAGGCTATGGGGGGCGTCCACCAGCATGTCCCCCGTGGAGGCCCCCATGAAGACCTTCACCCCGCAGGCCGACCCGGGAGGAAGGCGGGCGACGGCGTCCAGGTTCGAATTGGTGGCCCCGAAGTAGAAGGCGTAGTTGGCGAGGGAGGCGGCCGCCGCCCGCCGGCACTTGTCCTCCAGAGCCTCCAGGGTGGTGGTGGGGGGCAGGGTATTGGGCATGTCCATGAAGCTCGTGACCCCGCCGGCCACCGCCGCCCGGGATTCGGAAGCCAAATCCCCCTTGGGCGTGAGGCCGGGCTCCCGGAAGTGGACATGGGCGTCGATCATCCCCGGCAGGAGACGAGCCCCGGCGGCATCCAGCACCACGTCGGCTTGCAGATGACCNNGCCCAGCCTGGCAATGCGGCCATCCCGCACGAAGACATCCCCCGCGGTTTCCCGGCCCTCGTTGACCGCCACGGCGTTGAGAATGAGGATTCGCTCCATGGAGCCGATCCTTTCTATATAGGTGGCACCGGGCCAAAGGCCGACGCGCGCCGACCCCGGCAGCCGATCCATAGCACGCCCACCGTTGCCGGCGCCAGACGAGACCGGGGCGCAGTCCGGACCTGCCGGGGGCTATCCGGGCCACGGGCGATCATTTGGGGGGCAGTTGGTCGGCGGGAATTCCGCGGGAGGCCCGCATGATGAGGATACCGTTTGTCATCCGCAGATGAGGCGGCTGACTTGCGGCATCGTTTCTGGTACAGTCCTTCGCTTGGGGGAGAAACCTGCTGTCTTTAGAATCCATCTCAAAAAAGTC
>DJGG01000121.1:16891-27083 GCA_002432195.1 Desulfobacteraceae bacterium UBA5852
TCGACAACCAGCCGGTTGCCTGTAGTTTGAAATCTGCCTCCGCCTTGACCTGGGGGCCAAAATCCGTTTTTTGAGATGGGTTATAGTAACTTGTGCCCATCCACCTACGGAGTTTGCGTCATGACGCCACCCGTGTGTGCGGAAATCCTTTCCACCGGCGATGAAATCCGCTGCGGGTCCGTGGTGGATTCCAATGCGGCCTGGATCGCGGAGCGATTGGAGGAGGCCGGCGTCCCCGTGCTGCGGCATACCTGCGTGGGGGACGATCGGGACGCCATTTCTGCGGCCCTGTCGGAAATCGGCGGCCGGGCGGCTATCGCTGTGGTCACCGGGGGACTGGGGCCCACCGCCGACGACCGCACGGCTGAGGCCGCGGCCCAGGCCGCCGGCGTCGAACTGGCGGAAAGCGCTGCCGCCCTGGCGGTCGTGGAGCGCTTCCTGGCGCCCCGGGGAATTTCCATTTCGGCGGCCAACCGCAAACAGGCCCGATTGCCTCACGGGGCCGAATGCCTGGACAATCCGGAAGGCTCGGCCCCCGGCTTCCGATTGCGCATCGGCGGCTGCCAGGTGATCTGCCTGCCCGGGGTCCCCCGTGAAATGGAGGCCATGCTCCAGCGTCATGTGCTGCCCCGCATTTGGGATCTCGTGGGAATTCCGGCGGGTGTTCAGGAGGTGGGCGTACTCAACACCTTCGGGATGCCTGAATCCGTCGTGGGGGAACGCCTGGAGGGGCTGGAAGCCGGCTTTCCCGGAATTCGCCTGGGGTTGCGGGTGGCCTTCCCCGAAATCCAGGTGCGCCTCTACGGCCATGCCCAGGAGCGTGGGGACCTGGAGCGTCGCCTGGGCCAGGCCGCGGAAGAGGTTTGCCGGCGTCTGGGCAAGCGGGTGGTGTCGCGGCGCGGAGAGGGGATGGCCACCGCTCTGGGGGAATTGCTGCGCGGGCGTGGCCAGACCCTTGGCGTGGCCGAAAGCTGCACGGGAGGGATGATCGGCGCCCTGCTCACGGACGTTGCCGGGAGCTCCGATTACTTCCTGCTCTCGGCCGTGACCTACGCCAACGCCGTCAAGACCGCGGTGTTGGGGGTTTCACCCGAGGTGCTGGAGCGTTGGGGCGCGGTGCACGAAGAAACGGCCCGGGCCATGGCGCACGGGGCGCGGCGGGTTGCCGGGGCCGATTTCGGCCTGGCCACCACCGGCATCGCCGGTCCCGGGGGCGGCTCGGCGGACAAGCCCGTGGGCACGGTCTGCATCGGCCTGGCCACGGCGGAGAGCGTGGTGGGGTGGCGGTATGTCTTCCCCTTCAACCGGCGGGACATGAATCGCCGGATGTTCGCCTTCCTCGCCATGGACCGTCTGCGGCTCTGGCTGCGGGGTGACTTGCGAACCTGACTGACGGCGGGTGGGTCGGAGGCGGGGAGAAAAATGGAAGGTCTGCAGACGTATATAGGGACGGTGACGTCATGGGATTTCTGACCGTGGTGCTGACTGCCCTGGCGCTCTACGGAGCGCTGTCCATTGTCCTGGCCTACCTGGTGCAGCGTTACCCGCGGCAGCCGGTGACGGATCCCCCGGACTGGGGGCGGGTGGAGGAACTGCGTCTGCCGGCGGTGGATTCCGGAGTGCTGGAAGCCTGGCGGGTGACACCCGCGGGTACCCCCCGGGGTACGGTGGTGTTCATGCACGGCTGGGGCCGCAACCGGGACCGCATGGTGGCCCGGGCGCGCATCTTCGGGCAACTGGGCTACACCACGGTGCTTTTTTCGGCGCGGGACCACGGTGGCTCGAGCCCCAAGACCCTGGTGCACCCGGGGACCTTTGCCGAGGACATCGAGGCCGTGCTCGCCTGGTGCGGAGCTTCCCCGGTGGTGCTCTACGGGCACTCGGCCGGCGCGGGGGGTGCGATCATCGCCGCGGCGCGCAACCCCCACCGGGTGGAGCGGTTGATCCTCGAGGGCAGTTACCCCTTCACCCGCGAAGCCCTGCTGCATCTCTACAAGTGGGCCAACCGGTTTCTGGGAGTCGCCTTCGGCCCGGCCATCCTCTTCTGGATGGATCTCTACTTCCGGGGCGGCCTCGACCGGGTGAGCCCCGCGCGCCTGGCCCCCGGGATCCGCATGCCGGTCTTGCTCATTCACGGAGCCCGCGACCGGCGGTTCCCCGAGGCGTTTGCCCGCCGTCTGCTGGCGGCCTTCCCTCCGGGGAGCGCGTCCCTCCATGTGGCCGAAGGGGCACGCCACTCCGAAGCCTGCGGGACACCGGGCTACGCGGCGGCGGTGAGGAATTTTCTGGAACCGGGAGTCCCCGCGCCATGACGGATACGGCATGTCCCCGGAGGGACAGTTTCGTGATGCGCGTGGGCTGGCTGCTGGACGGCACCGGTCGGCCCGCCCGGAAAGGGGTTCGGCTCACCGTGGTGGGGGGCGTGGTTCAGGACCTGCGCCCCGCCGCGGAAGCGGCGCCCGTGGAGGATCTGCCGGTGCTGGACGCCTCGGAGAACACCGTCATTCCGGGCCTGGTGGACGCCCATGTGCACCTTTTCATGTCCAGTGCCGCGGACCCGGCGGTGCGCCAGGCCCAGTTGAACGCCTCCTACAGCCAGTTGCGCCCGGTAATGCGAGGCCACCTGGCGCAACACCTGGCGGCTGGCGTTGTGGCGGTGCGGGACGGGGGAGACTACGGCGGCTTTGCCCTGCGCCTGCGCCGGGAGATGGGCGCTTCGCCGGGCCCTGTCCAGGTGCGGGCCGCCGGTCGGGCCTGGCGGCGGGAGGGCCGTTACGGCAGCCTCATTGGACGCCCCGTGGCGTGCGGCCGTGACCTGGCACGGGCCGTGGCCATGGAGGACGCCCCCGGGGATCACCTGAAGATCGTCAACTCGGGTCTCAACAGCCTGACGGATTTCGGCCGGCAGACCCCGACCCAGTTTGGGGTCGACGAGCTGCGGGCCGCCGTGGCGGAAGGCCTGCGCCGGGGACGGCGCACCATGGTGCATGCCAACGGGAGCGAGGCGGTGCGGGTGGCGGCGGAAGCGGGTGCGCATTCCGTGGAGCACGGTTTTTTCATGGGGACCGACAATCTGGCCCGCCTGGCGGATCGGCAGGTGGTGTGGGTTCCCACGGCCGTGGCGATGCAGGGGTATCTCCGGCACGCCGGGCCCGATAGCCGGGAGGCGGATGTGTGCCGGCGCAACCTGGAACACCAACTGGAGCAGTTGCGCGTGGCCCGGCAGAAGGGGGTGCGCGTGGCCTTGGGAACGGATGCGGGAACGTTGGGCGTGGGGCATGGCGCGGCGTTGCGGGAGGAGATCGCGCTGGTGATGGAAGCCGGTTACTCCCTGGCCGAAGCCCTGGAGTGCGCCAGCCTGCAGGGCGCCCGCTTAATGGGCCTGGGCGGGCAAGGGGTGCTGCGCCCCGGTTGGGCCGCCACCCTGGTGGTGCTGCCCGGACCGCCGACCGCCCTTCCCGGGAGTCTGGCAGCTCCCCGGGCCGTGCTGGTGGACGGCCTGCCGGTGGGCCCGGCGGCAGACGGCGGCCCCGGCGAAGGTCGGTCCATGCCCTAAATCAACAGGCAGCCGAGACCGTCGATCCCCATGTGGAGCAGAAGGCCCACGGCCGGCCAGCGAAGGACGGGAATCGGCAGCAATGCGGCGTACGCGAGGATCGCCAGGGGGTGGTGCAGGGGATGGACGCCGATGCTGCAGCGGGCGGGGTCGTAGACGGGAGTGGCCAGGAGATGATCCAGATCCACCGCCAGGGTAGCCACCATCAGCCACCAGACCCGCACCCGGCGGGAAGGTGGCGCCCAGAAAGCCGCGAGGGCGGGAACGCTCAAGTGCAGGACGAAATCGATCAATCGGGCCATCCACAGGGTGGTGAGCAGTTTCGCGAGGGCCGTAACGCAGCATTTCGGCTTGAGGCGCCGCTTAGGCGCAGCCTGTCAGGGGCTGCCCTCCTCCATCAGGGGAACGCTCAAGCGGATGCGGATCGGGCGTTTGGCGAACTGCCGGTCACGAGCGTGGTTCAGCAAATTCTTGAGGGCGGCCTTGGCATCCCGGGCTTCGTCCTGGGTCTTGTAGAAGGACCGCAGGCCATCGATGCCGGGGTAAACGGCATCCACCCGCTCCCAGAGGTTCGGGGCGAGTTTGGCCTCCAGCACATAGAGGGCTCCCTCCCGCTCCACGGCCAGGAGGCACACATGGCTCTCAAGGGTCTGCTCGAAGGCCCGGATGGCCGCCAGATCCTTGGGGCTGAGTTTGGCGACTTTCACATCCAGCATGCAGCACTATATCTCCAAGAGGGGAAGGAACCATTCGGCGGCTTCGGCCAGCAGGTTCTCCCGGTGTTCGGGGCGGCGCAGGCGGTGGTCACCGTCGGCCAGGAGGAGCAGGCGTTTGGGATCCCCGGCGAGCCGGTGGATACAGCGGGCATGCGCCACCGGGATCACCCGGTCCCGGGTACCGTGGATCACCAGGATGTCCCGGATCCCGGGAAGCTCCGGCGTAAGGTCGAACTGAAAGTGGGGCGCGCCGAAAAGCGCGCGGGTCTGCCGGTCGGCATCGGGGTCGGCGGCTTCCAGAATCGAGCGGCTGTCGTAAGGGGCGGCCACCACCACCAGGCGTCGGGGTTTGAGGGCGGCCCAGGCCGCCAGGCACGTGGCGCCCCCGAGGCTGCTGCCGAAAAGCCCCAGCATGGGGCCCACATCGCCCCGATGCCGGAGATAGCGCGCCGCCGCCAGCAGATCCCGGCGGCGGCCCTCCAGGGTAGTGACCCGGGCGAATTCGCCCTGGCTCCCGCCGCAGCCGCGATGATCGAACCGCAAAAAGGCAATGCCTTTTGCGGACAGATGCCGGGCCAGGGCCACCTGTTTGGCGGAATTCCCGGTGCTGAACAAGCCATGGGAGCCAACCACCACCGGAGGGGCCTGGCCAACCCCGGGGAGGTGCAGAAACCCCGCCAGGCGCAAGCCATCGGCTTCGAAGGCCACCGGTTCGCATCGGGGTGCTGGCGGGGGGATGCATCCGGGGGATGGGTCCGGCATGGCTGAGTCCCTGCTAACAGTTGATTTCCGTGAGGGGTGAGTATAAACAAGTTCCCCCGCCTTGTCATCCCCACGGGGGCAGGCGCCGGTTCGGCGGCAGGGCGACGGTTCCATGGGATAAAGAACTCGACCATTGGAACCGATGCACCGGGGGCTGTCTGCGCGATGGAATCGGGTGGGCCAAGTCGTGCGGGGATCTCCATCTTCCGGAAAGGATGCAATGACGGTTCAAAAGGGGCAGATCCTCGAGGTGGCTGTCGATGATGTGGCTTTCGGCGGCCGGGGCATAACCCGCGTGGATGGGATGGCGATCTTCGTGGAGGGGGCGGTGGCTGGTGATCGCGTGCGGGCACGGGTGGTGCGCCGGAAGCGTTCCTTCGCCGAGGCCCGCGTGGTGGAGATTCTGGAGCCCTCCGGCGACCGGGTGACCGCCCCCTGCGAATACAGCGGTACCTGCGGGGGCTGCAAATGGCAGTTTCTCGACTACCGGCGGCAGTTGGAATACAAACAGCGCCACGTGCGGGAAGCCCTCCAGCATATCGGCGGGTTGGCCGAGGTCACGGTACATCCCACCATTGCCTCCGAGCGGCTGTTCGGCTACCGCAACAAGATGGAGTTCTCCTGCTCGGATCGCCGCTGGCGCATGCCGGAAGAGCTCGGGCAGGAGGGGCTGGACAACGGTTTCGCTCTGGGGCTCCATGTTCCCGGGACCTTTGACAAAGTGCTCGACACCCGGGCTTGCCTGCTGCAGCCGGATCTGGGCAACCGGATCCTGGGTCAGGTGCGGGCGTCCATGCGGGCCTCAGGATATCCGCCCTATGGCCTGCGCAGCCACGAAGGCTTCTGGCGCTTCCTCATGCTGCGCCATTCCGTGGCCCAAGACCGCTGGCTGGTGAACCTCATCACGGCGGCGGAGGCGCCGGAGGCGGTCCTGCCCCTGGCGGACCGATTGATGCGCGACTTTCCCGAAGTGGCCGGGGTGGTCAACAATGTTTCCGCCCGCCGCGCGGGCATTGCCGTGGGGGAATACGAAATCCCGCTGCGGGGTGAAAACCGCCTGCGGGAGCGGATCGGCCCTTATGAATTCGAGGTTTCGGCCAACTCCTTCTTTCAGACGAACACGCGCGGGGCCGAGCGCCTCTACCGCACCGTGGCCGCCTTCGCCCGCCTGAGCGGCGGTGAACGGGTGCTGGACCTCTATTCGGGCACGGGCACCATTGCCATCTATCTGTCAGGGCAGGCGGCCGAAGTGACCGGCCTGGAAATCGTGCCCAGCGCGGTGGCGGATGCCTGGCGCAACTGCCAGCGCAACGGGGTGCGCAATTGCCGCTTTATCGAAGGCGACATCNNATCCGGCAATCGCTTCCCGCGGCGGGCGAGTCGATCGATGTTCTGGTCGTCGATCCCCCGCGGGACGGGATGCACCGGGAAGTCCTGGAACGGGTCCATCTTTCCGGCGCCGCGCGCATCGTTTACGTCTCCTGCAATCCGGCCACCCTGGCACGGGACCTCATGGTGCTCGGCGAGCGTTACCGGGTCTGCGAAATCCAGCCTTTGGACATGTTTCCCCACACCTGGCACATCGAGAGCGTGGCGCGCCTGGAGCGCCGCTAAATAGTGCCCATCCACAAAGGGCATCTTTGAGCCCAGGCCGGCGTTCTCGGTCCCTTGAAATCCTCGACGTAGCTTGGCTGCGCCTCCGGTTTCCAAGCCCCAGCGGCCTTGGCCTGATCTCAAATCTACCATTTGTGGATGGGCACTAAATGGCTTGACATCCTTTCGGTTTCCACATAGTTTTGGGCGCGCCAAAAACAATTTGCTCTTCAAAGCTGCCAAAGGCCCAGAAATATGATGCCCCTTGCCATGGTGAATCCGGGATCGCGTGTGAAATTGGTGTCCGTCAACGGCGGCCGGGGAATCAATGCGCGGCTGGCCGCCATGGGGCTGCTGCCCGGCGTGGAAGTGGAAGTGCTCAGCAAGGACCCCGGCGGGCCCTTCATCCTGGAGGTCAAGGGCGGAAGCCGTCTGATCATCGGGCGCGGCATGGCCCTCAAGATTGTGGTGGTGTGACGAATTCCCCGCGGGCCTCAATCCCGCCGCCGGCAGGAGATATCCGCCTGAGGCGCAGTTTATCCCAAAACTGACAGCCGGAGGTCGCCCCCCCGCAGATGAACGCCGCCCGATTGGGCGGTTTGCTTTTCCGGACCCGCCGAAATCTCCCGTTTTCGAATTTCCCCGGTGTTTGACGCAAGGCTCCCCGAACACTCGCGTTCAGTCGCGGAGCGTCACTGGAAGCCCAGCAGGCGGCCGCCCTGAAAGACCACGAAGGCCAGCAGCCAGGCCACGCCGGTCATATAAAAAACGCTGAAAGCGGTCCATTTCAGGGAAGCGGTCTCCCGGCGGATGGTGGCGATGGTGGCCAGGCAGGGGACGTAGAGCAGTACGAAGACCATCATGGACAACGCAGCCAGGGGCGTCATCCCCGAGGACACCAGGGCGCGGCCGAGGGCATCGCCGCTCTCCCCGTCCTCCACGGCATAGAGCACGGCCATGGTGCTGACCACGATTTCCTTGGCGGCAAATCCGGTCAGGAGCGCCACGCCGCCGCGCCAATCGATGCCCAGAGGCGCAAAAACCGGCGCCACCAATTTGCCCAGGCGGCCCATGAGGGACCTCTCGGCGGCTTCGCTCTGGCGGCTCCAGCGCAGCTCCTGGAGGCGGGCATCGCGTTCGGCCGTCAGGGCGGCGCGCGCGTCGTCGTCGGCGGCCAGGCGCTGCGCGTATTCCACCCGCACCTGTTCCATGGCCTCCGCATAGTTGCGCGAATAGGTGACCGTGCGTGGAAAGGCCGACAGGGCCCACACCAGCACCGAGCCCACCAGGATCACCCCGGTCATCTTCTTCAGAAACATCTTGCTGCGCTCCCACATGTGAATCATCAGGCTCTTCAGCATGGGAACGCGATAGGGGGGCAATTCCATCACGAAGGGCGCATCGGCCCCCCGCAGGAGGGTCGACCGGAATAGGCGGCCCATGAGAATCGCCGTGGCGATGCCGAGGAGGTAGATCACGAAAATCAGGGTCCCGGCATGGGCGTCGAAAAAGGCCCCGGCCAGCACGATGTATACCGGCAGGCGCGCGGAGCAGGACATGAAGGGGGTAATCAGGATGGTGAGAATCCGGTCTTTTTCGCTTTCCAGGGTACGCGCGGCCATGATCGCCGGCACATTGCAACCGAAGCCCATCAGCATGGGGATGAACGATTTGCCGTGCAGGCCGATGAGATGCATGATCTTGTCCATCAGAAACGCCGAGCGTGCCATGTAGCCGGTATCCTCGAAAAGCGCGATGCAGAAAAAGAGGATGAGGATATTCGGCAGGAAGACGATGACGCTGCCCACGCCGGCCAGAATGCCATCCACCAGCATTTCCCGCAGGAGGGAAGGGGGCAGGAGCCGCTCGACCCCGGTGGAAAGCAAGGTCACGCCGGCCTCGATCCATTCCATGGGGTAGGCGCCGAGGGTGAAGGTCAGCTGGAACATGGCCCAGATGAAAAAGAGGAAAATGGGAAAGCCGGTGAACCGGTTGGTGAGCACCAGGTCGATGTTGCGCGAGATGTCCACTCGCTGGCGGGAAGAAATGGTGAAGACTTCTTTCATGATACCGGCGATGAAACCGTAGCGTTCGTCGGTCATGACGATTTCCGGCTCGTCATTGAACCGCTGGGACAACACCTGGCGCAGCTGGTCGGTCTCGGTGGCGATTTGCTCGGCATGCTCTTCGGCTTGCTCCAGCAAGCGCTTGCGGACGATGGGATCGTTTTCCAGCAGCTTGATGGCTGTCCAGCGGGTGTCGTAATCGAGGGCGGGAGACATGCAGGCCTGCAGGAGGCGATCGAGGGAGGCGATGGCGGTTTCGATATCCTGGCTGTAACGCACCTTGCGTCGGAATTCGGGCGGTTTGTCCGACAGCGCCAGTTCGACCGCCTTTTCCAGGAGACGCTCGACCCCCTCG
Organism: Desulfobacteraceae bacterium UBA5852; assembly: GCA_002432195.1. Taxonomy (GTDB): domain Bacteria; phylum Desulfobacterota; class Desulfobacteria; order Desulfobacterales; family UBA5852; genus UBA5852. Next base: position 25,940 of record DJGG01000121.1, read on the forward strand.
TTCTTGTTGCCGATCGTGGAAACCACCGGCACGTCCAGCAGTTCGGAGAGCTTGGCGCCGTCGATCTTGAATCCCCGGGCCCGGGCCACGTCGGACATGTTCAGGGCGAACATGACCTTGGAACGGCCCAACTCCCTCAATTGCGTGGCCAGGTAAAGGCTGCGTTCGAGATTCGAGGCATCGATGATGTCGATCACCACGTCCGGACGGGCTTCCAGAACGTAGTCCCGGGCCACGATCTCCTCGATGGAAAAGGGGGTCAGGCTGTAGGTCCCGGGCAGGTCGATGATCTTGAGATCGAACCCGAACCGGTGGATCAGGCCTTCCTTCTTTTCCACGGTCACGCCGGGCCAATTGCCGACCTTCTGGCGGGTCCCGGTAATGTTGTTGAAAATGGTGGTTTTGCCCGAATTGGGATTGCCGGAGAGGGCGATGGTGATGCAGCGGTTCATGGGGTGAGCGTTCATGCCGGCGGATTGATCGGTTCTACGGTGATCTGGGCGGCCTCTTCCACACGCAAGGAGACGTGATAGCCTTTGACGATCAACTCCATCGGATCGCGCAGGGGCGCGTATTTCTCGACATAGATTTCGGTGCCTTTGGTCAGGCCCATTTCGAGAATCCGGCGGCGCAGGGTGCCCTGGCCTCCGATGCGGACGATAACGGCTCTGTGGCCTTCTTTTAAAACGCTTAATTGAATCAAGTGAATAAGTCTCTGGAACCTGCCGGCTCCCTTGGTATTGGCGAGTTTCCGCTAAGCTGGAAACCCATGGGCTTTGCCCGTCGGAGGAATCTATATGCAGCGGTGAAGGGAAATTTTCAAGAAAATTTTAGGCAGTGTGAACTTTTTTTGCCGGGTTTAAGCACTGGGCCTGACCCCCAGGGACCGGCACCGTTGCCCATCGGACCGTCCTGCCATGGGGGATGGCGAGCTTCTCGGCGTAGCTCCATCATCCCGCACACGGCGGTACGTCTCGGCTTCCGGCGACGCTCGTACCCGGGAGTTCCGACATCCGGGTTGGCAAGCTGTGGATAAACTGCGCCTCGGGCCGAAACTTCCCGCCGACGGCGGGATTGGCCGCCAAGCGGCACTTCTCGTCTGATCTTATGAATTTCGGTGGGGCGCGCTCCTCGCGAAAATGCT
>DJGG01000121.1:27133-31828 GCA_002432195.1 Desulfobacteraceae bacterium UBA5852
CGCCGCACCTTGCCTTTCGGCCTGTTGCGAATTTATCCACAGCCTGTCAGGCGCTGAGCGATACGATCCTGCAGGGATCCGTGTCGTTGATGGACGTGGAGTAATGCTTGCAGATGGGGCAGAATTTGCGGGGCATGCCGCGCCCTGTCCAGAGCATCTTCAATCGGTGGCGCGCACCGCATTTAGGGCATATGCATGAGGTGGATCGTTCTTTCAGGCACAGCTGCTGGATGTGCTCAAGACCCTTCTCCGCTCCCAGACCTTGATTGTCGGGTTTCATGCGCTTGCCTCCGATTCGGGGTTGGCGATCCGGCCGGCAAGTCCGGCCGCGGCTGTATGCGGGTCGGGGTACAGCGGGTGTCCATCAAAAACTGCCACCTTAGTCCCCGGCCGTCGTTCTCGCGCCTTGAAGCTCTCGACTCCGCCCTTGCCTCCGCTTTATCGGCCGGTGGATAAACAAGCATCGAGCTGAAAGACAAGGCGCGGTGCGATGCGAAAAGCGCGAGCCAACTTCAGTGTGTTGTGAGCCTTTTCGCGAGTGCCGCAATCCCGCCGTCGGCGGGACATTTCAGCCTGAGGCGCAGTTTATCCAAAGGCTGTTAAACATCGCTGCTTGCATGGCCTGAACCCGTCGCATGCCATTGATGGGTGAGCGCAGGATTCGATTTGCGGGGGCCTGACGGTCAGGGATGGCGTTGGATCAACACGCCGGCGCCGAATCGGAAGTCCGCTTCCCGTGGACTCAGATTCTGGGTCCAGCGGATTTCACCCTTCAGTCCCTGAAAGCTTTCCGGGCCCCGGGCGTTCGCGGAGCGGATTTCAACGCGTACGCCGCACTGCACCAAGAAATCGGATTCGAAATACAGCCCTTCCAACCCCCGGTTGCAGACAACCCCTCCGAACACCTTCCCTGTTTCCGTGGTCACGATGACCGGATCGTCCCGCCCATAGCGATGGTCGGCACGTCGTTCGGACGGCGTCGAGATGGGCGCATTCGCAGGGGAAACGTCCGTCACGGTGGGATGCCGATTGCCGCGTGAATTACGGGAATGCCCCCCTGTGGTCATGATCTCACCCCTTTGGTTTGGTATTTGCGCACCAGATCCTCAATGGCTTCCTCCAGCAGGACGCCCAGGGATTTGTCGGCGTCAACGGACAAATGCTTAAGATCTTTGATTTTCTTTTCATCGACACGTGTCGAAAATGTCTTTTTCCGGGCCATGTAAGAATTAATACAATAAAGGAAAACAGAAATCAAATAAATTTTATTGAAGGATATAGAAATAAAAATAAAAAAAGAATAATTTGAATAAAGCTAGCTTACAATCTTTAATTCAAGTAACATGGTCCGCACCCCATCGTCAGACCCATTGCAGGGCCCCGGGGCGGAGGGGCAGTTCAAGGCGAAAACCCGCAGCACGACAGGTGGGAAGTCATGGCTAAAAAGGGAGACAAAGGCTCAATTTCGAGGCGGGATGAACTTGACGCCGCATGCAGGGGGACGGCATGACTAGCCACAGCCTGCCTGGCCCCATTGTCCCCCTGGCATAGCTATGTTATCGTGCGCCGGTTCATGGGGCGGGGACGGAGGATGGGTGCGCGGTCAACGGTTGATGGCGAAACGGGCGGGTGCTCGAAGCGTGATTGGGAAAAACGCATGGAAGCCGCCGGCGGGGAAGCCTGTCGCCCGTCGCTCCCATGGGGGGGAAATGGCGGAAGTGCATGGGAATCGAACCCACCCGGGACGGTGTTAGCGCCCCACACCGGATTTGAAGTCCGGGAGCCCCACCAGGTAGCTGCGCACTTCCGCAAACGACGCTGATTCATACAAGTCCTCGGTAGAAATGTCAATCAATGGCCGAGGCGGGAGCAGGGCATGATTCAGGAAGCACGACTCGTGGAGACTTTCATGGCGCTGGCGCGCACCGCCAGCCCCTCACGGCAGGAGGGTCACCTGGCCAGGGAAATCGCCGGGCGCCTGCAAACCCTGGGGGCCACGGTGGAGGAAGACAATTCCCGGCCGGCCACGGGAAGCGATACCGGCAACCTGGTGGCACGAATTCAGGGGAATACGGCGGTCGCTCCCCTGCTGCTGAACGCCCACATGGACACGGTGGAGCCCTGCCGGGGGGTCCAGCCTGTCTTGCAGGCCGGTGTCATTACCGCTTCCGGGGACACCATTCTGGGAGCCGACGACAAAAGCGCCATTGCCATCATCCTGGAAGTGCTCACGGTTCTGCGGGAGGAGGGCCTCACCCACGGTCCCCTGGAGGTGGTCCTGACCACCTGCGAGGAGATCGGGCTCCTGGGGGCCAAGCATCTGGATACCCGCTTGGTGACCGCGCGCGCCGGCTTCGCCCTGGACGCGCGCGACCCCGAAGGCCTGGTGACCCGGGCGCCCTCGGCCAATCGCCTCCACTTCCGGGTGCGTGGCCAGGACGCCCACGCCGGGGCGGCACCGGAGGAAGGCATCAACGCCATCGCTCTGGCGGCGGCCGCCATACAGCGCACCCCCCTCGGGCGTCTCGACGCGGAGACCACCTGCAACATCGGTATCATCCGGGGCGGATTGGCCACCAACATCGTACCGCCCGAAGTGGAAGTGGCAGGCGAAGCCCGCAGCCACGACGAAGCCAAATTGGAGGCCGTCACCAATGCCATGGTGGCCGCCTTCGGGGACGTCGTCGAAGAGCAACGGGCGCTTCTCGGCCGCAGCGATGCCCCGAGCCTGGAACACCGCGTCGAAAGGGACTTCACACGCTTTCATCTCGCTGACGGCGATCCGGTGGTGCGCCTGGCCCTAAAGGCGGCGGGAAAACTGGGGCGTGAACTTCGCTGCAAGACCACGGGCGGCGGCTCGGATGCCAATGTGTTTTTCCAGAACGGTATCCCCGTTGGGGTGCTTGGCACCGGCATGCGCGATGTCCACACGCTTAGGGAATCCATTGCGGTGGCCGACATGGTGCGCTGTGCCGAATTGGTGCTCGCCATTCTGGACCTCCATGCCACCGGGAATCAATAAAGGATAGCGTGCGTCATGCTGGCCTATTTTGACTGTTTTGCGGGGATCAGCGGAGACATGACCCTGGGAGCGCTGGTGGATCTGGGCCTGCCCCTGGCCAAATTGGAAGCCGAACTGCGGCGCCTGCCCCTGTCGGGTTTCACCCTCAGGGCCGAGCGGACCAGCCGCAAAGGGATCGCGGCCTGTCGGGTGGAAGTGCTCACCGAGGAACACGGCCACCATCACCGCAACTTCGCCCACATCCGCCGCCTTCTCGAGGCCAGCCCCCTGGCCGAGGGGGTCAAGTCCCGTGCCCTGGGCATCTTCACCGCCCTGGCCGAAGCCGAAGCCGGCATTCACGGGTGCGCCCGGGAAGACGTCCACTTCCACGAGGTGGGCGGCGTGGACGCCATTGTGGATATCGTCGGCGCGGCCGTGGGGATGGAGCACCTGGGCATCCGCAGCGTGGTGGTGGCCCCCATCCCCACAGGCAGCGGGTTCGTGGACTGCCAGCATGGCCGATTGCCCGTTCCGGCACCGGCCACCCTGGCTCTTTTAAAAGGTGTGCCCGTTTACGGATCCGATGTCGCCATGGAGATGACCACCCCCACGGGCGCCGCCATCGCCACCACGCTGGCCAGCGGCTACGGGCCGCTGCCAGGCATGCGCGTACAGGGGATCGGTTATGGCGCCGGGACCCGGGAATTCCCCGATCGGCCCAACCTCCTGCGCATCGTCGTGGGGGAGGCCGCGGCCGCCCCCCAAGGCCTGGACGAAACGGTGAGCCTCCTGGAAACCGTCATCGACGACATGAACCCCGAGGTCTACGGCTACCTCATGGAGAAGCTCTTCGAGGACGGTGCCCTGGACGTGGTGTGGGTGCCCGTGCAATCCAAGAAGAACCGGCCGGCCACGTTGGTCCAGGTGCTCTGCCGGCCCGAGGGGCGCGAACGCCTCCTCCAGCGGATCCTGACGGAGACCTCCACCGGTGGCGTGCGTTATGGCGATGTGCAGCGGCGCGTGCTGCCGCGGGAGGCCGTGCGGGTGCAGACGGTCTACGGCGTGCTGGCCGCCAAGCGTTTCACCGGGGTGGACGGCACCCAGCGCCTGGCCCCGGAGTACGAGGTTTGCCGTGCCACGGCCCGGGCGCAGGGGCTGCCCCTGCGGGAGGTCTATGCCGCGGTCTTGCGCGGATCCATCCTGGAGCCGGAAGCCGGCAGTGGCCACGGGTCTTGCGGTGGCGCCCGAAACCCGGCAGCAAGCGAATAAGCGGGCCTCAGGACGCGATTCCAGGCGCGCTCCGCAGGGGAGACGCGCCGTGGTCGTGCCGCCATGGCGGGGCAGGGTGTGAGCCTCTTTGCGGACGCCACGCGTCTGCCGGCGACGGGAGAATTCGGCTCGCGGTCCGATTTGTCGCGGCCGGCAATGGTGTTGACAAACACCAGGCCTGGAGATAGACACCACCCATGCGGCTGGGAGACAAGGCCATTCTTTTCCTGGCGACCGCCGGCCCCATCGGCCGAAAAACCCGGGCGCCGGGGACCTGGGGTAGCCTGGCCGCCGTGCCGATCGGATACCTGGTGGGGCTGATGCCGCTGGCATTGGCCATGACCGTTACCGCCGGGCTGATCGGCTTTGCCATATGGATCGCCTCCATGGCCGAGGTGCGCCTGGGAGCCAAGGACCCCGGGGCC
>DJGG01000121.1:31855-33334 GCA_002432195.1 Desulfobacteraceae bacterium UBA5852
ATCGACGAGATGGCCGGTCTGCTGGTGGCCTTCCTAGGGCATCCGTTCAAACCCGCTACCGTTGCCGGTCTTTTTCTGCTCTTCCGCTTCTTGGACATCGCCAAACCGTTTCCCATCGGTTACGCGGACAAGCACCTGGGCGGCGGCACGGGGGTCGTCATGGATGACGTGCTGGCGGGGGCGGGGGCCAACCTGATCTGGCTCGCGGTGCGCGCCACTGGATGGGTGTGAAGCAATTCCTACCCTCCGCGGAAAACCGGGTGACCGCCACCCGGCCCGGGAGGCTCAACTCAATCGAAAAGGCAAAGATCCATTTTGAAATCCACTGTGAGAGCCCAGAGCGAGAACCTGCCTGAAAAGAAAAAGTCCGCCCTGCGGGAAAATGCCGAAGCCATTCTGTTGGCCATTCTCCTGGCGCTGTTTATCCGGACCTTTGTGGTCCAGGCCTTCAAGATCCCGTCCGGCTCCATGAAGGACACCCTCTTGGTGGGCGACCACATTCTGGTGAACAAGTTCATCTACGGGATCCGGGTGCCCTTTACGGGCGCCACTATCGTCAACATCGCCGAGCCCCGGAGGGGGGACATCGTCGTCTTCCGCTACCCCGAGGAGCCTGACAAGGATTTCATCAAACGGGTGGTGGGGGTTCCGGGGGATGTCATCGAGGGCCGCAACAAGCAGGTGTGGGTGAACGGCCAGGCCGAACAGGTGGGATACGCGTATCACAAGGATTCGCGGACATTGCCGGCCTATGCCCAGCCGCGGGACAACTTCGGCCCGCTGACGGTGCCCGCCGACAGCCTCTTCGTCATGGGCGACAACCGGGACGAGAGCTATGACAGCCGCTTCTGGGGGTTCGTGAGCTATCAGGCCCTGAAAGGCAAGGCCTTCATGATCTACTGGTCGTGGGACAGTGTCGATTTCGGCGTGCGCTGGAGCCGCATCGGGGACTGGCTTCACTAGCCGCGAGTCCCGCAGGCAACGCATGATAAGTTCAGCAGTTCCTATTCCTTCCCCGAGACGAATGCCGCGTTTTTATAAGGCACGATCACATCCGACCACGGAAAATCCGAGGGCCGAGACATGCGATTCGCCCGCAAGCACATCCTGGACATGACCACCCTCTCCGCGGGGGAGATCCGCCACATCCTGGACATCGCCGGGCGCATGAAGGAAATCTCCAAGCGCCCCATCAAGAAAGTGCCCACCTTGCGGGGCAAGACCGTGGTCCAGTTCTTCTACGAAGCCAGCACCCGCACCAAGTCGTCCTTCGATATCGCGGCCAAGCGGCTTTCCGCCGACAGCCTGTCGTTTTCCAAGAGTTCCAGCAGCATGGTCAAGGGGGAGACCCTCCTGGACACGGTGAAGACCATCGAAGCCATGCAGCCCGATGTGGTAGTGATCCGTCATTCCTCCGCGGGGGCGCCCCACATGCTGGCCCGCCTGATCAAGCCGGCGGTCATCAACGCCGGCGACGGC
>DJGG01000121.1:33347-72496 GCA_002432195.1 Desulfobacteraceae bacterium UBA5852
GGGCCCGCCCACGATGATTCCCCTGGGAATTGAGCACTACGGCGCCCCGGTGGTGACACGCATGGAAGAGGCCATCCGGGATGCGGACGTGATCATGATGCTGCGCATCCAGAAGGAGCGCCAGCGCCCCTTCCTGATGCCCAGCGAGCGCGAATACGCCAATCTTTACGGCCTCACGGTGGCACGCCTGGCCGCGGCCAGGCCCGATGTGCTGGTCATGCACCCGGGGCCCATCAATCGCGGCGTGGAGATCGACCCCGAGGTGGCCGACGGGCCGTTTTCGGTGATCCTTGAGCAGGTGGACAACGGGGTGGCCGTGCGCATGGCCCTGCTCTACCTGGTCCTGGGAGGCAAGTGAGATGGATTTGCTGATCCGCGGCGGGCGCGTGGTGGATCCCGGACAGGTGGACGGGCTGGCGGACATCTACGTCCGGGAGGGCAGGATCGCCGGCATCCAGCGGGGCGGCAGCAACGAGGCGCCTCCCGCGGGCTGCCGGGTAATCGAAGCCCGGGACCGCTGGGTGGTGCCCGGCCTGGTGGATCTCCACGTCCATTTCCGGGAGCCTGGGCACGAGTACAAGGAGACCATCGCCACGGGCAGCCGGTCGGCGGCGGCCGGGGGGTTCACCAGCGTCTGCACCATGCCCAACACCGACCCCGTCAACGACTGCGCCCAGGTGACCGCCTTCATCCTGGGGCAGGCCAAGGCCGCCGGTCTGGTGCGGGTACATCCGGCGGCGGCGGTGAGCCCGGGTTCCCTGGGCAAGGGCCTGACCGAATTCGGGGAACTGGCCGCGGCCGGGGCCGTGGCCTTCACCGATGACGGCCGCCCGGTGGTCAACAGCCTGCTCATGCGCCGGGCCCTGGAGTATGCTTCGGCTTTCGACCGGCCCATCATCGCCCATTGCGAGGACCCGGACCTGTCGGCCGGCGGAGCCATGAACGAAGGGCCCGTGGCCACCCGCCTGGGGCTTTCCGGGATTCCCAACGCCGCCGAAGCCGTCATGGTGGAACGGGATCTCGCCCTGTGCGCCCTCACCGGCGGGCGCCTGCACGTGGCCCACGTGAGCACGCGGGAGGCCGTGCGGGCCATCCGGCAGGCCAAGGCCCGGGGGGTGCGGGTAACGGCCGAGACCGCGCCGCACTATTTCAGCCTCACGGACGAGGCCGTCGGGAACTACGACACCAACGCCAAGATGTACCCCCCTTTGCGCAGCCAGGCCGATCGGGAGGCCGTTATCGAAGGGCTCGCCGACGGCACCCTGGACGCCATTGCCAGCGACCACGCGCCCCATTCCAGCATCGAGAAGGAGGTGGAGTTCGACCAGGCGGCCAACGGCATCATCGGGCTGGAGACCTCCCTCGGCCTGGGGCTCAAACTGGTCGCCGAGGGGAGCCTGAGCCTGGAGCGGCTCATCGACGCCATGGCCATCCAACCGGCACGGATCCTGGGGCTTCCCGCCGGCCTGCGCACCGGACAGCCCGCCGACATCACCATCATCGACCCCGGTATGCCTTACACCGTGGACCGGGCGAAGCTTTGCTCCCGCAGCCGCAACACCCCCTTCAGCGGTTGGGAGCTGAAGGGCAGGGCGGTGGCGACCGTCCTGGGGGGCCGGATCAGTTACGCGCTGGAAGCCTGACGGCTTGATGGCGGCCGTGCCCCACTATATTATAAGGTCAGTCGGTGCGGGTCTCTCAGAAGACGGTATGGCAGAACCATCCAAGGCAACCATCCGGTTGTCGATGCGCAATAGGATCATCCCATGACTCCGAACCAGCCCTTTCACATCCTGGTGGCAGACGACGAACTCAGCATGCGCGACCTGCTGGAGTTCCTCCTGCTGCGGGAGGGGTACCGGGTCACCAGCGCCGAAAGCGGGCGCCAGGCCATCGCCTTCCTCGAGAAGGAGCACTTCGATCTCATCGTCTGCGACATCCGCCTGGGGGACATCACCGGCCTGGAGGTGCTGCGGGCGGCCAAGGCCCACAATCCCCTGACCATCGTCATCATGATCTCGGCCTACGTCACCACGGAAGTGGCCGTGGAGGCCATGAACGAGGGGGCTTACGACTACGTGCCCAAGCCCTTCGACAACGAGGAACTCAAGGACACCATCGCCAAAGCCCTGGAGCTCAAGACCCTGGAGCACGAAAAGGAGGCCCTGGACGGCGAGCTCCAGCGCAACATCCATTTCGGCAAGATCGTGGGCAACAGCCCGGCCATGGGCCACATCTACCGCTTGATCCAGCAGGTGGCCCCCACCCGCACCAACATCCTGGTCACCGGCGAAAGCGGCACCGGCAAGGAGCTGATCGCCCGGGCCATCCACGAGGAAAGCGACCGCCGGCAGGCCCCCTTCATGGCCGTCAACTGCGGGGGGATTCCCGAAAACCTCATGGAAAGCGAGTTCTTCGGGCACAAGCGGGGCGCTTTCACCGGCGCCACCAGCGACAAGAAGGGCCTCTTCGAAGCCGCCCACACCGGCACTGTCTTTCTGGATGAAATCGGGGAATTGGGCTTACCCCTGCAGGTGAAGCTCCTGCGGGTGATCCAGGAACGCAGCTTCAAGCCCGTGGGGGGCAACGAGGACATCGCGGTGGACGTGCGCATCATTTCGGCCACCAACAAGAACCTGGCCCAGGAGGTGATCGAGGGGCGCTTCCGGGAGGACCTCTTCTACCGGCTGAACGTCATCGAGCTCAAGATCCCCCCCCTGCGGGACCGCCGCCAGGACCTGAAAGCCCTGGCCCAGCACTTCCTGGACAAGTATTCCCGGGAAATGGGCAAGGAAATCAAAAAGATATCCTCCTATGCCATCGACCTCCTGAACAAGTACGATTTCCCCGGCAACGTGCGGGAATTGGAAAACCTCATGGAGCGCTCCGTGGCGCTGTCCACCACCAATATCATCCTGCCGGACAGCCTGGCCCTGGCGGTGCACAAACGCCGCTGGATCGAAGGGGTCAAGGGGAAGCGCTACGACCTGGACGATGTGGCCAAGGGGGTCAACCTGGACAACGTCCTCCAGGAAATCGAATACGCCTACCTCAAGAAGGCCCTGGAGCTCACGGACGGCAACAAGAACAAGGCCGCCGACCTCCTGGGCATCACCTTCCGCTCCTTCCGCCACCGCCTGGGCAAGATGGCCGACGACAAATAGCCCCCCGCGTGGTATACATCCGTGTTCTTTCAATGTCGGGCAGGTACTCTCGACGGATTTCCCGTCAGGCGGAGCGTGAATGGCAGCCGGTCTTGGCCGCTCCTCCGGTCCGCATTCCCTGACAGAATTTGTCAAACCCATGACAAATTATGTCAGCGGACACCCGCAACGACCTGCCCCGGGTTGGATTGGAAAAGGGTCCCAAAGCATAAAATATCCTATAAAAACAATAAGAAAAGTGTATTTTTAAGGGGTGCCCATGAACATGGCACGCTAGTTGCTGATACCTGAGCCAACAAGTTGATCGGCGAGGCGGTCAACAGGCCGGACGGTAACTGGGCATTACCTCGGGCACAAAGATCGCCCCGCATCCGGTGAAAGCAACGGCTCAGATTTCAAACGATTCATCACTTAACACTCTCAAGGAGGCGTACCATGTTGCAGAAACTCAGAGGCGGCAACCAGAAAGGCTTCACCCTGATCGAACTGATGATCGTCATCGCCATCATCGGCATCCTGGCGGCCATCGCGATTCCCAACTTCATCGCTTACCGGAACAAGGCCTTCTGCTCGGCGGCGGAAACCGACGCCACCAACGTGGCCGCGGCCATCGCGGACTACTTTGCCATCCCGGGCAACACCAACACTCCGGCTGAGGGAGTATTGAACAACGGCGCCGGCATCACCACCTCCAACAACGATGCCAATGTGGTGGCCATCGTCGGTGTCGATCCGAACCTGAGCATCACGATCACGGTTACGGATGCCTCCGGCCGTTGCCCGGCGGACTATCAGGCCGGATCGTCTTCTTGGGCGGCGGGCGTCTATACGCTGGTCATGCAGCCCTAATCCAAACATTCCGGGGACCCGGAACCTTCGGGGAACCGATACCCAAAAGCAGGCTCCAAGGGAGGGACCACGGTCCCTCCCTTTTGCATTGATCGCCGCGGCCGCCCTGCGCTTGCCTTGCCGGAGCGGCTCGGCTATAGATACCACTGCGGTCCGGCAGCGTTCGTCGATAGTCCCCAAATGGCAACTTCGGATTTCTGGATGGCAGCCTCACGGTGGATGAGCCCTGCGCCCCCAAAGCGTTCTCCAACCTGAAAGCCGCAATTCTGCTGGCGCTTCTGGTCGGGGCCGTGTATTGGCACGCGCTGCCGTTTGCCTGGCATTTTGACGACAAGCCCAACATCCTCGAGAATCCCGCGGTTCATCTCCAGACACTTTCCCCCGACGCCTGGATGCACGTCCTTCGAGGCGGTCCGGTTGAAGGCGGGGGTGTGTCCCGCCCCGTGGCCCGCCTCAGCTTTGCGGTCAACTGGCTGATGGGTGGGTCCAACCCGGTCGGCTACCGCCTGGTGAATATCCTGCTGCACTGGCTGACGGCCTGGTGTCTTTACGGGGTCACGTATCTGATCCTGGCCACTCCGGCGGGCCGCCAAAGCATGCCCATCGCCGCGGCCCCCAGCGTGGCACTGCTCAGCGCGGCCCTTTGGGCCGTCAATCCCATCCAGACCCAGGCGGTGACCTACATCGTGCAGCGCATGACGATCCTGGCCACGCTGTGTTACCTGCTTGGCCTTGTGGGCTACCTGGTCTGGCGCCGGCAGGAGCCTCCGCACCGGTCGGTGCCATGTGGATTGTTGCTGGCGGTGAGCTTCCTCATGGGGTTGGGATCCAAGGAAATCGTCATCACCCTTCCCCTGGCGGTCCTTTTGGTGGAATGGGTTTGCTATCGCCAGGGGGATCCCGGGTGGCTGCGACAGCGAAAGGTCTGGGCCGTGGTGGGCTTGCTCGCCGCTGTCAGCGTGGGCCTTGCAATGGTTTTGACCCAGGACGGGGTCGGGCACTTTATCGAGAAGTGGTATGCCATGCGCCCGTTTACCCTGTGGGAGCGTCTCCTGACCCAACCCAGGGTGATCCTCCGGTACCTTTCCCTGGTGATCTACCCCCTCCCCATGCGGCTTTCGCTCGAGCACGACGTGGTGGTATCGACCTCCTGGATTGCCCCCTGGACGACCTTGCCGGCCCTGGCGGCGGTGGTGGCACTGGCCCTTGGCGCCTGTGCCCGCGCCCGGGTGTGGCCCCTGGCGGCGATGGCCGTTCTGTTTTTTTTGATCGGCCATGCGGTCGAAGGGAGTTTTCTGCCGCTGGAGCTGTTTTTCGAGCACCGCAACTATCTGCCCTCGGCGTTCATCTTTCTTCCGGCAGCCGCTGGGGTGGTGCGCCTTCTCCAAACCACGCTCGCCACCCGAAAGCCGGCACGCGGTGCCTTGACGGCGGCTCTTGCCTGCATGTTGATGTCGCTAGGGCTCGGCACCTATATCCGCAATCAGGCGTGGGCCACGGAAAACCGTCTTTGGGCCGACGCCGCCATCAAAGCCCCGGGCAGCGCGCGACCGCTCAATAGCCTGGCGGTATCCTTGGCCTGGAGCGGGTCACCGTCCAGGCAGGATCTCGAACGCGCATTGCGGCTGCTGGAGCGGGCAAGGCGGCTGACAGCCGTGAGCTCATTTCAACTGGCCGGCTACATCGGCAATATGGGCGACATTCAGCACCGCCTGGGTCGTCCCCGGGAAGCTGCCGCACTCTATGCCGAGGCCCTGGCCGTCGAGCCGGGGTTTCGCAAGGCGCGCTTCGACATGATCGGGCCCCTGGTCGCCATGGGTCGCTGGCCGGAAGCCCTTCAGGAGGCCCAGCACCTGGTGGCCGAAAATCTTGACCACCCGGAATATCTCAAGCGCATGGGATCCCTGCTGCTGTGGCAAGAGCGTCCGGACGACGCGCTGCCGTATCTGCGACGCGCCCATGCCTTGCAGCCCCGCGACGGGAGCACCTGGCTCCTCCTGGGGGCGGCGCTTTCCCGGGCCGGACATCACTGGAACGGACAATGGTTCTTGCGGTTTGCGGCCGCCCACGGCATGGGCAGTCCTTTGGCACGGCTGTCGTTAATCGAAAACCGCCGGCGTGCCGATGATGACCAGGGGGCCATGCGCTATTCCATGGATGCTATTGCGGCGTTTGCGCCTGACGCCATCGCGGCCCATTTGCGGCCGGGGCCGCCGGACCTTCGCTACCCGCCACTGGATCGGGAACTGATTCATCCCATGATAGTGAAGGCGCAACGGGAGCGCGTGAACCTATTATCCGGAACCGACTGAGGCCATGTTCGCAGCACGCCGAAAGGAAATCAAGCCACTGCCGTTCAGGATCTACGGCCTGAGTGCCTTGTTGCTCGTGTTGGGGGGCATGGCCGATGCCGTCTATCTGACCGTCTCCCATTACCGGGTCTTCACCGACATCGGTTACAAGAGTTTTTGCGCGCTCACCAAGTCCATCAACTGCGATACCGTGGCGCAAAGCGCATATGCGGTTTTCCTGGGGGTGCCGACCGCCTTCTGGGGCGTGCTCGGGTATGCCTTGCTATTGGTGCTTCTGGTGTTGGCCTTCCACACGGATGCCCGCCCCCAAAGAATTTGGCCGCTGCTGATGCTGGCGACACTGTTTTGCACCCTGGTCAACGTGGCACTTGCCTTTGTGTCGATCTTCCGCATCGGCAGCTACTGCATCATGTGCATCCTCAGCTACGCCATTACGTTTCTTCTGCTCTTCCAGACGTGGTTGATCTATCGGCGGTTCAACCGCGACGGGTTTATGCCGGCGCTGCGGTCCGATTTGAGGCATCTGGTTCAACGACCCAAGCGGCTGGTGCTGGGATTGGGGCCCTGGGTCCTGGCGGTGGTCGTGGCGCTGGCGGTTTATCCCCATTACTGGCAGCTGCACCTCCCGCCGCTGACCGCGTCCCTTCCCAGGGGTCTGACGGCCGATGGCCATCCATGGATCGGGGCACGTGATCCTGAGCTTGAAATAATTGAATTTACAGACTATATGTGTTTCCAGTGCCGCAAGACGCATTTTATGCTGCGTGCCCTGGTGGAGCGACACCCGGAACGGATCCGCCTTGTGCACCGCCATTTCCCTATGGACCACAAGGTAAATCCCCTGGTGACGGAGCCGATGCACGTCGGGGCCGGGAAACTGGCCCTTATGGCCATCGGAGGCGCCCGGGAGGGAAAATTCTGGGAAACCAATGATGTGCTGTTCTCCGAAGCTCACGGAAAGGAAACCCTTAGCCCGAGATTCGTGGCCGAAAAACTGAAGATAGACCCCAAGGTGATAGCCGTTGCCCTGGCAGACCCCTTGGTCCAAATGCAGCTTAAAATCGATATCCGTGACGGGATTCAACTCGGCCTGAAGGGCACTCCGGGCTTTCTGGTGGATGGTGAACTTTACGTGGGCGAACTCCCGGTCAAGGTGCTGGAACGCTTTTTACGCGATTAGAACAGGTTCGCGCTTCCCTGAGAGCGCGGGGCAAAGTTCCAAGGCTTGCAAGGACCATACGGTTGCCTTTGGCCATTGAAGGGACGAGAGCAACATGCACCAACCCATTGAGGTCTGCCGGCTCTGCCATTCAGCCGATCTCCACCCGATTCTGGATCTTGGCGAGCAGGAGCTTACCGGAATCTTTCCCGCCCGGGCAGACATCCGGTTGACCCGGGGACCGTTGGGCCTGGCCCTTTGCCGCCGTTGCCACCTGGTCCAGTTGCGGCATTCCTACCAGTTGAATGAACTCTACGGTGAAAACTACGGTTACCGCTCGGGGCTCAACCAGTCCATGGTGCGCCATCTCCGCGCCAAGGTAGCTGACCTCCTGCGGTTGCGCCCCTTGACCGAAGGGGACACGGTGGTCGACATCGGCAGCAACGACGGGACTACCCTGGGATTCTATCCTTCCGATGGGTTTCGACGGGTGGGCTTCGATCCCACGGGCGCCAAGTTCCGTTCGTACTATCGGTCCGGTATTCGGCTGATCGAAGATTTCTTCTCGGCCCACCGATTCGCGGAGGAATTGGGCAACGCTGCCCGGGCACGCATCGTCACGTCCATCGCCATGTTTTACGACCTGGAAGATCCCACGGAATTCATGCGGCAGGTGCATTCGATTCTGGCCGACGATGGCATCTGGCACTTCGAGCAGAGCTACATGCCCGAGATGCTGCGCACCACGGCCTACGACACCATTTGTCATGAACACCTGGAGTACTATGGGCTCAAACAGATCAAGTGGATGACCGACCGCGCCGATCTGAAGATCATCGACGTGCTTTTCAATGCCGTCAACGGCGGCAGCTTCGCGGTGACCGCGGCCAGAAAGAGTGCGCCTTATGCGGAATGCACGGCCCTGATCCATCGGGTGCTGGAGGCCGAGAAAGCTGGTGAACTGGAGGAGCTTAAGCCGTACATGGATTTCAAGGAACGGATCCATCGCCACCGTGAGGCCCTGTTGGCCACCTTGCGAAAGCTGAAGGCCGAAGGTCACCGGGTTCACGGATACGGGGCCTCCACCAAGGGAAACGTCATTTTGCAGTTCTGCGGCATCGACACGCGTTTGATCGACGTGATAGCGGAAGTCAACGAAGATAAGTTCGGATGCTTCACCCCCGGCACCGGCATCCCGATTGTCTCCGAGGCCGAGTCCAAGGCGCGACGTCCCGATTGCTACCTGGTGCTGCCGTGGCACTTCCGGGACAACCTGGTAGAGCGCGAGCGCAGTTTTCTGGCCGCAGGGGGTCGAATGATCTTTCCCCTGCCGGAGATCAACATCGTAGCGGGCTGAGGCCAAGCCGTGCACATTCCCGCCGAACTCTACGCCACCATCAAACAGGTCATGCCCATTGCCTGCGTGGACCTTGTGGTGGAAAATCCGGAGGGGCAAATTCTGCTGGTGCTGCGCCGCAATTCCCCCGCTCGCGGACAGTGGTGGTTTCCGGGGGGGCGGGTCCGTCACGGCGAGACGCGAGCGGCCGCCGCCGCCCGCAAGCTCAGGGAGGAATGCGGGTTGACCGGTAAGATCCTCCGGGAAGGCGCCACCTGTGACCTGATGTTGGAGGAGCCCGGCTGCCCGGTGGCCAGCCACGCCATCACCACGCTTTTCCACCTGCGGGTCGCGGCCAATGCCGTTGCGACCCTCGATGCTCAAAGTGCTGCCGGGGAATGGCATTTGCCCCAGGAGTGGCTATCCGGCAATCTGGACCCCTTTGTACGGCGACACCTGGCCGCTCTAACCAGGGCCCGGACATGCTGAGCATCCTCCGGGTTGGACCGGACTCGGCCCAGGGGCTTTTCGCCCAGATAGGTGCCATGCACCGGACCGAGATCCGCCATGGCCTTCTGCCCCAGTTGGGAGACGCCTTCCTGTCGCGGCTCTACCGGGCGGTGGCGGCTTGCCGACATGGGGTGCTGTTTGCGGCGCTGAATGCGGATGACGTTTGGGGCTTCATCGCCGGCAGCCCCTCGATCAAGACGCTCTATCGGGAGATCTTGTCGGGCCATGGGGTTGCCTTGGCGCGCCACGCGGCACCGGCCCTGCTGGCACCGACGATTCTGGCCAAGGCCATGGGGGTGGCACTTTACCCCCTGAAGGGGCCGTCGGGTCTGGCGTACCCAGGCCCTGCCGGTGCTGAATTGCTGGCCATGGCCGTGGCTGAGGGGCACCGGAGGCGGGGCCTGGGGGGCCGGCTGCTGACGGCCTTCGAAGCGAACCTTCTTCGGGATTGGGGCATCGGCGCCTACCGCGTGGCCACCAACCAGTCCGACGCCGCATCCAATGCCTTCTATCGCCATTACGGTCTGGTGGCGCGTTCCGAGATGAGACACAACGACTTGGTGTTGCAGGTCTATGTCAAACAGCCGACTAGCGGAAATAGGTCTTCATGAAGGCACCCGGTGACATGATTCCGTGGGCGAAGCCCCATTTCTGGGGGGACGAGGCCCGCTTGGTCCAGGAGGCCCTGGAATCCACCTGGATATCCGGAGGCCCTTTCGTGGACCGCCTCGAGGAGGCGCTGCGGCATTATTTGGGCGTTCCCCATGCGCTGTTGGTGGCCAATGGGACAGCGGCTTTGCACGTGGCCTACCTCGCTTTGGGCATTGGGCCGGGGGACGAGGTGGTCGTGCCGGGTTTCGGATTTCTGGCCGCCGCCAACATTGCGCTCCAGGTGGGGGCTGTTCCCGTCTTCGTCGAGGTGGACCCGGAGACCTGGTGCATGGACCCCGCCGATACCGAGGCGCACATCACCAAACGAACCCGGGCAATCGTGGCCGTGCACCCCTACGGGAATGTCTGCGATTTGCAGGCCCTGTGCGCGGCGGCCGAATCTCGCGGAATCGCGCTGATCGAAGATGCCGCCGAAGCCTTCGGCTCCCGGCGGGGCGCGCCGGCCGGCACCAGCGGAACCATCGGCACATTCAGTTTTCAGGCCACCAAAACCATCAGCACCGGCGAGGGCGGCCTGGTAGTTACCGCCGACGCGGGACTGGCCGAAAAGATGGCCCTTTACCGCAGTCATGGCATGCGCCGGCAAATCTACTACTGGCACGAAGTACCGGGGCACAACTTTCGGCTCACCAATCTCCAGGCGGCGCTGGGCTATGCGCAGTTCCTGCACCTGGAAGAGATTGTCGGGCAGCGCCGGCGAATTGATCAGGCGTATCGCCGACATTTGGAAGGCCAGGAAGGCTTGGCCCTGCAGCATTTCGCCCCCGAGGTCACTCCCGTGGTCTGGGCCTTTGCCCTCAGGCTGGATCCAGGGATCTACGCCCAGGGACGGGACGAGGTCATGCGGCAGATGCGCGCCGCGGGCATCGAAACCCGGCCGGGGTTTTACCCGCCCAGCGTCCAGCCGCTATACGCCCAGGTCAGCCTGCCGGTGTGCGAGGGGATCAGCCGGGAGGTGATCAGCTTGCCGACCCATCCATCCGTGAGCGACGACCAAATCGCCTTCATCAGCGAAACCTTGCTGGGGATGAGGAGGTAAACCTGTGCGGGTGCGCGATGGCGTCCTGCGATCCTATATCGCCCATGCCCCGTTGGCCTTGGCCTTGGAGCGCAGCGTGGAGGCGGAGCTTTACCGGCATCTTCCGTTGAATTCTCCGGTGCTGGATTTGGGGTGCGGAGAAGGTTTGTTTGCCAAATTGGTGTTCAGCGACCCCCTGGACACCGGGATCGACCCGGATCCGGGGGAGATCTCCAGGGCGCAGGCGCTGAAAGCGCACCGCGAGTTGCTGGTTGCCGATGGGAGGAGGATCCCCAAACCTGCCGGCCATTTTGAAACGGTGATCAGCAACAGTGTTCTCGAACACATTCCCGATTTGCTGCCGGTCTTGACGGAAGTCTACCGTGTGACCGCGCCGGGAGGTCGTTTTTATTTGACCGTTCCCAGTGATCGGTTCGATCGCTATTCGCTGCTGAGTCGGATGTTGGAAGCGGTCGGCGCGGAATCCGCCGCGCAACGCTATCGACGATTTTACAACCGCTTCTGGCGCCATTTCCACTTCTACCCGGTATCCGAGTGGGCGGCGCTCCTTGAGGCCGTCGGGTTTCGCATAACGGAGGCCTACAGTTATAATCCGCCTATTTTATGCCTTTTGAACGACCTGCTGGTGCCCTTGGCGTTACCCGCCCTGGTGGCCAAGAAATGGACCGGGCGCTGGATCATCGCACCTGCCTGGCGCAACTGGATTGCCGGTCCGCTATACACGTTATTGGCTCCGGTTGCGGCGCATGGCGGGAAATGCCCCGATGGCGGCCTGGTGTTTGTGGCTGCTGAAAAATAACTTCCCTCGCGAGCTATTCATGAACCTTTCCGTGATCCTGCCCACCTTCAACGAAGCCGGCAACATCAACGCCCTGATCCTGGCCATCAAGGACCGCATGCCGGAAACCCTGGCATACGAAGTGATCGTGGTGGACGATGACAGCCCGGACGGCACCTGCGACGTGGTGCAGGGGCTCTTTGGCGAGGATGCCAGCGTACGCGCCATCCGGCGTCGCACCGACCGGGGACTGGCCAGGTCCATTCGCGCCGGGGTCGAAGCCGCCCGGGGCGATCGCGTGATCGTCATGGACACCGACTTCACCCACGATCCCGCCGAAATTCCACGATTGATTCATCTGTCCCAGATTTTCGACGTGGCGAGCTGCTCCCGCTTTTGCGCCGGCGGGGCCATGGAAGACCGCGCCCATTACCTCGCCAGCCTGGCATTCAACTGGTTCATCCGCGTGGTTCTGCGCACCCAGATCCAGGACAATCTGGCGGGATATTTCATTATGGATCGCCGCAAACTGCTGCGTCTGCCCCTGGATAAGATCTTTTACGGTTATGGTGATTATTTTTTTCGCCTATTGAACTATTGCCAGCGCCACCGCTTTTCCGTCATCGAACTGCCGACGCATTATGCGGTACGACGCAAGGGGGAGAGCAAATCGAACTTCAACCGCCTGCTGGTGTCTTACACCGCCGCCGTGCTGAAGCACCGCTTCAACCTCTCGTGCCAATAACCCGATAATTCCAATGCAGCCTCGTGCGCGTCTCAGGACTTCTGGATGTCAGCTCACCCGGATCAATACATTCGACTCACCCAGTGGCTGAAATTTCGGGGAGTACGGATCCATTTGGTACTGGCGGTCGTTCTGGTGTTCTCCGTGGCATTGATTTTCCTGCGGACCACCACCTTCGAATTCGTCAACTTTGACGACGACATGTACGTCACCGACAATCCGCACATCCAGCAGGGCCTGACTCCGGCAAGCCTAGCGTGGGCCTTCACCAACATCGATTACGTTTGCTGGCAGCCGCTGACTTGGCTGGCGCATATGCTCGATTGGGAATTCTTCGGGTCCCGCGCGGGCCTGCACCACCTGGTGAACGTCATCTGGCACGCGCTGAACGCCGTCCTGTTGTTCAGTTGGCTGCGAAACGCGACGGGCGCTTGCTGGAAAAGTTTTATGGTAGCCGCCTTGTTCGCGATGCATCCCCTGGCAGTGGATTCCGTGGCCTGGGTGGCCGAGCGCAAAAACGTCCTGGCGACCTTTTTCATGCTGCTGGCCCTCATCAGTTATGGGGCCTATGCCCGCTCCGGCCGCCGGGGACGACTCTGGCGGACCCTGGGGCTCTATGGGGCGAGCCTGATGGCCAAACCCATGTTGATCACATTTCCGGCGCTCTTGCTGTTGGTGGATTTCTGGCCGATGGGGCGCATGGCGTTGCCACAGGACGGCTCCTGGTCTTACCGCCTTAAATCGTGGGTGAGGGACAATCGCAAAATCTTCTGGGAAAAGGTGCCTTTTGTGGCCTTGACCCTCGGCTACCTCGGGTTTTTCTTCTTTTCCCTCAGCCGCATGAACCTGGTCGCCGATGCCGCACGGGTGCCTTGGGGTGCCCGGCTGGCCAACGCGGCGGTCTCCTACGTCGCCTACCTGGGCCATGTCTTGTGGCCCCAGGGGTTGGCGGTTTATTACCCCTTCCCGCGATCCATACCTCTTTGGAAAACGGGTGTCTGCGTTGTAGTGCTGCTTCTGATCACCGGAGCGGTATGCCGGTCCGCGCGCCGATTTCCCTGGATGGCGGTCGGCTGGCTGTGGTTTGTCGGCACTCTCGTGCCGGTGATCGGACTCGTGCAGGGCGGGTTGTGGCCCCGGATGGCCGATCGCTGGGCCTATGTTCCCATGATCGGCATCGTGATAGTGGTCGTCTTTGGCGTGGAAGCCTTGGTGCGGCGATTTCGGGTGCCGGTTTACGGGGCGGGGACCTTGGCACTTGCCGTCCTGGCGACCCTGTCCCTGGCGTCCTGCCGCCAAGTGGGCTACTGGGAGAATAGTATAACCCTCTTTCAGCGAGCCCTTGCCGTTACGGAGGGCAGTGCGCTGGCTCACGACAACCTGGGGCTGGCATTGGCGCTGCGAGGGCGCTACGCCGATGCACAAGGTCATTTTCAGGAAGCCTTGCGTCTGAATCCAGGCTATCATAAATCCTATCATAATCAGGGTGCCATTTATCTGTTGAAGGGGGACCTCCCACAGGCGTGGCGGTATTTATCCAAGGCTTTGGAGTTGAATCCCCAATCCGAGCGGGTTCACAACAACCTCGGTCAGATCTGCCTGCAATGGGGTGCCGTCGACTGCGCCATCGGGCATTTCCAGGCCGCGTTGCAGCTCAATCCGGGGTATTCGAGCGCACGGAAGAATTTGCAGCAGGCTCTCCAGCTAAGGGAGCCTGGCGCCGAGGGCCGCACCGCCGTGACGAAACCCTAGGAAGTCATCGAAGTTCTATTGGGGTCGGTGCAGCATCGACCCCTTCAGCGGGAGAACAGCATGTATCGAGGTCAGTCGGTTTGCATCATTGTGCCGGCTTACAATGAGGCACGCCAGATCGAGCGTGTCATTCGAAGCATTCCGGTGATGGTCGATCACATTGTGGTGGTCAATGACGGCAGTCGGGATCATACCGGCGACGTGGTGCGGGGATTGCAGGCCGACTTCCCGCAAACCGTCCTGATCGAACACGACGTCAACCAAGGTTGTGGAGGTGCCCTGGCCACGGGTTACAAGTGGGCTCGGGATCAGGGCATCGATATCGCCGTGCGCATGGATGGGGATGGCCAGATGGACCCGGCGGATCTGCCCGCCCTGCTCGATCCGATCGTGGAGCACCGGGCGCATTATGCGAAAGGCAACCGACTGTTTTCCGGTGAGGCTTTCAGGAGAATCCCCAAGGTGCGTTATTTCGGCAATGCCTTTCTGTCACTCCTCACCAAGATCGCATCGGGTTACTGGCATGTGGCCGACTTTCAGTCCGGCTACACGGCCATTTGCCGAAGCGCCTTGCATACCATCGACTGGGACCGCATGTACAAGCAGTACGGTCAGCCCAATGATCTTCTGGTGCGGCTTAACGTCTACAACTATCGCGTCGTGGACGTTCCCATAGATCCTGTTTACAATGTCGGCGAGACGTCGGGGATGAAAATCTCCCGTATCGTGTTCTCCCTGAGCTGGCTGCTGATCAAATTGTTTTTCTGGCGTATGAAGGAAAAGTATGTCATCCGCGATTTTCATCCCTTGATCTTTTTTTACGCCCTGGGGGGCATCTTCGGCCTGTCGACGCTGGCGTTGGGTGTCCGGGTGGTCAGCTTCAGATTGGCGGCGGGGTACTTTCCCCCTACCAGCTCTCTGGCGCTCATGTTCGCCTTCATGAGCACAAGTCTGTTCACGCTCTTTGCCATGTGGTTCGATATGGAGGCCAACAAGGATCTCAAGGGGCTGCCGGAGCTGCGCAGCCTGGTGGCCGAATGCCGACAGGATCGCGCTTTGCTTGCCAACGGTTCTGAGCCGGCGCCGGGCCCTGGATCGGGGGCGGCGTCTTGTGCCGATCCTCGCC
Organism: Desulfobacteraceae bacterium UBA5852; assembly: GCA_002432195.1. GTDB lineage: Bacteria > Desulfobacterota > Desulfobacteria > Desulfobacterales > UBA5852 > UBA5852. The sequence goes on from DJGG01000121.1 coordinate 48,790, forward strand.
TCTTATAGAAGCCATTGGGTGTCTTATGGGATTGCAACGGCAATCAGCGTGGGAGGGAAAAGGCGCCGCAAACCACCGCAAGCGTCCCAACCGATATCCGCAGGATACTGAAGGATCCGCGGACCGGGACGACGTGGCCGACCCTGCGGCCCGCCTGACGAATTACAATATAGCCCATAACCCGTTGATATTTCTTCTGACGCGGCGTTTCATGGGCCAGGTTCACCGGATGCTGAAGCGCCTTGGAGCCGAGCACTTGAACGGATTGGACGCGGGCTGCGGGGAGGGTCATTTAACGACCTATCTGGCACATCGGCAAGCAATTAAACATATCGTAGGACTGGACTTGGATCACCGTCACCTGGCTTATGCCGGCCGCTACCATCCGGTCTGCCCGTTCGTGCAAGCCGACATCGGTCGCCTGCCGTTCAAGGACCACTCCGTTGACTATGTGCTCTGCACGGAAGTTTTGGAGCATCTTCCGGATCCGGGACGCGCTCTGGAGGAATTGCGCCGGGTCGTGCGCCGGCGGGGGCATATTGTGGTGTCGGTTCCTCACGAGCCCTTTTTCCATTGGGGAAACCGCCTGCGAGGACAATACCGGGACGATGGAGGCTGGACTCCGGACCATGTAAACCGCTGGAAGCGTCGCGAGTTTATCGGTTTTCTTGAACGCTATGTAACCGTTCACGACGGATTGACGTGGGAGACATTCCCTTGGCTGTTGTTCCATGGAACCTTTCATGCATGAGGCAGTGAGTTTCGACATGCGCTCCATGAGTCTCGCCGTCACCTTCCCGGGAGATCTTACGTGATCGCAACATCGGTTGTTCTGATCAACCCACCCGTTTCTCTGGCAGAGCGGTACGGGTCTGAGATGCAGAAGTTCGGGGCGGTGAGCGAACCGTTGGGCCTGGCCTATATCGCCGGGTTTCTCGAAGCCCGGAACATCCCGGTGGCCATAATCGATGCCGCCGCGCTAACCCTGACCGTGGATCAGGTGGTTTCGAATCTGCCTCCCACGCGGGATCTGGTAGTGGGCGTAACCACCCTTACCACCACGTTCCGCGCGGTGCAGAAGCTGTGCCGGTGTATTCGCGCAGCCTGCCCCGAAGCCCTTATCGTGTTGGGGGGCCCCCACTGCAGCACGCTGCCGGAGCGCACTCTGGAGGAAATACCGGAGGCCGATGTAACCTGCATGGGGGAGGGTGAGGAGACCATGCGGGAGTTGGCCAACCTGGCGCACCGGTCCGAATTATCCGGCGTGACAGGAATCTGCTTCCGGAGCCACGGCGGGATGGTGGTCCGCAACCCTGAGAGGCCTTTCATCCAGAGTCTGGATGACATACCGCCCCCAGCCCGGCATCTATTGCCCATTGAACGGTACCATCTCACCGCTTCACGAGTTTCGGGCAGTGCCTTTTGCCCGACCATCATCGTCGCCCGGGGCTGTCCCTTCGGCTGTACCTATTGTTCGCGCATCTTCGGGCGAAGTTTCCGTGCCCACAGCATCCATCGGATTGTCCGCGAGATTCAGGACCTGGTGAAGACCTACAAGGTCGATCAGGTCAACATCGAAGCCGATACCCTGACGGTCAAAAAATCCTTTCTGCGGGAGCTTTGCCGCGGGCTCATCGACAGTGGGCTGAACCGACGAATTCAATGGACCTGCGAAAGCAGGGTCGATACCGTCGACGAGGAGATGTTACGGGAGATGCGACGGGCCGGCTGCTGGCAGATCAGTTACGGGGTTGAAACCGGCAGTCAACGCCTCCTCGACCTGATCAACAAAGGCGTCACGCTGGCCCAGGTGGAAAATACTTTTCAAATGACCAAGGCCGCGGGCATCTCGATCAGGGGCTTTTTCATGCTGGGCCTGCCCACTGAAACCCGGGCCGAAAGCTTGACCACCATCGACTTTGCCAAAAAGCTCGATCCATTATGGGCTCAGTTCACGATTACGGTGCCGTATCCCGGCACCCAGATGTTCAAGGAATTGGAGGCTTCCGGGAAGATTCGTACCTACGATTGGAGCCGCTACAACACATGGTCTGGTTGGAAGGGCGAGGAAGAGGTACCGTTTGTTCCTGAAGGCCGGTCGATTCCCGAACTGGCTGCACTGCAGAAAAGAGCCTTGCGGGTTTTCTACCTGAGGCCGGCCAAAGTTTGGCAATTTGTGCGCCGCATGCGATCCGTATACGATTTGCAGAAGTATTTTGAGGGATTCTGGGTTCTGATGAAAAGCGGTCTGAAAGGCTCCTGACCTCAATGCCGATCTTGCCTGCCAAGGACGTATCCTGGCCGGGCTCGTGTACTGCGAGGCTTACCGCCTGGCGGCCGGCTGACGATCGCTGGAAAACCTTTTTGTGTCGATTGGGCCATGCAACCTGATATTCGATCCCACTTGATCATCGGGCTCTTACTTGCCCTGAGTGTTCTTATCTCTTACGGCCAGGTGGCCCATCACGACTTCGTGGATCTTGACGATCGGGACTACATTGTCGAAAATCGCTATATAAATAAGGGCCTTAACATGCAAGGCCTCATTTGGGCTTTTGATTTCCGCCACTCCGACAAGTCCTACTGGCGTCCACTGACGTGGCTGACCCATATGCTGGATTTCCAGATTTTCGGAGCCAATCCCGGTCCGGCCCACCTTGTCAACCTGGGAATGCACCTGGCCAATGTTCTGTTGCTCTATGCGGTACTTGGAATGCTGGCTGGTCCTTCGTGGTGCGCGGCATTTGTCAGCTTCCTTTTCGCGGTTCACCCCATCAATGTTGAATCCGTGGCGTGGTTGACCGAACGCAGCAATCTCCTGGGAACTTTTTTCGGTTTGGCTACCATGGCAGCCTACGTGGCCTATGCGCGAAAGCCGGTTTTCAATCGCTATCTGCTTGTGCTGCTGGTTTTTCTTTTGTGTCTGCTGGCCAAACCCATTCTGGTGACCCTGCCGTTCCTCATGCTGCTGCTCGATTATTGGCCGCTGGGGCGGCTGAGTGCCGGTTACCCAATTTCGCCAGGCCCCCGGGAAAGTGCGCCGTCTTTGATCGGGCAATCCGGAATTTTCCATTCCCCAGGCGGCGTGCGGACGGCGACGACCGGCTATCTACGTCTCGTAGCTGAAAAGATTCCTCTGCTGATCATGGTCGGGGGGGTGATTTACGCCTCGATTCTGAGACTGGGGTACACGGCTCCGGTGGAGCAGATCTCATGGCTCCTGCGCCTGGAGAACGCCCTGGTGGCCTACGTCCGTTACATCGCCCACCTGGCCTTGCCAATCCGCTTGGCAGCCTTTTATCCGTTTCCCGCATCGATTCCGGTTTGGCAGTGGTTGGGAGCCCTGACGATTCTCGCGGGAATCACCGGCATGACGCTTGGCCAGATCCGTCGACGACCCTACTTGTTTGTGGGGTGGTTTTGGTATCTAGGGACGCTTTTTCCCAAAATCGGATTCGTCCAGGCTGGCCTCTGGCCGGCCCTGGCGGATCGGTGGGTGTATTTCCCCGCTATCGGGCTGTTTCTTGCTGCCGCTTGGTGGCTTGGGGAGCGGACCCACGGTTTGGGGCGTTTGGCGAAGTGGATTGCGGCGATTTTGGGAGTTGCTGTGGGTCTGGTATTGGTCATGGCCACCTCGGTGCAGGTGGACTATTGGCGGAACAGCCGCTCCCTTTTTGAGCGCATGCTGGCCCTCTATCCGAACAACTTTATGGGTCAAAACAATCTCGGGCTAATTTTGCGGAGGGAGGGAAACCTTGACGCCGCGGAGCAGTATTTTTCACGGGCCATCACCATCAACCCCAAGTTCGAAATCGCCTATCTCAATCTCGGGCATGTGGCGGCGGAACGGGGGGATGAGGCCGGAGCCCTGGAGTGGTACCGCAAGGCCCTGGAGCTGAAACCCGACTATCTTGGCGCGCACTTGGCCATCGGCGGTTTGCATCTGCTGCAGGGGAAGCCTCAGCAGGCCGCACGTCATTATGCCCGCGCGGTTCAAATCGATGGCCATAGCGCCGCGGCCATAAATGGGTTGGGTGGAGCATTGGTCAAAATGAATCGGTTGCAGGAAGCCGTGAGTCTTTTTGAACAGGCCCTGGAGGCGGATCCGTCGTTTGTTCCTGCCCAGAAGAACCTCTCGGTTGTCAAGGCGGCTCTGGGCCGACCATAATGCTCCCAGGTTCAGGACGTGGGCCGCACCGCATATGCCACCGCTAAACGGTAAAACTTCTCTTGAGCGTTACGGGTATATCGGCGCCCAGTACGAGCATGACCGGCATCAGACGTTGGGTCATCGCAGGAGACTGCTGGAAAACGCGAACCTCCGGGAATGGTATCGCGGTCTTTACATCCACCAGTTCCGGGATCTGCCGGGGGGTGTTGGCGGCAAGCGGATCCTGGAGATTGGCAGCGGGGCATCCCCGCTAAAATGGTTTTACCCCCAGGTCATCACCAGTGACGTGCTTTCCCTGGAGCATGTCGATCTGGTCTTCGACGGTCATCACATCGACCAGGTCGCAGCAATCTCCGACCACAGCCTGGATGCCATCTCCCTGACCAATGTCCTGCATCATTTGCAGCGCCCCGTGGAATTCTTGAGCAAGGCGGCTTCAAAGCTGGCCTCAGGCGCCGTTCTGATCGCCACCGAACCTTACCTTTCCCTTGTCTCCACGCCGATTTTCCGGCTCCTGCACCACGAGCCGGTCCGGTGGCGGATTACTGCCCCGGTGTTGGAGGATATCGCCGGGCCATTGGCCTCGGCGAACATTGCGCTTCCCCAGCGGCTGTTCTTCGGACCGCCTGTCTGGTCAGAGCCCCTGTGGACCAATTACTGCCGCACAAAGTTTTCAGTGCGCTATTTCTCCAGCCTCGCGTACATGCTGACGGGCGGGATGTCTCTGCATTTGCCCTTGCCGCGCATGCTCTACCGCCGTATTCTTAAGATCGATGTTGCCCTTAGCCAGGCTTTCCCACGATTGACGGCTTCTTTTTTTACGGTCACGCTGGTAAAGAACTGAGCTTTTGCAGGTCGATCCATTTCAGAGTAACTCGGGATTCCAGCGGAAGGGAAGACGACGGGGAGAAGAACCGTCGATGCGGGTAGGGACGCCTGAACGGTGCCGGTTCAGGAGAAATTCGGCTTCGCGCCCCGAATCCATAAAGATCCGGCGAACTCCCGCAAGATGGGGATCTGCTCCATCCGTGAGCCTATTCGGTCTACAGCGGAAAGCCAGTGCGGAGGGGTGGCGGGGTGAAGCCAGTCGAATGCGGTTATGGCTATCCGATCAAAACCGGCATGCACCAGGCGCTGGTGCAGCGGGCCGCGCCGGAAGGCGGTTTCATCCGGCGAATCCCCCACGGCGCGTTTGATCCAGGGGATATTCTTTTGCAGCGCGATCTGGGGATTGAGCAGATTGGGCTCGGTGAAGCAAAAGCGTCCGCCCGGTTTGAGCAGCGCTCTCATGCAGGCCAGCGCACGATCCAGATCCAGGTGGTGCAGCACCGAGGAACCCACCACGGCATCGTAACGCCCGGACGGGACCAGCTCTTCGAACCGTGCTTGAATAAAACGTACCGAATATTGGGAGCTGATTCGAACCTTGGCCAGTGCCAGTAGGTCTGGAGAGATATCCACCGCCGTGAGCGCGATTCCTACGGCGGCCAGAGGACCCGTGAAGGCACCCGTCCCGCAGCCGATCTCCAGAACGGACATGCCCGGGGCCAGGCCGGCGCCTTCGATCAACAATCCCGCCCTCCGGGAGGCACGCAGCCTTCCGGCCGGGGTGTCCCAGCCCCAGATCTTTTCGGCCTTGCCTCGGGCCAGCCACCGGCCGTGTTGAATTTCCCTGCGGCTTCGTGATTCCATGGTCCTCAAATGAACTTGATCCGCCGCGCAGCGAAGGCCACCATCTGGAGGAGCAGCCATCCGTGGCGCCAGCGGCTGATGTTGGTCTCCCCATACTGGCGGGAGCGGTAGCGAACCGGGATCTCGGCGATCTTCAGGTTGAGCTTGGCGGCCCCGAAGAGGAGGTCGAAGTCCCCGAAGGGGTCGAAATCCCCGAAATAGCCGCGATTGTCGGCGATCAGCCGGTAGTCGCGCTTCCACAGCACCTTGGTGCCGCAGAGGGTGTCCTTGATGGGTTGGCCCAGCAGCCAACTGAAAGCCAGGCTGAAGAACTTGTTGCCCAGCATGTTGAGAAAGCGCATGGACTCGTTTTCCAGTGGGTAGACCAGGCGCACCCCGTTGATGAACTCCCCCTTGCCCTCCACGATGGCTTGGTAGAAGCGGGCCAGGTCCTCGGGGGGCACAGTCATGTCCGCGTCCAGGATCATCAGCACGTCGTGCCGGGCCTCCTCGAAACCCAGGCGCACCGCGTCGCCTTTTCCCCTGCCGGGCTGCCGGAAAAGCCGCAAAGCCCGGTCGGGGTGGCGCTGGATGGCCTCCTGGATGGCATCGAAGGTCCCGTCGCTGGAGTGGCCTTCCACGAAGATGATTTCGTGGTCATCCCCCATGGCCGAAGTACGGTCGATGATGGCGTCGATGTTTCCGGCTTCGTTGCGGGCGGGGACGATGATGGAGACACCCGCGCGGGGATCGGAGGCGCGCTTGCCGGCGATGAAGGCCGGCCGGGCCACCATCAGGTGGGTGAGCGCCAGTTGATTTAACGGCCACAGGTGCACGGCGTAGCGGTTGAGGGCCGGCGACACGAGGGGGATCTCGAGGGGAAGGAGGATCCGCGGGAAGTGGTTCACCACGTCGAAGCCGGCCAGGTGCAGGAGGTTGGCCACATCCTGGGGCGCCAGCCAGTTCTGCTCCAGGTGGTCGGCCCCCAGGCCCATACGCTTGACCAGGGCCAGGGGCAGCCGCCAGGGCTCGTTGAAGAAGTTTAGAATCAGGCGAGTCCGGGAGGTGCAGACGGATTTGAGCTGTTCGAATACGGCCTGGACGTCCCAGGCATCGTTGATCAGGTCGGATAGCAGGATGACATCGAATTTTCCCCGCAGGCCGAGCGCGTGGGCATCGACGGCGGCGAAATGCAGGCCCGGGTGGCGCCGGGCGGCCGCCTGGACGGTGGGGATGGAGAAATCGACACCCACTCCCAGGGAGGGCGCCACGGCGGCAAGCAAGTCTCCGGTGCCGCACCCGATCTCCAGCACCCGGAGGCCCGGCGGGACAAGATAGCGGTAGTAGTCCTGGATGATGCGATGGTAGTGGCGGGCCGGTCGATCCGCCTTCTGGCGCAGGCCGCAGAGGCCATCCCAGTGGTGCCGGCGCCGGCGCTGGAAAGCCAAGGGTCCCGCATCGGAATTTGGTGGGATTCCGGTTTCCATGCCTGCCTTTCGAGGAGATTCCAGGACAATTGACCTGACGTCTTATAGCAACCGCGCACCAACAAATAAAGACCCTGGCCGGTCACCCGGACACGCACCATCCATGGGGCGGAGTGCCGGCGGATGAGACTCCACGACTTGCCAGCGGGACCCCTTCTCGGTTATGCACGATCCGGTGGTATCGCGTTCCGGATCTATCGAAAGAGATTCCGTGTCATCTGATACGGCGTCACAAATTTCATATGCAGCCAGCCAGGTCCAGCCATGATCGCCACTCTAGGCATTTGCTACTTCCTCTGCGCCCTCCTGCTGGTGGCCTACGGCCTCAACTGCCACGTGCTGACGCACCTTTTCCTGCGCCGCTACCCCGGGCGCCTGGTGGAAGACCGCGCCCTTCTGCGGCGGTTCTACGGCGGGCCCGTTCCTCGGGCGGGGGGGGGGCCCTGGGCCGCGCGCCTGCCCGTGGTGACCACCCAATTGCCCATCTTCAACGAGATGAACGTGGTGGAGCGCCTGTTGGAGGCCGTGGCGGCCTTCGACTACCCGGAAGGCCGCCACGAGATCCAGGTGCTGGACGATTCCACGGATGGCACCCGGGAAATTGTGGCCCGGAAAGTGGTCGCCCTGCGGGGGCGCGGGGTGGACATCCAGCACATCACCCGGGAGCGGCGGGAGGGCTTCAAGGCCGGAGCGCTCCGTCACGGCCTGGCCCGGGCCCGGGGGGACGTGTTGGCCATCTTCGACGCCGATTTCCTGCCGCCCAGGGATTTTCTCCTGCGCTCCGTGCCGTTTTTCCTGGAGCTTCCCCGGGTGGGCTTTGTCCAGGCCCGCTGGGGGCATCTCAACGCCGGGGCGAGCCTCGTGACCCGCTTCCAGTCCCTGGGCATCAACGGCCACTTCATGGTGGAGCAGTGGGCCCGCAACACCAACGGCCTTTTCATGAATTTCAACGGGACCGCGGGGCTTTTCCGGCGCCAGGCCATCGAGGCGGCCGGCAACTGGCACACCGACACCCTCACGGAAGACATGGATCTTTCCTACCGCGTCCAACTGGCCGGCTGGGACTGCCGCTACCTCATCGACCTGGAGGTGCCGGCGGAGATCCCCGTGGACATCAACGCCTTCAAGAGCCAGCAGTTCCGCTGGGCCAAGGGCTCCACCCAGACGGCCATCAAACTCTTGCCGCGACTCCTGCGCAGCGACGCGCGGGTCATGGCCAAGATCCAGGCCGCGCTCCACATGACCCATTACCTCATCCACCCCCTGATGCTCGCCCTGGCCCTGCTGGCCCCGGTGCTGCTCCTGGCAGGGCGCGGATTAATGCCCGGGCCGGCATTTGCCGCCTTCGGCATGCTCCTGCTCTTGAGCTGCACGGGGCCTTCGCGCCTCTACCTGGCGGCCGAACGCAGCCTGGGGCGGTCCTGTGGACGAACCCTCGCCCTGCTGCCCCTGATGATCTGTCTCGGCTGCGGCATGGCCGTGAGCAACAGCCAGGCAGTCATCCAGGCCCTTGGGGGAGTCCCCAGCGGGTTCATCCGCACGCCCAAGAGCGGTTTCCAGAGCCGTAAGCGCTACCGGCCGGCCATCAGTCGGGCCTACCGGGTGGAACTGGCCGTGGGGGCTTGGTGCGCGGCCGGCACGCTCCTTTATTTTGCCTCCCGACACTACCTCATCGGCCATTTCATGCTCGTCTACGCGGTGGGTTTTTTGGCCATGGGCCTGCTCACCCGGCACCACCAGCGCAAGGCGCTGGCATCGTGATCCCCTGGGCTCTGGCAACGGCGGGCTGGCTCATCAGCCTGCTGGTGCTGGCGGCTGCAAGCCCCCTGGGGCGGTTGCCCCTGTTGTCGGCCGGCGGTTATCTGGCCGGATTTGCCGGCCTGCTGGCCATGGTGCACTTCTGGCCGGAGCGCTGGAGCCCCCGGCGCACCCTCGTGGTGATGGCCTTGCTGGTGGTGGGTATTCGCTTGATCTTCTGGGCCACGCCGCCCGGCAACGACCTGAACCGCTATGTCTGGGAAGGGGTTGTCCAGAATTGGGGAGTGAATCCCTACCGGGTGGCTCCGGCCCATGCGGACCTGGATTTCCTGGCCCAGGGGCCGCTGCGGGGAATACGAGACGGCGTCAACCACCCGGAGTTGCCGGCCATCTATCCGCCGCTGCCCCTCCTGGCCTTTCGGGCGCTCGCGGCCGCAGCGCCGGACCCCCGCCTCTTCAAAGGGTTCTTCCTGCTCCTCGATCTGGCCCTGGCGATTCTCCTGGCCCGGATGCTGTGGCTGGAAGGCCACCCGCTGAAATTCCTGCTGCTTTACGCAGCCAACCCCCTGGTGATCGTCTTTGTGGCCGGCGAGGGGCACATGGATGTGCTCCAGGCCCTCCTGGTGGTGGCCGGCGTCCATCTCCTGGATCGCCGGCACCCGGCGGCGGGATTCCTCTGCCTGGGATCGGCGGTGATGTCCAAGTTCCTGGCCCTGGCCCTGATTCCCATGATGATCAATCGACGCACCGGGCCATGGGCCTGGACGGCCCTGGTCCCGCTGCTGGCCTACGCGCCCTTCTGGGAAGCCCGGGATGCCTGGTGGCGGGTGCTGGGGAACTTTGCCGGGGACTTCCACTACAACGACGCCCTCACCACCCTCCTGCGGGTGTTGGCGGGGAGGACCGCGCTCTTCCTGGCGGCGGGGGTCTTGATGGCGACCCTGGCGCTGATTCTGCTCACCGTCCCCCAGGCGCGCCGACGGGTCTACCTGGCGGCCGGTGCGGTGCTCCTCTGCCTGCCCACCCTCCATCCCTGGTACCTCCTGCTGGTGGCGCCCTTCATGGTCTTCAGCCCCTCCCGGCCCTGGCTGTTTCTCATGGCCGCCATGGCGGGGACCTTCCCGGTGATGGGCCTGGAATACCACACGGGGGTATTCCAGGAGATCCACTGGTTGAAGTGGTGCTATTACGTCCCGTTTTGCGCCCTGCTGCTCCAGGCGGCCCGGCGGGATACGCGCCTCTGGCCCCTGTGGAGGTTCCCGGCCCCCCGGAGCCTGTCGGTGGTGATACCCACCCTGGAGGAGGGGCCACGGATCGAGGCCTGCGTCGACTCTGTCGAACCTATGGATGGATTGGTCGAAGTGGTGGTGAGCGACGGCGGTTCCAGGGATGACACCCGGGAGCGCGCCCGCCGGCTAGGCTGCCGGGTGGTGGCCGGTCCCCCGGGGCGGGGAGGGCAGATTCGGCGGGGGCTGGAGGCCGCCACCGGGGATGCGGTGCTCGTGCTGCATGCGGACTCGCGCCTGGCGCCCGGCACGCTGGCGCGGGTGATGGAAGCGCTCCGGCGCAACCCCCAGGCCCCCGGGGGAGCCTGCGGCATGCGCTTCGCGGGCGGGGGGACCGGCATGCGCTTGATCGCCTGGCTCAACAACCGGCGTGCCGAATTCTTCGGCATCGCCTTCGGCGATCAGGCCCAGTTCTTCCGCCGGGAAGCCCTGACGGAGGCCGGCGGGTATCCCGGACTCCCTCTCATGGAAGACGTGGAGCTCTCCCTGCAGCTCAAGACCCAGGGGCGCCCACTCTTCCTGCCCCACGCGGTGGAGGTGTCTCATCGGCGCTGGCAGCGGCGTGGTTTCGTGCGCAACCTGGCCACCGTGGGTAGCCTGCTGCTGCACTACCTTTGGGAGCGCCGGTGGTACGGGCCGGGGGCCACCCCCACGGATTACTACCGGCGCTACTATAGGCATCTTCAGTAGACGGTTTCAAAGCTCAAGGGGGCCAGATCCCACTTCCTCCCGTAGACATGCATGCGGGCCACTGGCCCGCCGGCATCGGCCACGGGGCCTCCTGCGTGCACCCACCCCAGCAGGCCGCCTTGGAGGTTGGCCACCGCCACTCCCCGGGCGAGGAGCTCCCGGGCCAGAATGCCGCTGCGGTAGCTGATGGTGCAGTAGACAATCACGGTGCGCCCCCGATAGCGCTCGGGATGCGCCTGGAAGGCTTCCGCGGTGAGGGCGCCGGGAATCATGGAAACGGCCTGTTCTTCCGGCTCCCGCACGTCCACGAAAAGGGCCTCCCCCCGGGAGTGGAGATCCAGGGCCGCCTCCGGGGAGATATCCGGCACCTCCGGGAAATCCCGGCGGTAATCGGCGTACATGGCATGGACGCGCTCCAGGCGTTCCTCGTCGCCGGCGGGTGCTGTGCCCGAAGCCTGCGGCCAGGTCCAGCCGGAGAGCACCAGCACGGCCACGGCCAGCAGCAGGCTGGCGGCGGCGGGGCAGGGGAGTGAGCGGCGGGTGGGTCGGCGCCTCATGGGGTCTCGGGGGGAGCGTCAGGCGGAGGCCAGAAGCTCCCGGAACCGGCGAATAGTCTGGGCGTAGTCCGGGCTGCCGAAGATGGCCGAGCCGGCCACGAAGACATCGGCGCCGGCGGCGGAGACATCCGCCAGGGTCTTGGTGTTGATGCCCCCGTCCACTTCGATCAGGGTCTTGGACCCGCGGCGGCTCAGCATTTCCCGCAGGGCGCGGATCTTGGTGAGCGCGCCGGGGATGAAGCTCTGACCGCCGAAACCGGGGTTGACGNNTCATGATCAGCACCAGGTCCAGCTGGTCCACGACCCACTCCAGCATTTCCAAGGGAGTCGCGGGGTTGAGCACCACCCCGGGGCGTGCGCCGGACTGCCGGATCAACTGCACCGTGCGATCCAGGTGGACGCAGGCCTCCGCCTGCACCGCAATGTAGTCGGCGCCGGCCTTGGCGAAATCGGCGATGAAGCGCTCCGGGTGGGCGATCATGAGATGGACGTCCAGGGGCAGCCGGGTGGATCGCCGGGCGGCTTCCACCACCAAGGGTCCCATGGTGATGTTGGGCACGAAGTGACCGTCCATGACGTCGATGTGGATCCAGTCGGCGCCGGCGGCCTCCACGGCGCGGATCTCCTCGCCCAGGCGGGCGAAGTCAGCGGAGAGAATCGAGGGGGCGATCAGCTTCATGGAGGAATTCCATCCTTCCGATAAAAGTTGTGGGTTCGGAACTGCGGGAACCTGAGGGCAGGCCGTAAGGCTCGTCCTGGATCCGGGTGCCGTGCCCCAAGCCGCCGTCGGGGTATCGGTGCCGAGGCAGGAAGTACTCGGCGCGTAAGCGTCCGTAGGATCTGCGCCCCGCCCCTGGAAGCCATCAACGCCAGTTGCGCTCTTGGACCTGGGCCCAGTCCAGCCACAAGGCCCGCGCCGGTCACCCGGCGCGTCGCAGGCGCACCGCGAAAAACCCGTCCATGGTTTCCAGCAGGGGGCGCGTGTCCAGGCAGCCTTGGGAGTCGAGCAGCCCATGGACGGCCGGCGGCACCTCGCTGAGATCGCGGTCCACGACCCACTCGGGAAAGTGCTCCTGGAAGCCGCCGATCACTTCCCGGGTTTCCTCGGGCTCCAGGCTGCAAACGGCGTAGACCAGGACTCCCCCGGGACGCACCAGGGGCGCCAGGCGGCTGAGAAGGTCTCCTTGGCGCTGGCCGAAAGCCACCAGGTTGCGCTTGTCCACGTTCCACTTGGCATCCGGGTGGCGCCGGATGACCCCCAGCCCCGAGCAGGGTGCATCCACCAGCACGCGGTCGAAACGGGGCCAGTCGTCGGCCGGCGGCGCGGTCTGCCAGTCTACGGCCTTGGGCGTCGCCATGGTCACCCCCAGGCGCTCCATTTCCGCGGCCAGGGTCTGCAGCTTGCGGGTCTCCCGGTCCACGGCCCACAGGGTTCCCCGGTTGCCCATCAACTGCGCCAGGTGACCGGTCTTGCCCCCCAGGCCGGCGCAGGCGTCCAGAACGTCTTCGCCCGGACGGGGGGCCACGAGCTCACCCACCAGCTGGGCCGCCTCGTCCTGAACCTGGAACCAGCCGTCCTTGAAGGCCTCGGTATCAATGAAGGAGGCGCTCACCCCTTCGAGGCGCACGCCGTCCCGGGCGTGGACGGTGGGATGGACGGCCGCCGCCCTTGCGGCCATGGCGGAAATCAGCGCCTCCCGCGGGGTGCGCAGGGTGTTGGCCCGCAGGACCATGGGGGGCAGCTGGTTGAGGGCCTGGCACATGCGTTCGGTTGCTTCCAGGCCGTGGCGTTGGGCCCATCGGGAGAGCATCCAGTCCGGAAAAGAGGCCTCGATGGCCAGGCGGGCCAAGGGGTCGGCCGGCAGGGCTTCCTCCATGGCCCCCGCGGGGTCGCGCAGGGCGCTGCGCAGGATGCCGTTGACGAACCCGCCGCTCCAGGCGCCGGCGGTGGCCTTGGCGAGCTCCACGGCGGTGTTCACGGCGGCCGAAGCGGGGATGCGCTCCATGTGGAGGATCTGGAACAGCCCGATGCGCAGGACGTTCAAGAGGCGGCTGTCGATTTTGGCCAGCGGCCGCTTCGAGTGACGGGCGATCACCGCGTCCAGGCGGCGGCGCCAGCGGAGCACGCCGTAGACCAGGGCGTGGGCCAGGGCGCGGTCCCGGTCGGACAACGGACGGCGACCTGCGGCGACCAGCAGGTGATCGATGGGCTGGGGCTGCCGGTCGAAGTCGCCGAGCACCTGGAAGGCCGTGTGGCGGGCCGGTGACAGGGCCGGGCCGGTGGCCCGGGGCGGCAGGGAGCGGGTATCAGGCATGCGCGGTTTCCGGGGCGTCCCGGAAGCGGGAGCCGGGGGGCAGGGCGTGGCCCTGGAGGAACACCTCCACGGGAAGACGCTTGCTGGAAGCCGCCTGGAGCTCCAGGACCGACAGCCCGCCCTCGCCGGTCTGCACCACGACCTCTCCGGGGAAGCGGCTCACCACGGTTCCCGGCGGTTCCGCCGAGTGGGAGGCCACCGGCAGGGCGCGGAAGAACTTGATGCGCTCCTGACCCCGGAAGGAGAAAGCGCCGGGCCAGGAGGTCATGCCCCGGATGAAGCGCTCCAGCACGCGGGCCGGTTTGGACCAGTCCATCAGACCGTCGGTCTTTTTCAGCATGGGGGCATAGGTGGCCAGGGCGTGGTCCTGGGGTTGGGGGATGAGGGTTCCGGCGCCGAGCCCCACCAGGGTTTCCGCCAGCACCTCGGCCCCCAGCTCCGCCAGGCGGTCGTGGAGGGTATCGGCGCTGTCCTCCCCGCGGATGGGGATGGCGCGCTCCAGGAGCAGGGGGCCCGTGTCCAGCCCCTTGTCCATGCGCATGGTGGTGATGCCCGTGCGGGTTTCACCGTTGATGATGGCCCAGGCGATGGGGGCCGGGCCCCGGTAGCGGGGGAGCCGGGAGCCGTGGACGTTGATGCACCCCAGGGGCGGGAGTTCCAGGAGTGCAGGCTTGAGGATCTGGCCGAAGGCGATCACCACCACGGCTTCCGGACGGCTGGCGCGGATGCGCTCCAGGACCTCGGGCGTGTTCACCGAGGCGGGTTGCAGCACCGGCAGGTTCAATTCCTCGGCCGCGGTCTTCACCGGCGTGGGCGGCGTGCGGCGGCCACGCCCCCGGGGGCGGTCGGGCTGGGAGATCACCAGGGACACTCGGTGGCCGTCGGCCACCAGGCGACGCAGGGAGGGCACGGAGAACTCCGGCGTGCCCATGAAGACGAGGTCCAGGGGTTTCATGCGCTGTGCTTCATCTGTTTTTTCACCCGGCGCTTGTATAGCTCCCGTTTGAGGGAGGAGATCCGGTCGATGAACAGGATCCCCCGCAGGTGGTCGATTTCATGCTGCAGCACGATGGCCAGGAACCCCTCGGCCGCAAACTCCACGGGCCGACCCTCCCGGTCCAGCCCCTTCACGCGCACCCGGGCCGCGCGCTGCACATCGGCCCGAAAATCGGGCACGCTGAGGCAGCCTTCGTTTTCGGAGAGCTGCGATCCGCTCTGCTCCAGAATCTTGGGGTTGATCAGCGCCTGGGCCTGTCGCTCGCCTTCGGGCGCGGAAACGTCGTAGACGATGACGCTCTGGTCGACACCGATCTGAATCGCCGCCAGCCCCACGCCGGGCTCGGCGTACATGGTCTCGATCATGTCCTCGATGAGCCGGCGGGTGTCTTCGGTAACGGCTGCCACGGGTTGCGTGGGTTGCCGCAGAAACGGGTCGGGGTAGGTGAGTACCTGGCGTGCGGTCATGCAAAGTCCATCCATTCGCGTCTTCTATGGCATCAGGCCGTGGCCTGGGGCTAAGGCCGGCATGCGCCCACGCGGGCGCGTCGAGTTCGCAAGATACGGACAATTGCCAGCGAAGTCAAAGGGTACTGCCCTGGTCACGGATAGGTTTCACGGGGGCCGCGAAAGCGCCATGTCCGCGCGCCGCAGGCCCACCCGCAGGGCGGAGTACCACCCCGCGAGCACCACGGGGAGGATTTGCAGGGCGTGGCTGACGAGGGTGAAACCGAGAGCTTCGGCGGCTTCGATGCCGTAGACGGAAAGGGCGAAGACCCCGGCGGCTTCCCAGACCCCCCAGTAGCCGGGCACAGACGGCAGGGCGATGAAGACGCAGATGACCACCAAAACGAAGCCCATTTCCAGGGGATGCAGCCGGATGCCGGGGGTGCCCAGGGAGAAAAGGTAGAAGGAGGCGATGTTCAGCCCCCAGACGAGCAGCGTGGTCCCCATGACCCCGGCCAGGAGCAGCGGCCGCTGAAAGCAGAGCAGCCCCCGGGCCGCGTGATCCACCGTACGGTTGATCCCCGCAAGGCTTCGGTCCGCCATGCGCTGGAGGGTACCGACCCTGGCCGGTCGCACCAGCATGATGGCCCGCCGCACCAGGCCCAGCAACAGGCCCCGGGAAGAGGGCCAGGCCAGTGCAGCGAGTCCCAGGATCAGGAGGCCGAGGCCGGCCCAGGCCCCGCGGGTGAGGTGGGCCAGGAGGGCGGCGTCGAGATCGTAACCCTGGAACCTGACGGTACGCCCCGCGGCGGGGTTCACCGTGGCAAGGGTCGGGATCAGCAGCAGCAGCACGGCCGCCATATCGAAGAGCCGCTCGGCGGCCACGGTGGACAGGGCAGTGGCAAAAGGCACCTGGCGGGTGTTGCGCAGCACCAGGGGGCGGGCGATTTCACCGGCGCGGGCGGGAAGCACGCAGTTCACCGCGAAACCGATCATCATCGCATGGTAGACGGCGGCGAAGGGGACCCGCTGGGAGGGCGCCAGGATCAACTGCCAGCGCAGGATCCGGAAGACGTAACAGAGAACGGTGGCGGCCAGGGACGGCAGCAGCCAGAGGTAATCGATGCGCGCTCCATAGGCCCACAAGTCCCTGAAGGGGACATGGCGCAAGGCCAGGTAGAACCCCGCGGCGGAGAGGATCAGGGCAAGGGCGATGGAGGCCAGCAGGCGAGGTCGCATGGCCACAGGCGTCAATCCGCCGCCAGGATCCGCCGGGCCGTTTCCACGTCGCGCTGGATCTGCCGGGAAAGGTCCTCAAGGCTCTCGAACCTGGCCTCGTCCCGGATGCGCTGGATGAAATTGACGCGGATGGTTTCGCCGTAGATGGATTCGTGGAAATCGAGAAGGTGGACCTCGACCGTGAAGACGTGGTCCTCGAAGGTGGGGCTGTAGCCGATATTGGCCACGCCGAGCAGGCGGCGGCCCGCGTGTTCCACGGTGACGGCGTAGATCCCGGTCTTGGGGCAGAGTTCGTCCTGGAGGGCGATATTGGCGGTGGGAAATCCCAGCAGCTTGCCCCCGCGGTTGCGCCCCGCCACCACCTGGCCGCGGACCTGGTATCGACGCCCCAGCATGCGGCCGGCCTCCACCACCTGGCCGGCCATCACCAATTCGCGGATGCGGGTGCTGCTGATGCGTTCCCCGTCCAGGCTGGCGGCCTGAATCCAATCCGTCACGTGGACCTCGAAGCCCAGCTCCCGGCCCAGGGCGCGCAGCATGTGGATATTGCCCTCCCGGTGACGGCCGAAGGCGTAGTCCTGCCCCACGACGATGGCGCGCATGCCGATGCGCCGCACCAGAAGGTCGGCCACGAACTCCCGGGCCGAAATGGCGGCGAAGGCATGGTCGAAGGGGATGCAGATGAGCACGTCCACCCCGGTGCGGCCGATGAGTTCCTTCTTCTGCTCGTAGAGGGTGATCAGGGGCGGTTTGCGGCGGGCCTGGAGGACCCGCAGGGGATGGGGCTCGAAGGTCATGGCGATGGCCGTGCCGGCAAGGGCCTCGGCCCGCTGGACGACCTCGTGGAAGAGCCCCTGGTGCCCGATGTGGACGCCGTCGAAGTTGCCGATGGTGATCACGGCATTGGGGAAGGGTTCGCGAAGAGCCTCAATATGCTCGATTATTTTCATCGTCGCCGAGATCTGCCGTGCCTGGGATTTTCGCTTGACAGCTTTTTGAAAAAAGTATAGGTAGTCCATCTCGCGTGATTAATCAAGCGCTGGTTTCACGCGGGTGTACGTGCCGAAGTGGCGGAACTGGTAGACGCGCTAGGTTCAGGGTCTAGTGGGGGTTCCCTCGTGGGAGTTCGAGTCTCCCCTTCGGCACCAGAAAATACAAGGGGTTGCGGATCCAAGCTGGCCATCCGCAACCCCTTTTTCGTTTCATGGGTAGCGTTTTGGGTAGCACTCTGTAATTCTCAGCCGCCTTCCTCGGTTAGGGTTTCAAGCAGCTCCTCATCGACCTCCACCTCCGCGTCCTGATTGGCCGGCTGGTCGCTCTTGGTCTCATTTGCCCGAGATTCATGGCCTGGCACGATCCCCCGCGTTGCGATCATAGTCCGGAACTGCTCCATTGCCTCTTCCGCGTCCGCCTCGTCCACGAAGTTGTAGCGGTCGAACATCTCCCGCGTCGAGTGCCCTGTAATCTTCATTATCACCGATTCGGCGACACCCGCCCGTCGCATGTTGGTGACGTATGTGTGCCGAAGGTCGTGGAAGGTCAAGCCACCGACCTTGTTCCGGCCATAGGGGATCCCAGCCTTGGCACAGGCGCGCCGGAATCCATCCCGGATGTCCACCAGCGGCAGACCCCGGAAAAGGAAGACATGCTCCTGGCCCTCAACGCGAGGGAGGGCTTTGAGGATCTTGAGCAGCTCCTCTGGCAGGGGGATCGTCCTGGGTTCGCCGTCCTTGGTATCCGAGGCCGCCAAAACGATGCGGCTGGCATCGAGATCCACTTTTGGCCACGTCAGTTGCAGGATCTCACCGCGGCGCATACCGGTGTAGTAGGCTGTGGCCAGGATAGGCCGCAGATGCTCGGGCGCACCCTCCTGGAGTTGGAGAAACAGCGGGTGGCTCAGCACCTCGTTGCGGACGTTGGCGCTTTTCTTGAGCAGTTTCTTGAGCAAGCGGAACGGGCGCAGGGCTTCCTCCCCGAGCATTTCATCGTCAAAAGCCTTTCGGACCATGCTGCGGGCCGAGCCGATGATCTGGTCGACATAAGAGTCGGAAAGTCCTTCGGCCTTGAGCTCGGATTGGAAATTTTCCAGGTCGGTTTTCCGAAGGCTGATCACCTTGGTGGATCCGAAGGCACTCTTGAAACGGCCCAGGTGGGCTTCCACCGCGGGCAGCATGGCCAAGCTCTGGATGGACTTCAGTCCCAAGTACCAACCGATGAGCTCGGAAAAGGTCAGTTTGGACTTGTGGTGCAGCAGGGTGGCGGGCCGCTCCCGTTTCAGGGCCCGGTACTTGCCATCCAGCGTCCGGGCGTCATCGAGGGAGTATCCCACACAGGTTTTTTTCATGTTCTTGTGACCTGGCTCGCGATAGCCGACGTAGTATTTGACCCGACGCGATTTCTTGGCCTTGTCCAAATCACAGCCGCATTGGCAGCGCTTGTTCTTGTTGGCCTGTTTGAGCCAGCAGTCTGGGCATTCAGCTAAGATCATACGGGTTACCTCCTCAGGCACAGGTCAGTTCAGGTCGCGGTCGATGTAGTCTTGGACGTCCTTGTTTCGAAACCGCACGCTGCGCCCAATCCGCTTCGCCTTGATGGGGAAGGGGTTCACCGATCCCGGAGCTACGCGGTTGTAGATGGTTCGGGGTGAGAGCCTAAGAATCGCGGCGGTTTCCTTGACGCTGAGCAGCCGATTTTCAGGTTGAAAGGTGTGATCCATAAGCCGACCTCCTCATCCAAAGTCGTTCAGAATTGATCCAGAATCCGCTTGATCATGGTGCGGTGCCACTTGCCGCGGCCTGAGGGGGTGGGGATACCCCGGGAGTGCAGTTCGCGGGCGATCTCAGAATTGTTTTTTCCCTCCTGTTGCATGGCGGACACCATCTGGCTCAGCTCCGAGCGGCGCTGTTGCTCCATTTCATTTAGATGGGCCGGCTGGGGTTTAGGGGTTCTATCCCACAGGTCCTTGAGCGCGTCGTAAATCAGCTTGTCGTTTTCATCCGGCGCAGGCTTGTGGGAACGGCCCCATAGAACCATTTCGATGAACAAATCCGACATGGTCATCTTGCGCAGCATGGCGCGGACCTTGAACTGCAGGTAGATGTGCTCGGGCACGGTCAGGTTGAGCTGGCGTTTCTTTTCCATTTGTCACCTCCTGATACCTGGTAACATGATACCTATGTGCGTATCAAGAGGAATTTTTACTCTGCAGAGGGATCCCGACAGGAAGGGCGGAAAATGGACTATTTGCCGGGTCGTTGTGGTTACTTGGGCGGTCCGGAGGGTTGTGATCGCCTCGGTTTCAATGCTATGCAGAGCCGCCATGCCGCCCGCAAGGGGCAGGACTTCCTTGTCCGCCACCGTTCCCAAGCTCAACTTGACTCTGATAACATATGTGTTAATATATGAGCCACAACACTCCTGATGCGATTGAAGTCCGCTTCTACGAGGACGAAAACGGCTCTCGGCCTTTCGCCAAATTCTTCGATGGCTTGAGTGGCTCGGCCGCGGCCAGGATTACAGCCTCAATCACCCGCTTACGGGCAGGGAACAAGGCTGATTCCAAGTCGGTTGGCAAGGGGGTTTCCGAACTTCGGGTGAATTGGGGGCCAGGATACCGGCTCTACTATGGTTGGGACGGCAGCAAGCTGGTCATTCTGCTGTTCGGTGGATCCAAGAAGCCACCGAGGCTGCAGGCGGCAGACATCGTGAAGGCCCAGGGGTATTGGGCGGATTACAAAAGGCGCAAGCGAAAAGGGGAGCAGTAATGGCACTTTCAAGGGAATTCAAAGAACTGGTGGTTGCCAGAGCTGAAAAGGACCCCGAATTTCGCCGTGGCCTTATCACCGAAGCGCTCAATATGATCCTCCGGGGAGAAATTACCGCCGGGCGACTGATGATCCGCGAGTACATCAATGCCACGGGGTCCATGGGTGAAATCTGCCAGAAGCTCAAAAAGCATAAGTCGGGGCTGGTGCGAATGCTCGGCCCCAAGAGCAACCCGACCCTGGAGAGCTTCGTGCCGGTGGTGCGGGCCTGTGCTGAGCGTGAAAAAATCGAGCTGAGTGTCTGCGAGAACCGTTGTTCCGCTTAAGGCTACCTGCCTGGCAGCCGGTTCGGACGTCCGAACTCCATCAAAATTCCGCGCGGGGCTCGGCTTCGCCTCGCCCCCACCCGCCAAAATCACGGCATTCACCGCCGGGATGTCCACCCCCTCGTCCGTGATGGTGGACGAGATCAGCACATCGATCAGCCGGTGCTGCAGTGCAGCTACCGCTGATTCCCGGGTTTCCTTATCCTTGGCGCCGTAGATGAAGCGGGGGGCGGGTACGGAGTGACTCCGGACAGTCAGCATATCCAGCAACCGCTTCCCGTGCTCGATCTTCGTCACCAGGCAGAGCACGCTCATGCCCTTGTCCGTCAGCGCGTTGATCTCATTCACGATCAGCAAGTTTCGGTAATCGTTCTCAGATATGCCCGCCTTATACGCCTTCCCGTATGGCAGCCGCTGGGAAAGCACCGGTTTCTCAACCTTGACGAACTTGATGTAAGGCTGCGCCAAAAGCCCCCGCGCGATCAGGTCTTTCATCGTGATGCAAGTAATGATCGGCCCGGTCACCGCCATCAGCTTCAGATCGTCGATCCAGCCTTTCATCAGCGGGGTGGCCGTCAGCCCGATCCGGTAAACGGCATTCGACGCCGCATTGCACACCGCCTGGATCGAGTCCGCGCTCCCGATATGGGCTTCATCCAGGATCAGGACATCGACCCCCTTCAGGTAGCTGATGATCTCAGGCTTCCCCGGGTGCGGGATCCGCAGCTTCCCCACCTCCCGCGGCAGGCCGGTATAGAGCGACTGCACCATGCCGACTGACAGGTTCGAGAAATCCTTTTCCCCGTCGCCGATTGTCGTGGCGGGCATCCCTACGCCGCGGAAAACATTTGCCGTCTGGTAGAGCAACGACTGCTTGTTCGTGAGGAACAGCACCCGCAGGCCCTTCGCGAGCGCCAGCTTGATGAACCCCGCGGCCAGCTTCGTTTTCCCGGCGCCTGTTACGGCGTGAATAATGGCGTTGCGGTTCCGCAGGATGTCTTGGATCGCCGCCACCTGATAGTCCCGCAGCGTGACGCCCTCCAGCACCCTTTCGACCTCGTGGCCGCACGCCAGCGGAAGCATCCGGCTCCGGTCGCGCTCATCTCGGGTGATGACCTCGCACCCCTTCTTCAGCAACGCCTCCTCGACCAAGTGCGCCAGCCCCGTAGGAAAGGTCGAGTTCGTCCTCCCGAATAAGCTGGCCGTTCCGTCCCAGGTCCCCGTCTTCCCGAGCGGGGTGAAGCGCCAGCCCGGCACCTCGTACTTCAGCGCCTCATACGCGGCGTTGTACGCCCGCCGATCGTCAAAGATCAGCTTCGATGTGATGTTGCCCAGGATGATCTGATTCATGTGGGGGTTCCTTTCTGTTGGGGTAGGGGGAAATGAAAAGCCGGGCAGAGCCCGGCTTCGTAAGGTTCGTCCTGTCAAACGATGGTGGCTACGCGGTGATTCTGGCTTTCTTGAGCAGACGGTGGTTGAAGGAGTGATAAGCATACTCGTCGTCGCTCCAGGATCGCTTGTATTTCGATTCGAAGAGGTCGGCGGTCGACTCCCAGGTCTTCATGTTTCCCGCCGTGTAGAGGCTCACAGCGTTGTTTGAGCGGGGAAGCTGGACGTCAGCCAGACCCGTCGGATTCGCTGGCTTCCAGAAGGCGTAGAGGCGCTCCCAGTCTTGCTTCATGATCCAGGGCGGGACGTCGTTCAGAGTCTTGCCGCTGTTGCTTTTCCCGAGCATCAGCAGGTGCAGGTGAAGCCGGTCGTCGTCATGGCGGGGAACGATTATGGCAGCGATTTGGATTTTGAAGACTTTAGCGAGGCGTCGGATCCAGACTTTGGCATGGTCGATGCCCTTGGCCTCCGTGATCCCTGTCCGTCGGAAGGTGAGCGTAGCGAATCGCTCCCATTTCCATTCTGTGAAGAACTCTCCGTAGGTCTGCCTGACTTCGTCAGTCTTCGTCGACATCGCACCAGCTCCTCGCGCCCTTCAATTTCGTCCCTCAATTTTTGAGCGCAACTTAGACAAGCGGCCTCGCAGGTCGCCGGCAAGGCCTTACAGTAAATAGTGTTTGGGGCATCAGACTGAGAGGGAAATCTGCAGCATCAAACCCGCCCCGAGGTCATCGCCGCGTGGATTTTCCATGTACAAATTATATCATAAAAAGTCGAGTAAAGTCAAGTATATAAGCCTTTTTGCGCGGCAGTAAAAAACGGTAAAAGGAGGAAAAACCGGGATAAATGAGGAAAGATGAGGAAAGATAGAAATCTGCTGGGTTGATCTACTTCGAGGCGTGCTTCGAGAGCCACTTTCGAAGATTCCCGATGCTGCAACCGAATTTCTTAGCAATGAAGGTTTTCGTCGACCCATTCTCCAATAAGCCGAAAATCTCTGCTTGATGGGCATCCAGCTTGGATTTCCCTGGGCCCCTGGGTCGGCCCCGCTTCCTCCCCGTTGACCGTTTGTCGCGAAGCCCAGCTTTTCCCCATGTTTCGGCTAAATCCCCTTCGATGGTAGAGACCAACTGCTGTGCCATCCCCACGAACGCGGGTGTAACACTGGCGTCGAGCTTCCATCGACTTCTCTCGACGTGAACCTCGATACCCTTTTGTTGGGCGATGCCAAGGAGCTTCAAAATTTCAGATGGTTTCCGGCCAAGGCTGGACAATGCTGTCACCAATAGGCGATCGCCGGGCCGCAGGGACTCAATGATTGCCTTGATTTTAGTGGGTTTCCAGGCTTTCTTGGTAGGAACAACTTCCTCCATAATTTCGACGCTGCCCAAGTGTAACTCATCGGCTGTATCTGAATCTTGGTTCGAAGTTCTTTAGCGGCCTCTTCACCGTCGGTGCAAACGATATAAGCCAGGTTCTTTCGGTCAGGGAGTATTGGGGTGCGCATTAATCCGGGAGGTATGGGCTTTGTTTTCATTGGGCTCCTTAGTGCAAAAAAGTAATAACTAAAATAAATTTAAACATAAATACACTACTGTCCCAACGTTAATC
>DJGG01000094.1 GCA_002432195.1 Desulfobacteraceae bacterium UBA5852
GCCTGGCTGACAGGACAAACCGCGGACGGCGTAGGAGGGCGGCCCGGGGCCGGCCTGGCTGACCGGACAACACCCAGAGACTTGACGGGCTGGCCTCTTTCATGGATCGTGTATAATCCAGCGAAGGCCCCCTGGCCCTCCAATGCCGAGGGGACCCTTCTGCGGGCGCCGGGACCGGAGATCTGGTCCTGCGCGCCCTTCGGGGGTTCGAGGTCAAGATGCAACAACTGGTCCTTCTCAACCCGGGAAGCCTGGCTCTCCGGAACGTCGATCCTCCCCAGGCGGGGCCTGGCGAGGTCGTCATCAAGATCCAGGCAGCCCTGACCTGCGGAACGGATCTCAAGACCTACCGGCGGGGACATCCGAAATTCCCGATGCCCACCCCGTTCGGCCACGAGTTCTCCGGGGACGTCTGGGAGGTGGGCCCGGGGGTGACCCGCTTCCAGAAGGGGCAGGCGGTCCTGGTCGCTCCGACGGCCCCCTGTGGGGAGTGCCCCCACTGCCGACGCGGCTTCGGAAACCTGTGCGACTACACCATGCGCACCATGATGCTCGGCGCCTTTGCGGAGTACATCCGGGTCCCCGCCCACATCGTGGCCCAGAACATGTTTCCCAAGCCGGAGAGCCTCTCCTACATGGAGGGGGCCGTGTTGGAGCCGTTGAGCTGCGTGGTGTACGGCGGACAGCACCTGCCTCTCGACTCGCGCGACACCGTGGTGATCATCGGAGCCGGCCCGATCGGCCTTCTGCACCTGATGCTGGCCCGTCTGCGCGGAGCCGGGCGGATCGTCATGGTGGGACGCCGCAAGATGCGCCTGGCCACTGCCCGACGCCTGGGAGCCGACGTGGTGGTCGACGAGACCAGCGAAGACGTCCTGGACCGGGTGCACCACCTGACCGACGGGCGCGGCGCCGACGTGGTGATCGAGTGCGCGGGGCACCCCCAGGTCTGGGAGAAGTCCATCGCCATGGCCCGCCGGGGCGGGCACGTGATGCTCTTCGGCGGGTGCGCCTCGGGCAGCAAGGTCCGAATCCCCATGGAACGGATGCTGATGGATGGCCTGACCGTCAAGGGGGTCTTCCACTTCACCCCGGACGCCGTGCGCGAGTCCTACCAGTTGCTGCCCAGCGGAGCCTTGCAGGTCTCGGAGTTGATCACCGGGATCCACCCGCTCTCGGAGTTCCGCAGGATCTTCGAGACCCTCAGCAACGGGGAGGCGATCAAGCTGGGCATCCGGCCCGGGTTCTAGGAACCTTCAGGAACCCGAGCCGAAACCCCTCAGTCGCCGAAGGAGACTCCCAGGTCCCTGGCGGTCACCACCGTGTCTCCGTCCAGGGGAACCCGCTTCATCCGGCTGACGCAGCGTTCCAGGGGGACATAGCGGACCAGGGGCGGGTCCAGGGCCACCATCACGTCGGTCATGCCCTCGGCCAGGGCCCGCACCGCCGCCGAGCCGAAGCGCAGCGAGAGCAGGCGGTCCATCGAGGTGGGCGAGCCTCCGCGCAGCAGGTGCCCCAGGACCACGCAGCGGGTCTCCAGTCCGGTCATGGCCTGCACCTCGGCGGCCACCTTCTCGCCGGCCCCACCCAGGCGCTCCAGGCGGCCTGGCTCGCGCCCGACCACGGACACGGTGCCTCCCGCCGGGTGGGCCCCCTCGGCAACGATCACGATGCTGAAGGCCTTCTTCTCGCGATCGTGGCGGTCCCGAATCTTGTCCGCGACCTTCTGCATGTCGTAGGGAATCTCGGGGATCAGGATCACGTCGGCCGTCCCGGCCACCCCGGCGTGCAGGGCAATCCAGCCGGCATAGCGCCCCATCACCTCGACCACGATGACCCGCCCGTGGGCGGCAGCGGTGGAATGCAGCCGGTCCAGGCATTCGGTGGCGAACTCGACGGCGGTGTCGAAGCCGAAGGTGGCCACCGTCCCCTCCAGGTCGTTGTCGATGGTCTTGGGCACTCCGACCACGCGCACACCGCGCTGGGCCAGGGCGTGGGCGATCGCCAGCGAGCCGTCGCCCCCGACCGAGATCAGGGCATCCACCCCGAGGTCGCGGAGGCCTCCGACCACCTCGTCGCCTCGGTCCACCTCGGTCCAGTTGCCATCCGGCCCCTGCATGGGGAACTTCAGGGGATTGCCCTTGTTGGTCGTGCCCAGGATGGTCCCGCCCAGGTGGGTGATCCCCCGCACGGCCTCGCGGCCCATCTGGATGACGCCCTGCCCTCCATACTCGCCCGGGTTGAGCAGGCCGTTGAATCCGTCCCGGATGCCCAGGCACTCCCAACCCCGATTCAAGGCGCTGACCACGGCCGCCCGGAGGACGGCGTTCAGACCGGGGGCGTCTCCCCCACCGGTGCAAAGAGCGATGCGACGGATTTCAGACATGGGGCCCCTCCGAATTGACGATTCTCGAGGTTTCGCATCCGCCCAGGCCTTCCCTGCAGGCAACCGGGACTGGAAAGCGAAGCGGCGTCCCCATGAGCGACAAGTTCCGCATCGGCTGGAAGGACTCCACGCGCCTGGAGATCCGCTACACGGGAAACCTCCAGGGAGACCTCCAGGCCCTGCCCTACCTGGCCACGGTCATCAAGAACCAGCGGGCCGAGAGCCCGCAGATGCTGCTGGTGGACACCGGCGACTTCAGCGGCCAGAGCCGGCCCGGCCCCCATGCGGGCGCTCCCCAGATCGAGGTCATGAACCACCTGAGGTTCGCCGCCACCGTACCCGGCCGAGCGGAAGCCGCGGACGGTTCGGCGCTGNNCTTCCTGGCTTCGAACTGGCGGGGTTCCGGCGAAGGCTCCATGTTCCACCGGGTCCACAAGGTCCGCTGCGGTGAGATCGACGTCGCCCTGGTGGGCCTGGCCTGGCCCGATCCCCCCCGCAACACCGCGCTGATCCCTCCCGAAGAAGCCCTGGAGCAGGCGCTGGAGGATGTGGACGTCGACCAGACCGTGGTGGTGGTGCTCTCGCAGATGGGTTTCGCCG
>DJGG01000170.1 GCA_002432195.1 Desulfobacteraceae bacterium UBA5852
GCCGCCGCGGATGCCCAGGCCAAGGCCGACGCGGACGCCAAGGCGGCCGCCGACGCCAAGGCCAAGGCCGACAAGGAGATCCAGGAAGTCCGGCAGCTGCGGGCCAAGGAGCGCGAGGCGCGCCTGGCCGAGCGGGCCGCGGCGGCCAATGCGGCGCAGGCCATGAACCCCGCCGCCGTCCAGAAGGACCCGGTGGAGAAAATGATCGAACGGATCAACTGGGCTCATCGACGCTAACGCTCTGCCGGACCGGCGCAGCGTAATTTCATTCGGCATTCCCAATCGGAGGAGGAACCTCGCATGGCAGACGTAAAGGAAATCGCAAAAACGGCCAAGACTCCCAAAACGGCCGATCCCATGGCGGCGTCCATCGACCCCGCCACCCAGCAGATGCTCGCCCGGGCCCAGCAGCTCGGCATCGAAACCGTCTTCGACCGCGCCGTCAGCATGAAGCCTTGCAACATCGGCAACCAGGGCACCTGCTGCAAGAATTGCAGCATGGGCCCCTGCCGGCTGCCCCTGCCCAAGGACTACGACGAGGCGAACGATAACCGCAAAGGCCTTTGCGGTGCGACGGCCAACACCATTGCCGCCCGCAACTTCATCCGCATGGTGGCCGGCGGCGCCGCGGCTCACAGCGACCATGGCCGCAGCGTGGCCGAGGTCTTCATGTCCGCAGCCCGCGGGGAGACAGAGGCTTACAAGATCAAGGACGAACGCAAACTGCGCGACGTGGCCCCCTATCTGGACGTGGCCACGACCGTGGAGGTGGACGGACAGACCCTGGATCGCGACATCAAGGAAATCGCCCTGGAAGTGGCCGAAAAAGCGCTCGACGAGTGGGGCAAGGCCGAGGGTGAAGTCCGCTACATGAAACGCGCCCCCAAGCCGCGCTACGAAATTTGGAAAAAGCAGGGCGTCCTGCCGCGCAACATCGACCGCGAGATCGTGGAAATCATGCACCGCACCCACATGGGCGTGGACCAGGACTACAAGAACCTGATGAAGCAGGGCGTGCGCGCGGCGCTGGCGGACGGCTGGGGCGGGTCCATGCTGGCCACCGACCTGCAGGACGTGCTCTTCGGCACCCCCTACCCGCTGGTTTCCGAGGCCAACCTGGGCGTCATGAAGGAAGACATGGTCAACATCGTGATCCACGGCCACGAACCGGTGCTCTCGGAAGTCATCGTGGAGGTGGCCCAGACCAGAGAGATGATCGACTACGCCAAGAGCAAGGGCGCCAAGGGCATCCAGCTTTCCGGCATCTGCTGCACGGCCAACGAGATCCTGCAGCGGCACGGCGTGCCCCTCTGTGGCACCTTCCTGCAGCAGGAGCTGGCCATCGTCACCGGCGCCTGCGACGCCATGGTGGTGGATATCCAGTGTATCATGCAGAACCTGGCCAACGTGGCCAAATGCTTCCACACCAAACTGATCACCACCCACCCCATCGCCCGCATGGAGCAGGACAACGTTTTGCACATCGAGTTCGACGAACACCACGCCCTGGAGGACGCCAAACGCATCGTCAAGCTGGCCATAGACAACTTCCAGAACCGTGGCGCGGACGTCATGATTCCGAAGCACAAATCGCCCCTGGTCGGAGGCTTCGGCGTGGAATCCATCCAGTACCACCTGGGGGGCATGTTCCGGGGGGACTACTATACCCTGAACGACAACATCATCAATGGCCGCATCCGGGGCATCGGCGGCGTGGTGGGCTGCAACAACGCCCGCACCATGCACAACCATGACCACATCGCCGTGGTCAAGGAGCTCATCAAGAACGACGTCATCGTCCTTACCACCGGCTGCAACGCCATTGCCTGCGCCATGGAAGGGCTGCTGACCCCCGAATCGGCCAAGGTCTTCTGCGGCCCCGGCCTGGCGGAGGTCTGCGAGACGGTGGGCATCCCGCCCGTCCTGCACCTGGGCTCCTGCGTGGACAACAGCCGCATTCTGCTGGCGGCCACCGAGGTGGTCAAGGCCGGGGGATTGGGGAACGACATCGGCGACCTGCCGGCGGCCGGCAGCGCCCCCGAGTGGATGAGCGAGAAGGCCATCAGCATCGGGCAGTACTTCGTGGCTTCGGGCGTTTACACCGTCTTTGGCACGGTCTTCCCCACCGAGGGGGCGCCGGTCTTCCAGCGCTTCCTGTTCGAGGATATGGAGAAGATGTACGGCGGCATGTGGGACTTCGAGAAGGATCCCATTCTGCACGCCCGCAAGATGATCGCCCACATCGACAAGAAGCGCAAAGCCCTGGGCATCGACAAGGCGCGCGAACGCGTGCTCATGGACATGTCCGACCGTCAGGCCCTTGAGGGCTGATACCGTCTGCAACTTTATGGATGACAATCCTCAACGAAGGAGGACCGTATGTCGAAGTTAGTCGCGTTCGCCGCCATTCAAGGTGGTTACAACATCGTATCCCGAGTGGACGGCGAATACCGCAAAGCCCTGGAGACCTTCAACGCCGACACCAAGGTGGGCTTTCCCAACACGGCCTACTACCTGCCGGTGATCTACTCGCTAACGGGGCTCAAGGTGGAGACCCTGGAAGACATGCGGCGGCCGCTGGATTTTGCGCGCAAGCTGTTGCCGCCGCATATCAAGAACCGCAACCACCTGCCCTACCTGGGACCCCTGCTGGACGCTGGCATGGCGGCGCTCTTCGCCTTCGAGATCCAGGAGGCCTTGCGCTACCTGAACCAGCCGGATTTCTACCACGTCTCCGAGGAGTGCGACCCGGAAAACGGCAAGCTCTGGCTGGGGGCGGCGGAAGACACCATCTTCCGCAAGCGCGGCGTGGAATTCGTGGACGGCTCGGCCCCGGGCTTCGCGGCCATCGTGGGGGCGGCGCCCAACCCGGAAATCGCCAAGCTGATCATCGAGGAATACCAGAAACGCAGCATCTACGTCTTCCTGGCCGCCAACCAGAACGGCACCAGCGTCTCCGAGCAGCTGGTGGAAGCCGGCGTGCAGGTGGGCTGGAACACCAAGATCGTGCCCTTCGGCCCGGACATCTCCTCGGCCATCTTCGCCCTGGGTTTCGCCAACCGCGTGGCCATGGCTTTCGGCGGGGTGCAGCCCGGCGACTACAAGAAGATTCTGCTCTACAACAAGAACCGCGTCTTCGCCTTTGTCAACGCCCTGGGTGAAGTGGGCACCGACTGGGCCGCGGCCGCGGCCGGCTGCGTCAACTGGGGTTTCCCCACCCTGGCGGACACGGACATCCCGGAAATCCTGCCCACCGGCGTGTGCACCTACGAGCACGTGGTGGCCAACGTGGCCCACGAGGAGATGGTCCAGAAATCGGTGGAGATCCGGGGCCTCAAGGTCACCGTCTCCCAGATCGACATCCCCTGCAACTTCGGCCCGGCCTACGAGGGCGAGCGGGTGCGCGGCGCCGACCTCTACACCCAGATGGGCGGCGGCAAGACCCAGAACACCGAGCTGGTCAAGATGGCCGAGATGAACGAGATCGAGGACGGCAAGGTGATCATCGTGGGTCCCGACATCAAGGACATCAAGGAGGGCGATGTCCTGCCCCTGGGGGTTTTCGTCCAGGTGGCCGGCCGCGAGATGCAGGTGGACTTCGAACCCATCCTGGAGCGGCAGATGCACCACCTGATCAACTACATCCAGGGCATCATGCACATGGGCCAGCGCGACATCGCCTGGATCCGGGTGAGCAAGGCCGCCGTGGAGAAAGGTTTCACCCTCAAGGACATCGGGGTGGTGCTGCACGCCAAGTTCCACCAGGACTTCGGCGCGATCCTCGACAAAGTTCAGGTCACCATCTACTCCAAGAAGGACGACGTGGCCAAGCTCACGACCAAGGCCCGCGCCGAGTACTCCACCCGGGACGAGCGCGTGGACAAGATGACCGACGAGGATGTGGAGATTTTCTACTCCTGCACCCTCTGCCAGTCCTTCGCCCCCAGCCATGTCTGCACGGTGAGCCCCGAGCGCACCGGTCTCTGCGGCGCCTACAACTGGATGGACTGCCGGGCCTCTTTCCAGATCAACCCCACCGGCCCCAACCAGCCCATCGAGAAGGGCGAGTGCCTGGACCCCAAGCTGGGGCAGTTCAAGGGCGTCAACGAGTTCGTGGCCAAGGCTTCCCGCGGGGCCGTGACGCACTACAACTTCTACTCCATGGTGATCGATCCCATGACCACCTGCGGCTGCTGTGAGTGCATCGCGGCCATGCTGCCGTCCTGCAACGGGGTGATGACCGTCAACCGTGAATACTCCGGTGAGACGCCCTGCGGCATGAAGTTCACCACCCTGGCCGGTGTCATGGGCGGCGGGGCCTCCTCGCCGGGCTTCGTGGGGCACTCCAAGTTCAACATCACCCAGCGCAAGTTCATCAAGGGTGACGGCGGCATACTGCGCATGGTCTGGATGCCCAAGATCCTCAAGGAGGAGATCCGGGAGCGCTTCACCCAGCGGGCCGAAGAGCTGGGCATTCCGGACCTCATCGACCGCATCGCCGACGAGACCGTGGGCATCACGGAAGAGGAGATCCTGCCCTTCCTGCAGGAGAAGGGGCATCCGGCCCTCACCATGGATCCGATCATCGGCTGACACTCGCAAATGCCCTGGGGCGGGGGCGTCGGCGTCCCCGCCCCGGTGCGCAAACCGCCGCACATGATTCGGATCCCCGGGGCTTCAAGCGCGCCACGATCCGATCATCATCAAGGAGATCGCAATGGCACTTACCGGTATTCAGATTTTCAAGCTGCTGCCGAAGACCAACTGCAAGGAATGCGGGGTCCCCACCTGCCTGGCCTTTGCCATGAACCTGGCATCGGGCAAGGCCGAGCTGGACAGCTGCCCGTACGTCTCCGCCGAGGCCCGGGAGCAGTTGGCCGAAGCGTCGGCTCCGCCCATCCGCCCCGTGGTCCTGGGCAAGGGCGTTCGCCGGACCACCGTGGGCGGGGAGACCGTCCTGCACCGCCACGAGAAGACCTTTTACAACCCCGCGGCCCTGGCCGTGTGCGTGCCCTCGGACATCGCCGCCGAGGCCCTGGCCGGCAAGCTCAAGACCTGGAACGCCCTGCAGTTCGAGCGCGTGGGCCTCAACCTGCGCCCCGAGCTGGTGGCCGTGAAGGACGTCAACGGTGACGCCGCGGCCTTCGCCAAGGTCGCCAAGACCGTGGCCGAAAGCTCCGAGTTCAACCTCATCCTCATGAGCGAAGACCCGGCGGTGATGAAGGCCGGTGCGGCCGCCTGCGCCTTCAAGCGTCCTTTGCTCTACGGGGCCACGGCCGCCAACCTGGAGGCCTTCGGGGCCCTGGCCAAGGAGCATGACCTGCCCGTGGCGGTCAAGGCCGACAGCGTGGACGCCCTCGTGCCCCTGACCTCCAAGTTGACCGCCCTGGGGCTCAAGGACATCGTGCTCGACCCCGGTTCCCGGGACGTGCGCCAGTCCCTCAACGACATGGTGGCCGTGCGGCGCGCGGCCTTGAAAGACCTCAACCGGGCGGTGGGCTTCCCCACCATCGCCTTCCCCTGTGAGATGGCCTCCAACCTGGACGTGGAAACCCTTCTGGCGGCCCAGTTCATCGCCAAGTACGGCAGCATCGTGGTGCTCTCGGATCTGCAAGGGGAGAGCATTTTCCCGCTGCTGCTGGAACGGCTGAACATCTACACGGACCCCCAGCGGCCCATGACGGTCACGGAGGGCATCTTCGAAATCAACAATCCCGACGAAAACTCGCCGGTGTTGGTGACCACGAATTTCGCCCTGACCTACTTCATCGTTTCCGGCGAGATCGAATCCAGCAAGGTGCCGGCCTGGCTGCTGATCAAGGACTCCGAGGGCCTCTCGGTGCTCACGGCCTGGGCGGCGGGCAAGTTCGCCGGCGACGACGTGGGGATGTTCGTGAAGAAGTCCGGCATCGCCGACAAGGTCAAGCACCAGGAGCTCATCATCCCCGGCTACGCCGCGGCCATCGCCGGCGACGTGGAGGAAGAGCTTCCGGGGTGGACCATTACCGTCGGTCCCCGGGAAGCCGCCCACATTCCGGGCTTCCTGCGCGGCCGCAAGTAGCAGCGGGTATCGAGACCGGGGGGCGNNGGCGCGCCACCCCCCCGGCCACCCGCCGCTTGCAAGCGTTCCCCTTGGATGCAGGCAGGCAGACGGCGGGACGAAACCAGGCATTCCAACCGGCTGGGTTCCGTTGAGGCCGACAACGACGCGTGAAGAAAGAGGGAGGTCGTATGTTGCTGATTGGTGAAAGCTTGAACGTCATAAACCGGAAAATCGGCCGGGCTTTTAAGGAACGGGACCCCAAGCCGATTCAGGCGGAGGCCCTTTTCCAGCGGGAAAAAGGCATGGACTTCATCGACATCAACCTCGGGCCGGCCAAGAAGGACGGCGTGGAGCTGATGCCCTGGGTCTGCAAGGTGGTCCAGGAAGTGGTGCCGGACCTTCCCCTGGCCTTGGACACTTCCAACATCGATGCCATCGAGGCCGCCCTCAAGGTGATCAAGCCGGCCCCCGGCAGCACCTCCCACATCATCAACTCCATCATGGTGCGCCCCGAGCGCTACGAGCGCATGGTGCCCATCGCGGTGGACGCCAATGCCGATTTTATCGCCCTGATGTGGGGACCGGAAGGGCTCCCGCGCGACGAGAACGAGCGCGCCGCCCTGGCCGTGGAGCTGCTTTACTTCGCTAACGAGGCCGGCATTCCCAACGAGAAGATCTGGGTGGACGGCATCGTCACCCCGGTGAACATCCAGCAGCCCCAAGCCATCAGCCTCATGGAATTCCAGAAGATGATTCCGGACATTGCCCCCGGCGCCAAAAGCACCTGTGGTCTGTCCAACATCTCCAACGGCCCCCCGGATCACCTGCGGCCGATCCTCAACCAGACCTACATGGTGATGCTGCAGAAATGTGGCATGGTGTCGGTGATTGCCGACCCCCTGGATGACCAGTTGATCGCCATCGCCAAAGGGCAGCGCCAGGATATCGTGGACTTGATTTATGGGATGCTCGACGGCCAGGAGCCGAATGTGAGCGGCCTGTCCAAGGAATTGCTGGACTACAAGAAGACCGTGGACGTCATTCTGGGCAAGACACTCTATTCCGATTCCTGGTTGGAAGTCTGATCGTCTGCGGTATTAGGCCACCCGGCCCCGGCCGGTCGTGGAACGCGATGCCCCGCCGGTGTGCGACCGCCTTGTCGGCACCGGCGCGCCCGCAAACCCATGGCGCCACGCAAAGCCCCTCCGGTGCAGGAGGGGCTTTTTATTGGCGCTGCCCGCCTTTGGCCCCGAAGCCCCCGGGCCAAGGGGAAGGATCCGGCGGGGCTGGCCAATGCCCGGCCGCTGGATTAGTATGGGGGCACACAGGCACGGACGGCCGGCGCGGGAGCGGTGAACCGCCGGCTGCGATCCGCCGCCGGACAGGGCCGGGAAAGGGAGAGGTGGGTATGGCACGGGTGGATGATTATGCGGCGGCGCTCCGCTTGGCCGCGGAACAACTGGCCCGGGAGAGCTTCGAGCGCATCGCGGCCCGCTCCGGGTTTGCCACCGAGAACGGCGCCACCTTGCGGGTGCCCTTTCTGGACCGGACGTATCTGGTGGATTATCCGGACTTCGCCTTCCGCGCCGCCGACGGGGCCGACCCCCCGGCGCCTGCCCTGCCGGAACAGGTGCTGATCCTCCATTACATGTCCGGCGGTGGGGCGCCGCCCCCCGGTGGGGAGTGGGTCGCCTACCGGGAAATACCGGGAGCCACTTTCTATTTCGGGGCTTTCGTCAAACGGGCCCTGGATCCGCTGAAAAAGGTGTTCGGCTCCCAGCCCGGGGCCATGGCGGCCGCGGCGGCGAAGCTCGGCGGCACGCCCCAGGGGCAAGGCGATGCGAGTTTCCGCTTCCAGCCCCTGCCGCGGGTGCCGATGCAGGTGATCGTGTGGCAGGGGGATGCCGAATTCCCGGCCGAGGCCAGCATTCTTTTCGACCGCTCCATCGAGGGCTTTCTGTCCCCCGAGGACGTTGCCTGGCTGGCCGGCATGCTGGTCTACCGGCTGATCGCCCTTTCCAGGGCCTGAAGGGCGAAGGGTATTGGCCCGCCATGGACGGAGGGCCGCCTTTGCATTTCCGTGAACCCTCTGCTAAGGCATAAGGCAGGCAGTTCACCGGAGACCGTCTCCACAGGGATTTCGGGCGCGAGCTCGGCGCGCAAGCCTGCTGGCAAATCCCCGACATACCGCCGTATGCCTGCGGTTTGAAACGCGGCTGCGCCTTGTTCCACAACCCGAAGGCTTTTTCCACGATGGCCTCCATTGGCCGCGCCGTTCTTTGGGGGGCAAAGGGCGGCCTGCCGGCAGGCGGGAGTCTTGACCGGTCGCGCCCGGGGGAGGGCGGCCGCTGCCGCCCGACGGCGGCGGAGGATGCAAATGGTTCAGTCCAAGGCCCTGGAAGTCAATATCGCCGACTACCACGTGGACGTCGCCGTGGACCCCAAGTACACGGTGCTCCAGGAGGCGTTTGCAAGCTATTACGGGCTGCAGGAAGGTTTGACCACCTTCCTCAAGGAGTTGTCCCACCCGTACAAGAACTGGGAATTCATCGTCAAGGAAGCCCGGACCTATTCCCTCGACTACTTCCACCTGCTCCAGAGCCACCCGCGCGGGCCGCAGGCGGCCGAGCTCTTTGTCGACATCTTCCTGCGGGCCATCGAGTCTTCCGTGCACCCCGAGGTGCGTGCCGACTCCGTGGACAACCTCCTGCTCTTCCTGCAGAAGATGGGCCAGGAGGGCGGCGCCGAGCTGCCGCGCTTCATCCCCGTTTTGGAGAGCACCTTCCGCCATATCCTGAAATACCCGGACGAGATCTTCGGCCTTTTCCTCAAAAGCTACTATCAGATCAACCGGCTGGCCGCCCTGGTGGCGCAACAGGCCGAGCGGCACGGCCAGAGCCTGCAGCATCTCAACCGCCTGGTGATCCGATACTACCAGGCGACCTTCGATGGCTGGCTGGGCGAAGAAGACCCGCAGCCCTGGTTCGTTCGCGAGATCGAGGGGCGCCTGGCCGAGGAAGATGACATCGCCGGCATCTTCCAGCCGGTGTCCCACGCGCAGCTCCAGGAGTGGCGCGGCACGTTGGAGCAGATCCTGCGTTGCGTGGACCTGAACGCGCCGGAGGTCCTGCAACGGCTGCTGGAGCTGCCGGGGTACAGCCAGATCGTCAGTGCCCACCGGGGGATCCCCCACCAGCTGAGCACCATCGGGGCCAAGGAGGGGCGGGGCAAGCTCTACCGCTTGATTTTCCTTTTCTACCAGATGAACGTCGCCGGGCTTTCGGCTATCCAGGAAGAGGCCCTGCGGGACATCAACCGGACCCTTTCCTGGATCATCGAAAACGAGAAGCCCTGGAACATCCGGCGGCTGATCGAGAAGACGTTTTCCATCCTCCAGCAGCGCGCCCTGCGCTTTCCGGCGACGGCTCTGAATTGCGTGCTCAACATGGGCAAGGGGGTCTACAGCACCCGGGATGACGACCTGATCAATTTCTTTATCGACCAGGTGATCGAGCTGGGCTTCCAATCGCCCATGATCGGCGGGGTGGGGAACGACTGGCAGATCAAGGTCAACAGTGCCCACCTCCAGAACGTGCGCACCTGGCTGGAGCTCATCGAGCTGAGCCCCAAACGCTCCACGCGCTTGATCTCCTATCTCATCATTCATCTTTCCCTCTGCGGTATCTTTATCAAGGATACGGATATCTTCCCCCGCGACATCACCCGGCTGCTCAACAGCGGCATCGGCCCCATCTATAATATCGTCAAGCAGTTGGCGCGGCTGTTCCCGGTCTACTTCAACGACATCGGCGCCGAGGGCGGCCTGCGGGACATCTCCACGCGCCTGGACGAAATCACCCAGCGCAAGGACGGGCTGATCCACTTCCTGCGCAAGCAGTGCCATGTGGAAAGCAGCAACCGCATGCTGGGTTTCATGGAGGCCGTGCTCACCTTCTGGCGTACACGCCAGCGGGAAGTCCTGCTGCCCTTCGTGCCGCCCAACATCTACAACCAGATCCGGTCCCAGGGCCCCTTCGTCGACGGCGTGCACCGTGCTATGCAAGTCCTCGAGGCCCGGGGGCTGACGCTCTATGATTTGCTGCGGGTGGCGGACCCCGAGCTGACGGAACTCCTCGCGGAGGTGCCGGATCTCACCGGGCGCGACCGCGAGCGGATGCTCCTGGCCGTGGCGCTCTACAAGCTGCTCAACCAGAAATACAATATCGGGTTCCTGGAGCTGGGACCGCATATCGCCCAGCTGCGGGCGGAAGGTTTTCCCCACCTGCAGGAGCTGGAGAAGGCGCTCGCCGAGGCCGAGCCGCGCGCCCGAATCGACGGGCTGTTGAGCGTCGAGGAGAAGCTCAAGGCGATCATCCTGAGCGAGGAGCAATTCGAAATCCGGGAGGACATCTACAAGAAACGGCACTTCACCATCGACATCCCCTCCATGTACGGTAGCTACCACGAGATGAAGTTCAACGCCCTGGGCCTGACCTTCCGCCTCGAGGCGCTGATCAACGTGCTGTTCGAAAAACTGATCGGCGGCATCGACCTGAGCCTGATCACCCGGGCCACCTTTCACCAGATCAACCAGCTGCTGGTTTTCTTCGACCGCGCCCTGCGCCTGGAGGGCATCGCCTCCATGGAATTCGAGCGGCAACTGGAGCTGCTGGCCCACGCGCTCGACACCCGCGGGTTCACCTTCACCCAGTTCCTGGACATCTTCAAGGGATTCGCCCAGGCGGTCAAGAACATCATCAACGATCACTTCAACAACGTCCACGAAGAGAACCTGGACGGCATCATTCTGCGCACCCCGCAGGCCCACGTCCAGCCCAAGTACCTGCCGGCGCAAACCGGCGTGGACCCGGAAAAGCTTCCCCACCGCATCTCGGAGATCTTTTTCCGCGACCTGATTTCGCTTTCCCTGGGACTGCGCCAACTGGACCTGTTTCTCAGCCGGATTCTCAACACCCTCTTCCACCAGTCTTCGCGCGTGCCCAAGGACCGCCTGCACCGGCTGCTCAACTACGACCCCCAGCGGGCCATAACCTCCCTGGTGAAACCCAACCACCGGGTGGACGGCATCATCTTCCTGGGCAACAAGGGGCTCAACATGATGAAGCTGCGCGGCTTCGGGCTTCCCGTGCCCCCCGGCTTCATCATCACCACGGAAGTCTTCCGCTGCCTGGAAGTCATCGAGAGCTATCCCGCGGCGGAGGCCAATTTCCGCGAGCAGGTGCGCCGGCACATCGGCATTCTCGAAG
Source organism: Desulfobacteraceae bacterium UBA5852 (assembly GCA_002432195.1). Lineage (GTDB taxonomy): Bacteria > Desulfobacterota > Desulfobacteria > Desulfobacterales > UBA5852 > UBA5852. Next base: position 11,311 of record DJGG01000170.1, read on the forward strand.
ACCACCTGGGCCGCCGTTTCGGCGACCCCGCCAACCCGATGCTCTTCTCGGTGCGCAGCGGCTCCTCCATCTCCCAGCCCGGCATGATGGACACCTTCCTGGACGTGGGGATGAACGAGGCCATCGCCGAAGGCCAGGCCGGCCAGACCGGCAACCCATGGTTCGCCTGGGACAACTACCGCCGCTTCCTGCAGTGCTGGGGCATGTCCTTCGATCTCAAGCGCGATGATTTCGACGCCATCATGAGCGGTTTCAAGGGGCGCCTGGGGATTCCCTTCAAGAAAGGCTTCACGGGGCCGCAGATGAGGGAGGTGGCCCTGTCCTACAAGCGGATGCTGCGGGAGGCCGGCATCGAGACCCCCGAGGATCTCTTCGAGCAGCTGATTCACGCCATCAAGCGCATCTTCCGCTCCTGGCATTCGGCCAAGGCCAAGACTTACCGGCGCATCATGGGCATATCCGACGACTGGGGCACCGCCGTGACGGTCCAGCAGATGGTTTTCGGCAACCGCTCCCAAACCTCCGGATCGGGGGTCGTCTTCACCCACAGCCCGCGCTGGTCGGGCGATCGATTGCGCCTGTGGGGGGATTTCAGCATCGAGAACCAGGGGGAGGACGTGGTCTCCGGGCTGGTGACGACCCTGCCCATTTCGGTCATCCAGCAGGAGGCCGAGATGCGCCAGACCGACATCACCCTGGAGACGCACTACCCGGACATTTACCAGGGCCTCATGGACTACGCCCGCTGCTTGGTGTACGATCACGGCTGGAGTCCCCAGGAGATGGAGTTCACCTTCGAAAGCGCCTCCCGCGAGGATCTTCACCTGCTCCAGAGCCGCGACATGGCCATCCGCGAGCGGAAGCGCTTCCTGACCTTCGACCTGAAAGAGCTGGCGGAGCGCGAGCCATTGGGCCACGGCATCGGGGTCAGCGGTGGGGCCATGAGCGGCCGCCTGGTGTTCACCCTGGGCGAAATCAGCCGCTGGCGGGAGAAGGAACCCCACACGTCGCTGATCCTGGCCCGGGCGGATACCGTGCCCGACGACATCCAGGAGATCTTCGCCGCCGACGGGCTGCTCACCGCCAGGGGCGGTCTCACTTCCCATGCGGCGGTGGTGGCCCACCGCTTGGGACGCACGGGGGTCGTGGGGTGCGGCAGCATGATTTGCAACGAGAGGGAACGCGAGCTGCATTTTGGCAAGATGGTGCTGAAGGCCGGCGACTACCTCAGCATCGACGGCCAGGAAGGTTCGGTTTATACAGGGCTGATCAAGCTGGAAGAAAGCTGACGGGACGCGAACCGGCCCGCGGCCGGGAGGGCGCTTCCCGCCTGGGGCGAGAGGAGGAGGGAGAATGAGCACTGCGACACTCGGCAGGGGAACGGCGTTGGGCGTCAACGGTTTCGGTCGGATCGGAAAGCTCACGGTTTGGCACCACATCGCGCGCCAGGCCTTCGACGAGCTCGTGGTGAACATCGGGCGCGGTGCGGGGCGGTCCCTCGAGGACATCGCCCACTACCTGGAGCGGGATTCGAGCTATGGCCGGCTGAGCCACTACCTCCACGGGCACAAGGCCCTCCCGGTGATCGAGGCCCTGGACGAGGACGCCGGCACCCTGGTGGCCGACGGGGTGCGGGTCCGTTTCCTGCGATCCCAGCGCAACCCGGCCGAGATCCCCTGGCGCGAACACAACGTGCGCCTGGTCGTGGACACCACGGGGAAGTTCCTGGACCCCACCGTTGCCGGCTCCGACCCTGCCGGCGCCCTGCGGGGACACCTGGATGCCGGTGCCGAGAAGGTGATCGCCTCGGCACCCTTCAAGATCAAGGACAAGGGCCGCCCCATGCCGGAGGATGCCGTCACCACGGTCATGGGCGTCAACGGGCACGCCTTCGATGGCCGGCGCCACCGGCTGATTTCCAACGCTTCCTGCACCACCACGTGCCTGGCCCACATGGTGAAGCCGCTGATCAACCACTTCGGCCCCAAGAAAATCCTGTCGGCCTCCATGGCCACCGTGCACGCCGCCACCGGGTCCCAGGCCGTGCTGGACCGTCTCCCCAAGACCGGGGCCACGGACCTGCGCAAGAACCGCAGCATCATGAACAACATCATTCTCACCACCACGGGAGCGGCCAATGCCCTGCGGCTGGTGATCCCCGAGATGGAGGAGATCGGGTTCATCGCCGAGTCCGTGCGGATTCCCACCGCCACGGGTTCCTTGATCATCCTGGTGATGGACCTTCAGGAGGAGCTGGCCGGAGAGGCCATCCGCCGCGAACTGATCAATTCCATCTACCGGCGGGCGGCGGAGGCCGACCCCAAGGGGTACCTGCATTTCTCCCGGAAACAGAACGTCTCCGGGGATATCATCGGCTTCCCCCGGGCGGCGGCCATCATCGAAGGCCACGAAACCCATACCCGTACGGCGGAAGCCACCATCGACCTGGGGCGTCTTCCGGGCATGCCGGAAAGCGCCCTGGCGGCCCTCAAGGACCGGGTGGTGCGCATCCCCATAACCCAGGTGGTGGTGTACGGCTGGTACGACAATGAGATGGGCAGCTACGTCAACATGCTGGGAGACCGCACCGTGACGGTGGCCGAGCAGATGATCTAGGCTTGCGGGACGCACACCCCGCGCCAGGGGACAAGGGGGCGACCGGGCCACGGTCGCCCCCTTTGCGTGTGCCTCCCCGGGAGGGGGCTGGCCGCAGGGATCAGGCGCCGGGGGCGCGGCTGCCGGAGCGCACCGACAGCACCGGGCAGGGGGCGCGACGCACCAGGCGGTCGGTGGTGGAGCCCAGCAGCAGGGTGCCGATGAGCCCGTGGCCGCGGGTTCCCAGGACGATGAGGTCCGCCCCCTTGGCCTCGGCATACTCCATCAAGGCTTCATCGGGACGCCCTTCCAACAGCACGGTCTGCATCTCGCACCAGTTGCGGGAGTCGGTGGGGGCCAGGCGATTCAGCCGTTCCTGGAGAAAACGCCGCAGCTCCTGGTCCCGGGTGGGGGTGTAGTAGTCGATACCGCTCTTGAGGCCGTCCATGTAGGTGGCCGCCTCGATGACGTGGATCACGTGCAGTTCCGCCTGGAACTCCTGGGCGAGGCTGAGGGCGTAAGAGAATCCCAGATCCGAATCCGGCGAGAAATCGCAGCCCACCAGGATACGCCGGAAGCGGAAGGCGCCGTCCAGGGGCAGGTCCAGCTTTTTCTCCGGTCCGCGCACCACCAGCAGAGGGCAGGGCAGGGAGCGCACGAGCCGTTCGGTAACCGATCCCAGCAGAAGCCGTTGCAGCCCGGTGCGGCCGTGGGTGGCCGCCACGGTGATCTGGGCGTGCTTCTCTTCGGCCAGCCGGGCGATTTCGTCCGCGGCGGAGCCCACGGCAATCTCCGGCGCCCACTGGATCTGCTGGCCGGTCATGATCTCCCGGATGCGGGCCTCGGCATAGGTCACCCCCTGGTCCAACTGCTCCTGGGGGGCGATGTACGCCTCCCCGTACATGGCCGGCGTCGGGAAGTCCACCACATGGCAAACGTGCAGCCGGGCCTGAAAGACCCGGGCCAGGGCGATGCCATAGGTGACGGCGTAGTTGGAGTGGTCCGAGAGATCGGTGGCGCAAAGGATGCTGTCGAATCGGATTCGCATGGGCCATCCCTCCTTTCGGTTCGTTCTGACCGTAGGTACGTCAAGGCAACGTTGAACAGGAAGGCAAGCGCGGGCAGCGCGCACGTGGCAGCGAATGCATCGGATGCATCAATATATTGACCGGCCGAGGGCGGTGTCAAACGAAATCCGGGAGGGCGCGTGATCCCCCGCCCCCGGGCGCGACCCGCGCCCGGGGGGAAGGAGGGTTGATTCGGGAAGCCGGACCTTCTATACAACGAAATGCCGGGCGGATTTCCCCGCCGGCCCGCTTCCCCAGGCGGGTCCCGGCGCGTCCGCGCCCGGCGTGGTAGCACCCCCTGACTCCCGGCGGCGCCGGTGCCCCCGGCCGCCATCCTCTACCTGTGCGAAAGGAAAACGATGATGACCCCAACGCTTCGCATCCTGATCGTCGGCGGTGTGGCCTGCGGGCCCAAGGCCGCCGCGCGGCTGAAACGCCTGATGCCCACTGCCGACGTGACCATGATCGAGAAGGGCGGCCTGGTTTCCTACGGGGCCTGTGGCCTGCCCTATTATGTGGAGGGCCTGTTCCCCAATATTCGGACCCTCACCCATACCCCCGCCGGTGTTCCCCGGACCCCCGACTACTTTGAGGCCTGCAAGGGCTTTCGCACCCTCATCCGAACGGAAGCGTTGTCCATCGACCGCGCGGCCAAGACCCTGCGGGTGCGGTATCTGGAGGAGGGGCGCGAGGAGGACCTGCCTTACGACAAGCTGGTGTTGGCCACCGGGGGGCAGCCCTTCCGCCCCCCCATCGCCGGCCTGGAGCTTGAAAACGTCTGGTTCATGACCCACCCCGACGACGCCTCCAGCCTCCTGCGGGCCATCAAGGAGCGCGGGCTGAAAAAGGCCGTCATGGTGGGCGCCGGCTTTATCGGCATCGAGATGGCCGAGGCCTTGACCTACCAGGGCCTGGAAGTGACCATGGTGGAGATGGCCGACCACATCATGCCGGGGGTGTTGGACGCGGACATCGCGCGCTTCGCCCAGGTGCACATGGAGGACAACGGTCTGGAGCTCGTGCTGGGCCAGGCCGTCACGGCACTGGAGGGGCAGGGCGCCGTGGGGGCGGTGGTGGCCGGAGGCCGCTCCATCCCGGCGGATGCGGTGATCATCGGCGTGGGCACGCGCCCCAACGACCGGCTGGCCCGGGAGGCGGGGCTGCTCTGCCAGGGCGGGATCGTGGTCAACGAATACGGCCAGACCAGCGATGCGGATATCTACGCGGGTGGTGACTGCGTGGTCAACCAATACATCGACCGGCGCCTGGGGCGCTCCCTGTACGTGCCCCTGGGGTCCA
>DJGG01000161.1:0-11216 GCA_002432195.1 Desulfobacteraceae bacterium UBA5852
CGTGTGTCCACGGCGGCCGCCCGTCCCCAGCGCTCCACGGACCGGTCATTGCCCGGCCTTGAGCCGCTCCCAGTATTTTTCATAGAGCAGAATGGCTTCCCCCACGTCGGTCTGGTACTCGCCGGCGGCCAGAACGGNNGTGGGATTGCCGCGCACCCCGGGGTCCATGCGCTGGATGGCCGCCTGGTTGGGGGAGGCGTAGCCGATCTCGGCGCTGATGAGCTCCCCGATTTCGGGCCGCAGCACGAAATCGATGAAGGCCAGCGCCTGCTCGGGGTTTTTGGCGTTGGCCGGAATCACCATGCTGTCCATCCAGATCACGGGCCCCTCCCGGGGGTAGATGTAGACGATGTCGGGGTCCTCCTGGGCGGCCATGAAGGCCTCGCCGTTCCACAGCAGGCCGATGTGCACCTCCTCGTTGAGGAAGGGCTGCTTGGGGGAATCGGAGGCGAAAAGCCGCACGCTGGGCATCAGGTCCGCGAGCTTGCGGTAGGCGGCTTCGATTTCGGCCGGCTCGGTGCTGTTGCCCGAAAAGCCCAGCACCCGCAGCCCCAGGGCGAAAACCTCCCGCAGGTCGTCGGTGAGCAGCACGCGCCCCTTGAAGGCCGGGTTCCAAAGGTCTTCCAGGCTGGTGATGCCGGCGGGGTCCACGTGACGGCGGTTGACCCCGATGGCGGTGGTGCCCCAGAGGTAGGGAACGCTGTAGGCGTTGCCGGGGTCGTAGGGCTTGTCCAGCAGCTGGGAATCGAGGTTGCCGAAATTGGCCAGGCGGGACTTGTCCACCGGCCGCAGCAGTCCTTCCCGGCGCATGCGGTTGACGTAGTAGGTGGAGGGGAAGACGAGGTCGTAGCCGCCGGCCTGGAGCAGCTTCACCTTGGCGTACATGGCCTCGTTGCTGTCGTAGGTGGCGTAGACCACCTTGATGCCGGTCTCCTTGCGGAAGCGCTGGATGACCTCCTCGGGCATGTATTCCGACCAGTTGAAGATATAGACCTCGGGGCCGGCCAGGGCCACCGCCGGGATGGCCAGGGCCAACAGCACCAACAGGAATTTTTTCATGCGCGTTTCTCCCGTACCAGCAGTTGTGACAGGATTACCGACACCAGGGTGAAGCCGAAGAGCAGGCTGCTCAAGGCGTTGATTTCCGGTTTTACGCCCAGGCGCACCATGGAGTAGATCTTGAGGGGCAGGATCTCGAAGGTGGGCCCCGTGACGAAGAAGCTGACGATCACATCGTCCAGCGAGAGGGTGAAGCTCAGCAGCCACCCCGAGGCCACGGCCGGCAGCAGCATGGGCAGCAGCACATGGCGGAAGGTCTGGAATTCGGAGGCCCCCAGGTCCTTGGCGGCTTCCAGCACGTGGGGATCGAAGCCGCTGATGCGGGCATAGACGGTCACCACCACGAAGGGCAGGCAGAAGGTGATGTGGCTCAGCAGCAGGGTCAGCAGGCCGATTTCCAGGCCCACCAGGATGAAGAACATCAGCAGGGAAATGCCCATGACAATGTCCGGGCTCATCATCACCGCGTAGAGCATGCCGTAGAACACCCGGCGCCCCGGAAAACGGTAGCGGTGGAAGGCCACCGCCGCCAGGGTGCCGATGGCCGTGGCCACGATGCTCGACAGCAGGGCCACCACCAGGGAGTTGACCAGGCTCTGGAGCAACTGCTCGTTGGTGAGCAGGCGGGCGTACCACTGGAGGGTGAAGCCCTTCCAGCCGGCGGCATACCTGGAGTCGTTGAAGGAATAGATCACCAGCACCGCCAGGGGCAGGTAGAGGAACAGGTAGACGGCGGCCAGATAGGCGCGACGGCTCCAGCGTCTCATCGGGGGGTGCCTGCCAGATCGGGGTTGAAGCGTTTGAGGCTGGCGTAATAGCCCCACAGCAGCAGGCCCATGAGCAGCGTCAGAAAGACGCTCACCGCCGAGCCGAACGGCCAATGGCGCGCGGTGAGGAACTGGTTCTTGATGAGATTGCCCAGGAGCATGGACTTGGCGCCCCCCAGCAGGTCCGGAACGTAGAAGATCCCCAGGGCCGGCAGGAAGACCAGGATGCTGCCGGCCACGATCCCCGGCAGGGTCACGGGGAGGGTCACGTGCCAGAGGACCTGCCAGCGGGAGGCCCCCAGGTCGTAACCGGCCTCGCTCAGCTGCGGGTCCAGCTTTTCGATGGCGGCGTACAGCGGCAGGATCATGAAGGGCAGCAGCGTGTAGACCAGGCCCAGGAGCACGGCGCCGTCGGTGTAGAGCAGGGACAGGGGCTCCCGGACAAGGCCGGTGGCCAGCAGCAGGGAGTTGACGATTCCCTTGGCCTTGAGCAGCCCGATCAGGGCGTAGGTGCGCACCAGGGAGCTGGTCCAGAAGGGGATCACCACCAGCACCAGCAGCGTGCGCCGGAAGCGCGAGCGGGCCAGGAGGGTGGCGAAGGGGTAGCCGGCCGCCAGGGCCAAGGCGGTGGTGGCGGCGGCGAAGCCGAACGAGCGCATGAAGATGGCGAAAAAGACCGGATCGAAGACCTGCCGGTAGTTGTCCAGGGTGAGCGCCGGGCGCACGAAGCGGAACTCGTCGCGTTCCAGGAAGGAGGCGGCCACCACCAGAAGGTTCGGCAGGCAGACCAGCGCCACGATCCAGAGGCTCACCAGGGCGATGACCGCCGTTTTGAACAGGCTCCTATCCTTCATCGGGCAGGATCACTTCCCAGCCGTGGACCCATGAGATGCAGACCGGCTCGTCGGGCTGGTAGCTGATGCTCGCGGCATCCTCGTTGAAGAATTCGGTGGCGAAAACCGGCTTGCCGTCCCCCAGGCGGATGATGAGGTCCACGGTGGTGCCCTTGTAGATCAGCTCTTCCACCCGCCCCTTGAGGTGCGGCTGGTCGCAGCCCTCGGCCTCCTTGGTGACCACCAGATCCTCGGGGCGCAGCAGGACCTTCACGCGGTCGCCGGGCTTGAGGCCGCGCCTGCCGGGGAGCTTCAGCACCACCCCCTCCACGCGGCCTTCCAGGGCGCCGTCGGCCACCTGCAGGACCTCGCCGTCGAAGACGTTGATTTCCCCGACGAAGCGGGCCACGAAGAGATTCTCCGGCTCCTCGTAGATCTGCTGGGGGGTCCCCACCTGCTCGATGCGCCCGTGGTCCATCACCGCGATCCGGTCGGACATGGAGATGGCCTCGTTCTGGTCGTGGGTCACGAAGATGAAGGTGATGCCCAGCCGGCGGTGCAGCCGCTTCATCTCCAGCTGCATCTGCTTGCGCAGGCGGGCGTCCAGGGCGCTGAAGGGCTCGTCCAGGAGCAGCACCCGGGGGCGGTTGACGATGGCCCGGGCCACGGCCACCCGCTGCTGCTGCCCGCCGGAGAGCTGATGGATGCGGCGCTCGGCCAGACCTTCCAGCTGGACCATCTGGAGGGTGGCGCGCACCCGCTGGTCCAGGGCGTCGGGGGGAACCCGTTTCATTTTCAGGCCGAAAGCCACGTTCTGGAAAACGGACATGTGGGGGAAAAGCGCGTAGCTCTGGAAGACGGTGTTGACATCCCGGCGGTTGGGCGGCATGTTGTCCACGCGCCGGCCGTCGATGCGGATCTCCCCGCTGTCCGGGGCTTCCAGGCCGGCGATGAGGCGCAGGATGGTGGTCTTGCCGCAGCCCGAGGGCCCCAGGAGGGTCAGGAACTCGCCCGGGCGCACGTCGAAGCTGAGGGCGTCGATGGCCGGCAGGTCCTTGAAGCGTTTGGTGACACGGTTGAAACTGACGACCGGCTCGGTCATGCCTGCAAAGGTCCCGGAGATCGGCGGAAGGAAGGGGGCGAGACGCCCGGCAAGGGCGCCTGGGTGGCGCCTCGCGGACGGCCGGGTGCCGGCGGCTTGCGATCTGAATTGGGCTGCCTATATAGGAACCCGGCGGCGAAGTAAACAGGAATCTGGAGCGGACGCCGGCACGCCTTGACATTCCGCCCACTGTCTGCCAAAAACGGGGCGCATTCGTCCCCCGGGCCGCTCGCCGGCGGCCGCAATTGGAAGGAGAGTATGGGCCCATTGGAATCGCCGGAATCGGCCGGCCGCTTTCTGCGCATGGTGCTCGACGCCATGCCCGCCGCGGTTTTCGTGGTGGACGACGACGTGCGGGTGCTGGATGCCAATGCCGCCGGACGCGAGCTGCTCCGGGGCGGCCTGGCCGTCGAGGCGCTTCCCCGACGGGCCGGCGAGCTCCTCCACTGCCTGCATGCCGCGGAGACCCCCGAAGGGTGCGGGCGCGCCCCGACCTGCCGGGAGTGCGTGGTCCGCGCCGCGGTGGGCGCCGCCGTCAGCGGCCAGCGGAGCCTGCGCCGTCGCTGCCGCATGACCGTTTCCCGTGACGATGTTCCCCACGAGGCGTTTTTCCTGATCTCCGCTTCGCCCCTGCGACACGCCGGTCGGGACCTGGGCCTGCTGGTGCTGGAGGATATCAGCGAGTTCATGGAGCTGCGCCGCATCGTACCCATCTGCGCCAAGTGCAAGAAGGTCCGCAACGACGGCCAGTACTGGCAATCGGTGGAGCACTTCATGGCCCGGCACCTGGACGTGGATTTCTCGCACTCCTATTGCCCTGACTGCCTGCAGAACGCCCTGGAAGAGCTCGACAACGTACGGCTGTCGGGGACCGGCTGACCCGGCCCGGGCCCTCGACATCGCCGGCCATTGGTGTTAGGGAGCGGTCTTGCGGGGCGGGCGTCCTACCCTCCCCTGCGCCCACGCCATCCACCGGTTTCCATCCGCACCAGCGAGGCGCCATGCTGAGCATCGACTTGACCGGTCGCCGGGCCCTGGTGGCCGGCGTTGCCGACGACAAGGGTTACGGTTTCGCCATCGCCAAAGCCCTGGCCGAAGCCGGGGCGCAAGTGTGCGTGGGTACCTGGCCCCCCACCTGGACCATCTTCCGCATGCTCCTCGAAAGGGGCAAGCTCGACCGCTCCCGGCGCCTGGCCGACGGCCGGCTGCTGGAGTTCGACGGCATCTATCCGCTGGATGCGGCCTACGACTCCCTGGAGGAGGTGCCCCCCGAGGTGCGGGAGAACAAACGCTACCAGGGGGTCGGGGATTACACCATCGAGGGGCTGGCCGCGCGCTTGCAGGCTGAAAAAGGGCCCCGACCGCTGGACATCCTGGTGCATGCCCTGGCCAACGGGCCCGAAGTCCAGCGGCCCCTCATGGACACCAGCCGTCAGGGCTACCTGGCCGCCCTCAGCGTCAGCGCCTACTCCATGGTGGCCCTGGTGCGGCGCCTGGGGCCCATGCTGCGCCCCGGGGGCAGTTGCGTGTGCCTGTCCTACCTGGCCAGCCAGCGGGTGATCCCCGGTTACGGCGGCGGCATGTCCTCGGCCAAGGCCGCCCTGGAAAGCGACGTGCGGGTGCTGGCCTTCGAAGCCGGGCGGCGCTACGGCCTGAGGGTCAACTGCATATCCGCCGGCCCCCTGGCTTCCCGGGCCGCCAGCGCCATCGGGGACATCGACCGCATGGTGGGCTATGTGGCCGCCAACGCCCCGCTGAGCGTCCCCCTGGAGGCCTCCGAGGTGGGCGCCGCGGCGGCGTTTCTCGTGAGCCCCCTGGCCAGCGGAATCACCGGCACCGTCCTCTATGTGGACAAAGGCTACCACGCCATGGGCATGCCCGTGGGGGAAGCCTTGCGCTAGCGTCGTGCCCCGAAGGATGGGGAAAAAACGCCGAGTCGTCGGATACCGATGGGCGGCGGACGGGTTGCCCACGGAGGCGCTTATGGGAGTGCGCATCGACAAGCAGGATGCCGTCTGGACCGTGATTCTGGACCGCCCCCGGGTGCGCAACGCCGTGGATGCGGTCACGGCCGCGGCGCTGGCGGATGCCTTCCGGGCCTTCGAGGCCGACCGCGAGGCCGCCGTGGCGGTCCTCTGGGGGGCGGGCGGCTGTTTTTGCGCCGGGGCCGACCTCAAGGCCTACGGTCGTGATCCCGCCGCCCTGCCCATGGCCGAAAGCGGCGACGGTCCCATGGGACCCACGCGCCTCCGCCTGAGCAAGCCGGTGATTGCGGCGGTGGCGGGCCATGCGGTGGCCGGTGGCTTGGAGCTGGCCCTCTGGTGCGACCTGCGGGTGGTGGAGCAGTCAGCGGTGCTGGGGGTCTTCTGCCGCCGCTGGGGCGTCCCCCTGATCGACGGGGGGACGGTGCGCCTGCCCCGGCTGGTGGGCCTCAGCCGGGCCCTGGACCTGATCCTCACCGGGCGGCCGGTATCCGCCGACGAGGCCTTCGCCATGGGACTGGCCAACCGGGTGGTGCCCGATGGCGCCAGCCGTGGAGCGGCCGAAGAGCTGGCCCGCCAGTTGGCGGCCTTCCCCCAGGAATGCCTCCGCCAGGATCGCTACAATGTCCTGGCCCAGCTCGGGCGGAGCGAGCCGGACGCCCTGGCCGAGGAGTTCCGCAACGGACGCCGCGTGCTGGAGGCGGACGGCACCCGGGCGGGGGTGCAGGCCTTCCTGGAAGGGCGCGGGCGCCACGGCCGCTTCGACGATTGAGGGGGCAGGTGCCGGGAGGAGATGGCCATGGGCCATGGTGATGGGTCTGGCCGGGCACGGCGGCTCCGGTTCTGGAGAGCGATGACGGCTGCGGTCCTGGTGCTGGGGGCCGCGGGGGGCGCCGCGGCCCAGGAGGTCGGGTTCCAGGTGGTCCGCCTGGTGGCGGCTGCGGGGGTCGCGCAGCGCGAGCCGGTGGGGGTCGCCGCCACCTTCGGCGCCGGGCAGGAGGTGGTCTACTGCTTCCTGGAAGCCCGGGAAATCACCGCCGCGACCGAGGTGGTCTTCATCTGGTACCACGGCGACCGCGAGGCGGCCGCCATCCCCGTCCGTCTGGGCGCCGGACCGCATTGGCGCACCTTCACCCGCAAGCGGGTGGCCGGGTTGAGCGGTGTCTGGAAGGTCTATCTCCAGGACCAGCAGGGACAGGTCATCGCCAGCGTGGAGTTCGTGGTGGAGTAGGCGCCTTCCGGGAGTCCCGCGCGCCCCGAACCCCGAAGCCCGGCGCGCCAAACCCTTCGACCCTTCCCCCGATCAACTGCGCGGCATCCGGGACGCCGTCCCGATGCCCAGGCCGCTTGCCGCACCCCACGCCATGTAGCAACATTGATACATTTCCCGGTTCTCCCCCCGGAACCTGCGACCGGCGGTAGCCCTCCCGGCGGCATGGCTGGCGGCCGATGGGGCCTTCCCCGGCGCCCGGCGGGGGGCTCGCCGTTTGGCTGGCATGTTTTTTGTCAGCGGACCGGGTGTGGATTTTCCGCGTCCGAGGCCGCAGGACCTCGCCCCGGGGCCCCCAAGCCCCTTTGCCATCCGAGGAGGTTGATATGACCCGTCACCAGCAGACGTCCGGCAAGTTCAGCGGGCATCCCATGCTCTCGTCATTGTCGCCGGACCGGGCCCGCAGGGGCAAGGTGGTTTCCGCCGCGGAGGCCGTGCAGCTCATTCGCGACGGCGACACGCTGGCCACGGGGGGGTTCGTGGGCACCGGGTTTCCCGAGGAGATTGCCATTGCCATCGAGAACCATTTCCTGGAGCACCAGGGTCCGCGAACCTGACCCTCCTCTATGCGGCCGGCCAGGGGGACGGGACCAGCCGCGGATTGAACCACCTGGGCCATGAAGGCCTGGTGGGGCGCGTCATCGGCGGCCATTGGGGGCTGGTGCCGAAGATTCAGAAACTGGCCTTCGACAACAAGATCAAGGCCTACAATTTCCCCCAGGGGGTGATCTCCCACATGTTCCGGGACATCGCCGCCGGCAAGCCCCGCACCATCACCCATGTGGGACTGGGCACGTTCGTGGACCCGCGCCTGGACGGCGGCAAGATCAACGCGCTGACTACCGAGGAGCTGGTGGAGCTGGTGGCGTTCGACGGCCGGGAATACCTGGCCTACAAGACCCTGCCGGTGAACATCGGCATCATCCGCGGCACCACCGCCGATCCCGACGGCAACATCACCATGGAGAAGGAGGCCTTGACCCTGGAGTTTCTGGCCATCGCCACCGCCGCCCGCAACTCGAGGGGCTTCGTCATCGCCCAGGTGGAGCGCATCGCCGAGCGGCGCACCCTGAGCGCCCGCCAGGTCAAGGTTCCCGGCATCCTGGTGGACTGCGTGGTGGTGGCCCGGCCCGAAAACCACTGGCAGACCTTCGGCACGGTCTACAACCCGGCCTTCAGCTGCGAGGTCAAGGTGCCCATGCAGTCCATCGAGGAGATGGAAATGGGGGACCGCAAGATCATCGCCCGCCGGGCGGCCTTCGAGTTGGAGGCCAACAGTGTCGTGAACCTGGGCATCGGCATGCCGGAAGGGGTCGCCAATGTGGCCAACGAGGAGAAGATCATCGACCTGATCACCCTGACCGCGGAGCCCGGGGTCATCGGGGGGGTGCCGGCCGGGGGGCTCAATTTCGGGGCGGCCACCAACACCGACTGCCTCATCGACCAGCCCAGCCAGTTCGATTTCTACGACGGCGGCGGCCTGGACATCGCCTTCCTGGGGCTGGCCCAGGCCGATGCCCAGGGCAACCTCAACGTCAGCAAGTTGGCCCCAAGCTGGCCGGCGCCGGGGGCTTCATCAACATCAGCCAGAACGCCAAGAAGGTGGTCTTCGTGGGCACGTTCACGGCCGGCGGGCTGGAGGTGGCCGTGGAGGACGGCCGCCTGCGGATTGTCAAGGAGGGCAAGGTGGCCAAGTTCGTGGAGCGCGTGGAGCATGTCACCTTCAGCGGCACCTATGCCGCCGCCAAGGGCCAGGCGGTGCTCTACGTCACCGAGCGCTGCGTGTTCAACCTCACCCCGGAGGGCCTGGAGCTCAGCGAAATCGCCCCGGGGGTGGACCTCCGCAAGGACATCCTGGACCACATGGCCTTCGATCCCATCGTCAAGGGTGCGCCGCGCCTCATGGACCCGCGGATTTTCCTGTCCGTGCCCATGGGTCTCAAGGCCGACCTCCTGAGCCTGCCCCTGGAGGAGCGCCTGACCTACGACCCCGCGGAAAATCTCTTTTTCGCCAATTTCGAGGGGTTCAGCATCAAGTCCCTCGAGGACGTGGAGCGCATCCGGGCGGCGGTGGAAAAGATCCTCCTGCCCCTGGGGAGCAAGGTCTACACCATCGTCAACTACGACAATTTCACCATCGCCCCGGATATCGTGGACGCCTACACGGACATGGTCCAATACTTGGTGGATCGCTACTATTGCGCCACCACGCGCTACACCACCAGCACCTTCCTGCGCATGAAGCTGGGCGATGCGCTGTCCCGGCGCGACGTGGCGCCCCACATTTACGAGAGCCGGGAGGAAGCCCGGCGGGTGCTGGACGCCAACCGCTCCACCCCCCCGCGGGCCGACTGAAGTCCGGCCGGCGGCGGGCGGAATCTCACGCCCGGCTCCGCCCGCCGCCGTCCCCCGGGGGCGCCGCCGGCTTGAGCGGCAGGCCGTATCGGCGCATCTTCTTGTAGAGCAGGGTGCGGTGGATGCCCAGGAGGCGGGCGGCCCGGGCCTTGTTGTGGCCGGCCTCCCGCAGTGCCCGGCGCAGCGCCTCCTTCTCGGAGGAGCGCTGGTGCTCCCGCAGGGAAGCGGGCGGCGGCTGGCCGGCGGCCCTGGGGGCGCGCAGGTGGAAGGGCAGGTCCTCCAGGGCGATGGTGTCGCCTTCCAGGGTGGCCAGGGCGCGTTCCAGCACGTTGGACAGCTCCCGCACGTTGCCGGGCCAGTCGTACCGCAGGAGCGCCGCCTCGGCCGGGGGCGCGATCCCCACCTCGGGCATCCCCGCTTCCGCGGCCATCCGCTGCACCAGGTGGCGGCCGATGGTCAGGATGTCGGGGCGGCGCTCCCGCAGGGGCGGGATCGCCAGGGAGAAGACATTCAGACGGTAGAAAAGATCCCGGCGAAAGCGCTTTTCCCCCACCATGCGTTCCAGGTTCTGGTTGGAGGCGGCCATCAGGCGGAAATCGGAGCGGATCACGCGGGTGCCCCCCACGCGCTCGAATTCCTTTTCCTCCAGCACCCGGAGCAGCTTGGGCTGCATTTCCCAGGGCAGGTCGCCGATTTCATCGAGGAAAACGGTCCCGCCATCGGCCAGCTCGAACTTGCCGGGCTTGCCGTCGGTCTTGCCCCCCGTGAAGGCGCCCCGTTCGTAGCCGAACAGCTCGGACTCCAGGAGGTCCCGGGGAATGGCGGCGCAGTTGATGCGCACGAAGGGCTGCATCCGGCGCGGGCTGGCGTGGTGGATGGCCTGGGCGAAGAGCTCCTTGCCGGTGCCGCTCTCCCCCGCGATGAGCACGGGTGCCAGGCTGGCGGCGGCTTTCTGGGCCTCGGCCTTCAGGTCGCCGATGGCCTGGCTGGTTCCCATGATGCTCTCGATTGTGTAGCGGATGGCGCGCAGGCTCATGAGTTCCTGCTCGTAGAGCCTCACCTGGGATTCCAGCATGGACAGCCGGCTGGCCAGCTTGCCCACGTCCCGGATGTCCTTGAACATCACCTGGCCGAAGACGGCGATCACCCGGCCGTCCTGGTAGATGGGAATGCGCTGCACCACCATGTTCTGGCCGCGGATCCGCTGGCTGTGGTTGATTTCGGGCCGGCCGGTGCGGGCGACGATATGCATGCGGGTGTTTTCCACCACCTCCGTGCAGTGCCTGCCGATCTGGGCTTCCGGGTCCAGGCCCAGGAACTCCCCGTAGGGTTTGTTGAAATGGGTGACATAGCCCCTGGCGTTCGTCACCATGGCGCCATTGTAAATGTGGTCGCTGATCAGGCGGAACATGTCCACCTGGCGCTGCAATTCCCGGCAACCGGGGCAGTCGGGGGGCGGGGTCATGGGATGGGTCGCTCCATCGAGGCGCCCAGGGGGCTTTCCAGCCGGCCGGAGCGTATCAGGGTTTCTACATGTATTTCATTTGCTACATACGCACCCTGCCTTTTCGGAGGCCTCCTGTCGAGCAAATCGTCGCTTGGCCGTGCCCCCCCGGGGGAACGCGGCGGGTTGGCCGCCCGGCCCCATCCCCGGGGCTTGACAGCCGTAACCCCTGCGGGTGTATGAATCAGCGCCCCGGGGCAGTTTCCGCCCCGCCCTAGCAGGCTGTGGATAAACTGCGCCTCAGGCCGAAATGTCCCGCCGCAGGCGGGATTGCGGCACTCGCGGAAATGCTCACAACCATCCCGCCACGGCGGGATTGCTCCGCTTTTCGCATCGCACCGCGC
>DJGG01000161.1:11221-17938 GCA_002432195.1 Desulfobacteraceae bacterium UBA5852
GTTTATCCACAGCCTGCTAGCCCCTACACCGCGCACGACGGACCCTGCCATGGGCGCTGGAACCCTTTTCGTCCTCACCTACATCGGGGTCGCCCTGGGCCGCATTCCCGGCCTGGCCCTGGACCGCACGGGCATCGCCCTGCTGGGGGCCATCGCCATGGTGGTGGCCGGGGTGCTCAGCCTGGAAGCGGCCGCGGCGGCCGTGGATGTGCCCACCATCCTCCTGCTCTATGCCCTGATGATCGTTTCGGCCCAGCTGCGGCTGGGGGGCTTTTACACCCGCACGGCCTTGGGCATCCTGGGGCTGCTGGACCGCCCCCGCCGTTTTCTGGCGGCCAGCATGGCCACCGCGGCGGTCCTTTCCGCCCTGCTGGCCAACGATATCGTCTGCCTGGCCTTCACCCCCGTCCTGGCCCGCGCGCTGTTGCGCTCCGGGCGCAACCCCCTGCCGTTTCTCCTGGGGCTGGCCGCCGCCAGCAACATCGGCTCCGCCGCCACGATCATCGGCAATCCCCAGAACATGCTCCTCGGCCAGGTGGGAGACCTGGATTTCCTGAAATTCGCCGCGTGGTGCGCGCCCCCCGCCCTGGGGGCGCTGCTGGCGGCCTTCGGCATCATCTGCGGTCTCTACCGCCGCGACCTGCGGAAGGCCCCCGGGAGGCCGGACGGCGTGGAACCCCCCGGGGTGCGCTGGCCCGACTTCGACCGCTGGCAGAGCGCCAAGGGGCTGGCGGCCACGGGTCTGCTGGTGGTGCTGTTCCTCACGCCGGCCCCCAGGGAGATCGCCGCGGTGGGGGTGGCCGGCCTGCTCCTGTGCAGCCGCCGCATGACCTCCCGCGCGCTCCTGGGCCTGGTGGACTGGCACCTCATCACCCTGTTCTGCGCCCTGTTCGTCGTGGTGCGCGGCATCGAGCTGGCCGGCCTGCCCCTGGCCGCCATGGAGGGGCTGGCGCGCATGGGCGCGGATCTGCGGGAGCCGGGGCTGATGGTCGCGGTGGCCACGCTGCTGAGCAACCTGGTAAGCAATGTCCCGGCGGTGATGCTCCTGGCCCGCTTCCTGGACCCCGGCGCGCCCCTCCAGTGGTATGTGTTGAGCCTCAGCAGCACCTTCGCGGGGAACCTGATCGTCATCGGCAGCATCGCCAATCTCATCGTCATCGAGCAGGCCCGGGCCTGCGGCGTGACCATCTCCTTCCGCGCCCACGCCGGGGTCGGCATCCCGGTCACCCTGGCATCACTGGCGGTGGTGCTGGCCTGGGTGGCCCTGATGACCTGAGGCGCGGTTGGTCCGCGGCCCGGCGGCCGCAACCCCCATGCGGAAACCGAAAGGAGCGCCCCCCGATGGACATGAGCCCCTTCGAAGGCATGCCGGCCCCCGAGCTCAAGGCATACCTGGAGTTTCTGCTCTGGCACTATCGCCTGGTGGACGCCTTCTGGTTTATCCGGGCGGCCGACCGCTTTGGGCAGGAAGCCGCCGAGCAGCTCAACGAGGAGGTCTGGGGACGGGTTTCGGGACCGGCCGCCCGGGACCTGGTGACGCGCTTCGGAATTCGGGAGCGCGGTCTGGGCGGGTTTGCCCGGGCCCTGCGCCTGTTCCCCTGGAGCGTGCTGGCGGGCTACCAAATCGAGGTCTTCCCCGAGGAGGTCCTGCTGACGGTTCCGCGCTGCCCCACCCAGGAGGCCCGCCGCCGGAGAGGCCTGGGGGAATGCGCCTGCCGGGAGATGCACCGCCTGGAGTTCGAAGGTTTTGCCGCGGCCATCGATGCCCGCATCCGGGTGCATTGCCTGGTCGCCCCCCCGGAGCGGCGCCCGCCGGAGTGGGATTGCCGATGGCGCTTCACCCTGGATGCGGACAACCCTCCGGCAGGCCCGCCCCCCTGACAGCGGCCCGCGCCTTGCCTTTCGGCCCGATGCTTGCTTCTCCACTGCCTGATAGGGTTGTGTCCCGGAAATAAAGCCNNTATCCACAGCCTGCTAGGCGCCCTGGCGGTCCTGTTGACCCCGGCCAGGGTGTGATTACGCTCCCCCTGCACGCAGTCCGCCAGCACCGCCGGGTTCCGGCCGGAGCCCGGGGAGGGAGCCGATATGCAGACACACAGATTTGTCCAGGGACCACGCGCGCATCCCGTTGCGGTCCTGATGGCCGCGGTTGCGCTTTTGACCGCTTGCGCCGGTGGCGCCTGGGTCACGGGCACCGGCGTCATGGATCTCGGCCCGGTCATCGCCATCCAGCCCGGCGGCCCCCACCAGGGAGAAACCAGCACCGGCAAGGCCGGCCTGACATACACCTACCACGCCGATTTCCGGGAAGGCGCACCGGCGACCCTGCGCCTCACGGGACAGCTCCTGGATGGGGTGCGGCGCGGGGCCGGCATGGGGGTATACGTGCTCCACCTGGACGACGGCGGCCGGCTGCTCGCCAAGAAGGTGCTGATGTCCACCGGGGGCGGGGGGTATGGCAGCCGGCGGAGCTTCGACGCCGTCCTCCATCTGCCGGCCGGCACCCGGGCTTTTCGCTTCGCTTCCTACAGCGGGCCGGATCGCGGGCACCGTTGAGGTCTGGCCGGTTCCCTGTGGCGGGCAACGCCGTGGTGCGGCTGGCCGGACAGGGCGCCCTGCGCCTCCCGGCGGTTGAAATGGCGACCGGTATGGCGTAGAACGTCCCTGGCGACGTCGCTGCCACCGCCAACCACCCGCAACGGAGGTGCCATGGAAGAGATCCTGAACAGGATGTGGATGATATTGTCCGTGTACGGCCTGAAAGTCCTGGCCGCCATTGCCGTCCTGGCGCTGGGGCATTGGGCCGCCCGGTTTTGCAGCCGGCTCGCCCGCCGGGTGATGGAGCGCCGCAAGGTCGACCCCACCCTGGTGGCCTTTGCCGGCAGCCTCATCTTTTACGCGCTGCTGGCCTTCGTGGTGCTGGCGGCTCTGGGGCAGCTGGGCATCCAGACCACCTCCTTCGTGGCCCTCGTGGGGGCCGCCGGCCTGGCCATCGGCCTGGCGCTGCAAGGCTCCCTGGCCAACTTCGCCGCCGGTTTCCTGTTGATCCTGTTCCGCCCCTTCAGGGCCGGGGATTACATCGAAGGCGCCGGCACGGCCGGCACCGTGGAGGGCATCCAGATCTTCACCACCCAACTGATCACCCCGGACAACAAGCGCATCATCATCCCCAACGCCAAGCTCACCGGGGACAACATCGTCAACTGGTCGGCCAGCGGCACGCGGCGGGTGGATCTGGAGTTCGGCATCGGTTACGGGGCCGACATCGACCGGGCCAAGGCCATCATCGCCGGGATCCTGGCCGAAGACGGGCGCGTGCTCAAGGACCCGGCGCCCGCCATCGCGGTGGCCGCGCTGGCCGACAGCAGCGTCAAGCTCGTCGCCCGTCCCTGGGCGTCCACGGCGGACTATTGGGGCGTGGTCTTCGACACCACCGAAAAGGTCAAGAAGCGCTTCGATGCCGAGGGCATCCCCATCCCTTATCCCCAGCGGGATGTGCACCTTTACCGGCACGCCGGAGGCTGAGGCCGGGCCGCCTGCGGATGAACCGCCCCTCAGGCCGAAATTCCCCGCCCGAGCCCAATGGCGAGGCCGCCCGGCCTTGGCCCGCGACCCGCCCTGCGGGCCGCACGGTGCTGGCCCCCAAACGGCGACCGCGGTGAGGGCTGCTGGCGCCGCGAGGACGAATCCCATGCGTGCCATGCTGCTGGAGCATCTGGGCCCTGTGGACGCCCGCACCGAACCCCTGCGGTGGGGCGAGCTCCCGGATCCCGTGGCCGGGCCGGGAGA
The DNA here is from genome assembly GCA_002432195.1 of Desulfobacteraceae bacterium UBA5852. Taxonomy (GTDB): domain Bacteria; phylum Desulfobacterota; class Desulfobacteria; order Desulfobacterales; family UBA5852; genus UBA5852. The sequence continues at coordinate 15,011 of DJGG01000161.1, forward strand.
ACTCGTCCTGCGCGTGAGCGCCTGCGGCGTATGCCACACCGAACTGGACGAGATCGAGGGGCGCACGCCGCCCCCGCGTCTGCCGGTGGTGCCCGGGCACCAGGTGGTGGGGCGGGTGACCGCCGCCGGACCCGGGGTGACGGGCATCCGCCCGGGGGAGCGGGTGGGGGTGGCCTGGATCTTCTCCGCCTGCGGCACCTGCGCCTACTGCCGCAGCGGCAGGGAAAACCTCTGCGCCGCTTTCCGAGCAACCGGCCGGGACGCCCATGGCGGCTATGCCGAGCAAATGCGGGTGGCGGCCGATTTCGTTTTTCCCATCCCCGCGGCCCTCACCGATGCCGAGGCCGCGCCCCTGCTCTGCGCGGGGGCCATCGGCCACCGCTCCCTGGAACTGGCCCGGCTGGAGGAGGGTGCGCCCCTGGGCCTCATGGGCTTCGGCGCCTCGGCCCACCTGGTGCTGCAGATGGCCCGGCGGCGCTATCCCGCCAGCCGGATCAGCGTGTGGGCCCGCAGTCCCGGGGAGCGGGACTTCGCCCGGGACCTGGGGGCCGCCTGGGCCGGAGACATCGCCGAGCGCCCTCCGGAGCCTCCCCTGGCGATCATCGACACCACGCCGGCCTGGACGCCGGTGGTGGCCGCCCTCTCCCACCTGGCTCCCGGGGGACGCCTCGTGATCAACGCCATCCGCAAGGAGGCCGGTGACCAGACCGTGCTCCTGACCATGGATTACGCGACGCACCTCTGGCAGGAAAAGGCCCTGCAGAGTGTCGCCAACGTCACGCGCCGGGATGTGGCGGCCGTGCTGGCCCTGGCCGTGGAGGTGCCCCTGCGGCCTACCGTGGAGTGCTTTCCCCTGGAAGCGGCCAACCATGCCCTGCGGGAGCTCAGGCAGCGCCGCATCCGCGGCGCCAAGGTGCTGGTCATGGGCTGAAGGCCCCTGCGGCCCGGGGAAGCGATCGCCCCCGGGCCACCGCTGCGTGCGCGGCGCTTGCGCCCGCAGCGCCGGTTGAGCGGCTCCCGGCGACGTGCTATGGATGGACGTCGCCGCCATCCCCCCGACCGCCGGCGGGGAAAAGGCGGCCTCCCAGGAGCGCCATGGCCAGCGACGCCAACCGCAATCTCTGCCTCTTCCACACCCTGGACGGCCTCCAGGACGGCCTTTCGCATTTCGCCGGGCCCAGCCGGGCGGCGCTGATCTTCGCCCTGGGGCCGGAAGACGCCATCCGCGTCTGCGACCCGCAGAACCTGCTGCGCGGCCACGAGTTGAAGTTCCAGGAGCTCTATCGGGATTCGGACCTCTGGCGCCGGGAGGTCAGACCCCTGGGGGCCATGCGGCTGGCCGGCCACGTCTTCGGTGTCGCCAATCTTCAGCTGGCCGGCCTCATCTCCTACGGCGGGCGGTCGCCGGCGGTGTTCTACCAGATGTGGTTCACCGAGCAGCACCCCGACATGTGCTCCATCGGGCCCACCGAGCGCTGGCTGGAGCATGCGGCCTGGCTCTTCTCCCACGACCTGTCGGGAGACGACAGCCTCTGCACGGAGATCTCCGGCTACGTCCTGCGGGGGTATGCCACCCACGCCGTGCGGGACTACATCCTGGACGAAATGAACCGCACCTGGGGCTGGGATACCCGGATCCGCATCTACCCCGTGCTGGATGCCGTGCTGGGGATCTCCAAGACCGAGGAGGAAGGCTGCTGGCCGCTGGGAAAGCTGGTGGTGGCCGAACCGGCGGCCCTGGAGCGCTGCCCGCTGGCGGCTCGTTTCCCCGCGAGCGAACGGCCCGTGCTGCGCAACTTCAAGCATGTGCGCAAGCTCCTGCAGGCCGTGGAGCACTCCGCGCGCTGCCTGGTCTCCGACGGGACCTACGTGGTGGGCATCTCCGGGCCCCGATTGCCCGACCTGCGCATCAGCGCCGATTTCCGCTGCGGCTACGGGTTCCTCAAGCTCAACGGCAAGGTGGTCTGCAGTTTCGCCGACGGCAACTTCCACGCCACCTCCCACCAGCCGAACCTCGTGCAGGTGGAGGAGATCCTGATCGATTCGGCCTTGGCACCCGCCGACGCCAGCGACCTCTACCGGGTCGTCACCCGCCTGGTGCACGGAGCCGGGGAGCAGAAATACGGCTGCACCCTGGTGATCGACCTCAACACGGAGCCCATCGGCATCGCCGGCCAGAAGCTGGAAACCCCCCTGGACCTGCGCCAGGAGGCGCAACTCGAGCTGGCCGGGGCCCTGGCGAAGCTCGACGGGGCTCTGCACATCGGCGCGGACCTGCGGCTGCACGGCTTCGCCTGCCTGCTGGACGGCCGCAGCATCACCGGGGAAGACCGTTCCCGCGGGGCCCGGTTCAACTCGGCCCTGCGGTTCACCGCCGAGCACCGCCGGATCGTCGTGGTGGTGGTCTCGGTGGACCGGCCTTTTTCCATCATCCAGGACGGGGTGGAGATGAGCGCCCAGTGCGAGCTCAAACCCGCCCCGGGATTCATTGCGCCCCCCTTGCGCCTGGAGGACTGGATCGCCGGGGGGGAGTGAGGCCCGGCGGTGGACCCCAACCGGGCCTGCCGAAAAAGGAGGAAGCATCCTGGGGAAGGTTTTCCCGGGGGTCTGGAAGGCGCGGGCGGCCTTCGACCCCGTGCGCCGGACCGACCCCACCACGGATGCGGAGATCGCCCGTTGGCTGGCGGATCTCAAGCCCACGGAGGTGGTGCCGGAGAAGCGCGACGCCTATGTCGCCCCGCGGCAGGGCCAGGTTCGGGAAGCCGTGCAGGCCTTCCAGGCAGGGCAGGTGACCTTCGAGATCCTGGAAGCGGAGGATTTCAGGTCCCTGCCCTGATGGGCGGCGGGGAATCCGCCTCCGGGCGTCCACCGCCGGTGGCGGCACCGCCCCCGGGTGGGGGACACTCAAGCGCGGAGCGGTTCGCCAGT
>DJGG01000161.1:17962-18109 GCA_002432195.1 Desulfobacteraceae bacterium UBA5852
CACAGGCGGGCCAAGGCCTTCCATGACCAGCGCGCGGCTGACCAACCTGATCGGGTTCGACGACGCGGCCTTCCCGGCGGAGGGCGCGGGGCCGGTTCCCGTGGCGGGGGCCGTTTTCGCGGATCGTCGCCTGGACGGGGTCCTGGT
>DJGG01000161.1:18146-23935 GCA_002432195.1 Desulfobacteraceae bacterium UBA5852
GGCGACGATGCGGCCCCGGTCCTGGCCGCCCTGGTGGAGGCCTCGCCCTTCCGGGAGCACATCCGCCTGATCATGCTCCAGGGCATCGCCTTTGGGGGTTTCAACGTGGTGGATGTCTTCGACCTGCATCGGCGCCTCGCGCGGCCGGTGCTGGTGGTTGCGCGGCGGCAGCCGGACATGGCGGCGGTGCACCGGGCGCTTTCGACCCGGGTGCCCGGCGGGGAAGCCAAGTGGCGGATCATCGAGCGGCTGGGGCCCATGGAGCCGGCCGGGGCCGTCTTCATGCAGCGGGTGGGCCTGTCGCCGGCCGCCGCGGAAGAGGTGGTGGCCCGCACGACCCTTTACGGCCATCTGCCGGAACCCCTGCGCACGGCCCATCTGATCGCCGGGGCCCTGGCCCGGGGCTACAGCCGCGGAAACCCTTGAGCCGCGAGGCGCGGCGCGGAGGGCAGGCGCATGCTCACTTGCGGCATCGAGATCCTCGGACGGAAGGCCGTCTGGGTCTTCCTGGAGCGGACGGAGGGAGGCCTGCGGGATGTCTCCGGCCGCCGGACCCAGCTGACCCTGGAGGACGACCAGGACCCGGGCGCGGTGCGGGCCTTCTGCCGCACGGCCCACGCCTGGCTGGACGAGGGGCGCCCGGAGCGCGTGGGCATTCTCCAACGGAAGAAGGCCGGCGCCTTCGCCGCCGGGGGGACCACCTTCAAGATCGAGGGCCTGATTCAGCTCTACCCGGCCCGCCCGGTGGAAATCGTGGTCCCCCAGGCCTTGCGCGCCTTTGCCAAGGAGACGAGTCCCTGCCCGGCCCCGCGTTTCAAGTACCAGTCCCAGGCCTGGCTGCTGGCCCTTTTCCTCCTGGCCCCCTGAGCGGTTGTGCCGCCAGGGCGCCGGGACCGCCGCCAACCCCGGCTGGAGCTGTGCCCACGCCATGACTTCCTCGACCAACCGTGTCTGGCGCCGCCTGACACACGGACTGATCATCCGATTGGCCAGCGGCCTGGTGAACCTCTGGTTCGCCACCTGCCGGGTCACCGTCGTGGGTGCTCCCCTCCACGAACGCTTCATCCTGGGGGACCGCTCCGTCGTGGGGGCCACCTGGCACCGCAACGCCCTCTTCCTGGTCTGGTACTTCCGGCGCCAGCGGCCCATGATCATGATCAGCCCCTCCCGAGACGGCGACCTGCTGGCCGGCTTCGCCGCTCGCCTGGGGATCGTGCCGGTACGCGGCTCTTCCAGCCGGGGCGGGCAGCAGGCCCTCCAGGCCATGCAGCGCTTCCTGACGTCTCCCGGGGGCGGCAAGGCGGCCACGGTGCTGGACGGCCCCCGGGGCCCGCGCTTCGTGGCCAAAAAAGGGATGATCGTGCTGGCCAAGGAGACCGGCCTCCCCTTGCTGCCCATCGCCATGTCGGCCGCGCCGGCCTGGACCCTGATGAAAACCTGGGACCGGACCCTGATTCCGCTGCCCTCCAGCCGGGTGGTGGTGATGTACGGGCAACCCTGGGAAGTTCCCCCGGACCTGGATGGCGACGGTCTGGAGGCCCTGCGCCGGGAGGTGGAAACGGAACTCAACCGGATGCGCCGGGAAGCCGACGCCTTGGCCGGATACCGTGACCCGGACGCGCCTGCGGCGCCCGGACCTGAAAGGAGATCCCCATGAAGCGTGTTCTCGCGGGTTTCGCTGCGCTCCTCGTGCTGGTGGCGGCCTATCTCGCCCTGTGGCCCGTGCCGGTGAACCCCGTGGCCTGGCAGGCCCCCGCCCATCCGGGGCTCAAGGGACCCTGGGCCCCCAACACGCGCCTGGCCGGCATCGAGACCTTGCCGCTGGGACCGTACAGCGGGCCCGAAGATGTGGCCGTGGACCCGGCCGGGTTTCTTTACGCCTCCACCCGCGAAGGGGTGATCGTGCGCCTGGATCCCGACGGGGGGAATCCCCGGGAGTGGGCCCGCACCGGGGGACGGCCCCTGGGTCTGGATGTCGCTCCGGATGGGCGCCTGATCGTGGCCGATGCCGAGCGGGGGCTCCTGGCGCTGACCGCGGACGGTGAGGTCCAGGTGCTCGCCCAGGAGGCCGACGGCCGGCCCATGGGCTTTGCCGACGACGTGGCCGTGGCCCGGGACGGCCGGATCTTCTTCACCGACGCCAGCGCCAAGTTCGCCGCCCGGGTATTCGGGGTGGAGGAGGGCAGCGCCCTGGACCTGATCGAACACGGCGGCCACGGTCGCCTGCTGGTCTTCGAGCCCGACCAGGGCCGCGCCCGCACCCTGGTGGACGGTCTCCAATACGCCAACGGAGTGGCCCTGAGCCCGGACCAGCGCTTCCTGCTGGTGGCCGAAACCGGGGCCTTCCGCGTCCTGCGCTACTGGCTCGACGGCTCCCGCCAGGCGCCCCTGGAGGTGCTCCTGGGCGACCTGCCGGGTTTCCCCGACAATGTCACCCCGGGGCGCGGCGGCCGCTTCTGGGTGGCCCTGGTGGCGCCCCGCTCCGCGGTGCTGGAGGCATACGCCCATCGACCCTTCTGGCGGCAGGCGATGGTGCGGCTGCCCCAGGGCCTCCGCCCGCGGCCCGCAGCCTACGGCCATATTATCGCCATCGACGAGCAGGGGCGCGTGATGGAGAACCTCCAGGATCCCGCCACGGGGTACCCCCTGATCACCAGCGTCACCGAAACCCGCGAGCACCTCTACCTGGGCAGTCTCACGGCCGCGGGCCTCGGCCGCTACCCCAAGAGCCGGGCCGGCCTGCTCCCCTGAGAGGCCATCCGCCCAGGCAGCGATTGAATGGGGCGGCATCGGCGGAGGAGGCTTCCCGCCGTGTTTTTCAGCCCGGCCGTAGCGACGCCCAACGGTCCCGGGGGGACCGGGAGGAGCTCAGCCCACCCACCCCAAGCCCCGCAAACCGTCCCAGGCGAAGCGCAGGGCGAACAGGCACAGGGCGGCGCCCAGCACCCGCTGGATCAGGGTGTAGCCCCGGCCGTGCAGCCAGCTTCGGGAGCCCTGAACGGCGACGGCCACCAGGATCTTGGAGCCCACCAGGCAGGTATAGAACGCGGCGGCGAAGCCGCCCGCGGCCAGGGGGTGCCCCGGCAGGGCCCGGTGCACCAGGGGGCCGCCCACCGTGAGCCAGAACAGGTAGGGCGCCGGGTTGAGCAGATTGGCGCCGATGCCTTTCCAGAGAGATCCGGCCGGGGAGCCGCGGGATTCCGTGGCAGCCCCCCGGAAGGTGAGGCCCTGCCACCCGAAGTGGGCCAGGAGAAGCCCGCCGGCCAGAGAAAGCGCCCCCATGGCGGGGGCGACGTCGGCCACCCGGGCGAGCACCGCCAGGCTCACGAGCACGATGGGCAGGTCGGTGAGCAGGGGGGCCGCGGCCACGCGGATGCCAGCGCCGGCGCCGCGCTGCAAGGTTTCGGAGACCACCAGGGTCAGCAGGGGCCCGGGACTGAGGCCGGAGCTGAGCCCCAGGACCAGGCCGGTGAGGGCATACTCCCCGGCGTCGACCGCCATGTCAGCGGCCCCCGGGGGCGGTCAGCAGGGCCACCAGGCGCTCCACCTGGCGGCGGGTTTCGGCCCGCGTGCCGCTGTTGTCGATCACATGGGTGGCGAAGGCCCTCTTGCGCGCGATGGGCATCTGGGCGCGCACCCGGGCCAGGGCGTCCTCGGGGCTGAGGCCTTCGCGCTCCATGAGGCGCCGCACCTGAAGAGGCTCCGGTACGGCCACCAGAACGACCACGGCGAAAATGCGCTGAAGGCCGGATTCGATGAGCAGGGGGACATCGCAGACGATCAGGCGGGCGCTGCCGCCGCGGGTCAGTTGTTCGATGGCCGCCGCCATTTTCCGGAAAACATGGGGATGCACGATGCCTTCCAGGGTGCGCCGGGCTTCCGGGTCGGCGAAAACCAGCGCCCCCAGGCGCGCCCGGTCGATCTCGCCGTCGGGCTGCAGAATCCCCGGACCGAAGTGTTGGACCACCGCCTGCCAGGCGGGGGCTTCCTTGCGCACCGCCTGGTGGGCCAACCGGTCGGCGTCCACGATGGCCGCGCCGGCTTCCGCCAGCATGGCGGCCACGGTGGACTTGCCGGTGGCGATGCCGCCGGTGAGCCCCACCACGGGCACGGGGTTGTGGGCCAGATCTTTCACGGTTCCGTCCCGGCGGCCGGCCGGCCGGTGAGCCAGGCCGTGAAAGCCGGGACATCGAATCCCGGCGCGGAGCGCGTGGTTTCCTCCAGGCGGCAGTGCGCCAGGCGTGCGTAGGCGGCCTCCCGGGCTTCCAGCAGGTGCGGGAAGCACCGCGCCAGAGCGACGGCCGCGCTCTCGCCGTCCCGCCGGGAGAATTGCCCCTGCCAGAGGACGGGCCGCGGCGCGCGCACGTAGGCCTCTAGAAGGCGGCGACGGCTGGCCGGCGCGCTGGCCAGGTGCACCACGCGCACCGCCCGGCGCAACCGCCGGCGGGTTGCCGCGGCGGTGTGGATGACGCTGCCGGTGGTGTCGATGACGACCGGCAGGCCGCGGAGCTCCGGTTGCTCCACCTCATCCAGGATGGCGTTCAGGACAAGCTCCTCCAGTTCCAGGTACGCAGCGGCCCGCGCGGCGTATGCGGGGTCGTAGGGCATCCCCATCCAGCGGCCCACGTCCTGCAGCGTCGGCCGGGAGACGCCCAGCCGGGGGGCCAGGCGGCCGGCGATGCGCTGATCGCAGCCGAAGCGCCGGAAACCGGCGGCGGCCAGCCGGCGGGACCACAACGACTTGCCCGCCCCCGACATGCCCACCAGGGCCACACGGGTGGGCCGCGCCTCTGGTTCCCCGGGGTGCGGACCCGGCGGCGACCCCGTGCTCATGGCGGTGTCCGGGGAAAGTCTTCCATCACCTGGGCCACGCCGTAGCGGGTCAATTCCTCCGCCGAGAGCCAGCGGGCGCCGCCCTTGAAAAAGACCCGCGCCTCCCGCAGGTCGGCCGTCAGCGATTGTTGGGTGAGCTCGAAGTGGGCGCGCCAGATGCGCCGTCCGTTGGCCACCTCCACGCAATAAGCCGCGAAGCCCACCGAGGCTCCGTCCTCCTGGGCCCGTTCATGGAAGCGCCAGACAGCCCCCACCAGGACGTGATCGGCCCCCACGGCCGCGCCGAAGCGTTCCGCCAGGGAGCGCAGGGTGTCGCGCGAGCGGTCCAGGGGCATCCCCTGGAAGAGCCGGGCGGATTGCTCCAGGGGGACCAGGCGGTCCCCCAGCCGCGGCGCCAGCGCGTCCTGAAACGCCCGCGCCATGACCGATTCGGCGCCGGGGGTGATGGCCAGGTTCACGGCCTCGCAGAGCTGCTCCAGGGTGCAGTCCAGGGGCGGCCGCAGCCCTTCGGCCCCCGAGGCCAGGGGCTGGGTGGCCACGAAGGGCATCACGGCCATCCGTTGGGTCGTGAAGCTCTCGTACCCGGTGAGCGTCTGGGTGCCGGCGTGCCGCTTGCCGTTGCAGCCGCCGGCGATCAGGAGCAGGGCCAGCAGCAGGAGCCATCGTCGGTTGGGGGTGCGCATGGGTTCAGGGAGTCCCTTCCAGGGTCTGGGTTGACGGCCTCGTCCCGTGGGCGTTGGCGCCCACCCGGAGAGATTCTACATCCTTCGGGGAGGCCGTTCAAGTTGGCGGCGCCGCCGGAAACCTCCCCGGGGGGGCGGACCGGAGGCGCCGGGCCTCAGCGATCCAGCCGCTTGAGGAAGTCCGTGCCGCCCATGAGGCGCATCTGCCGGGCGATCCATTCCGCGCGCTGGCGCACATAGGGCGTGGGGCGGGCGGGATTCCAGCGGCGGGGG
>DJGG01000161.1:23981-32973 GCA_002432195.1 Desulfobacteraceae bacterium UBA5852
AGGCGTGCGGCCTCCCAGGGGGCCAGACGCGCGGCCGGCTTCTTGAAGAACGCGCGGCTGGCCGCTTCGATACCGTAGATGCCGTCGCCGAATTCCACCACGTTGAGGTAGATTTCCAGGATGCGCCGTTTGGTCCAGAACGCCTCGATCAGGAGCGTGAAATAGGCTTCCAGCCCCTTGCGGAAGAGATTTCGGCCCGGCCACAGGTAGAGGTTCTTGGCCACCTGCTGGCTCAGGGTGCTGGCGCCCCGCAGGCGCCGTCCGTCCAGGCGTTCTTCCACGGCCGCCCGCATGGCCTGGAAATCGAAGCCGCCGTGATCGGCAAAGCGCTGGTCCTCGGAGGCCAGCACGGCCAGCGGGGCCCAGGGCGAGATCCGCGTCCAGGGGGTCCATTGCTGCCGGCAGCGGTAGTCCGCGCGCCCTTCCCGCAGGGCGGCCAGGTAACGCTGGACCATGAAGGCCGATCCGGGGGGCGGAAGCCAGCGGAAGGGCAGCACCAGCAGCAGCGACAGACCGACCGACGCGGCCAGGGCGGCGAGGAACCACTGCCGGGGCCTGCGTCCCCACCACCTGCGCTCCGGGGAGGCCCCCGCGGACGCGTTCACTCGAAAGGCGCCCCACGCCCCAGCGGACGCTTGAAGGTGAAGTCGATGGTGTCGCCGATCAAGGCCTGGCGGGTGTCGGCCACGCTGTCGGAAGCGGCGGCGAAGGGCCAGCCGATGAGGTAGACCAGCCCGAGCACCGGGATCATTACCAGGCCCACGGGGCGCAGCACCAGGATATCGGTGGTCACGTTCATGGGGTTGGGCGGGGTGTGGCCGCCGCGGTCCTGGCCCAAAGCGGCCAGGGCCGGGGGGAGCGCCGGCGGCAGCACCGCGCTGGCGGCCAGTGCCAGGGCCACCACGAGGACGCAGGCGAGCTTGGTGCGCACGGGTCACCTCCTGGGCTTCGGAAGGCCGGTCCTGGCGGAGAACCGGCCGGAGGGAATGCGGTACGATGGGTTGGCGGCCGCCAGCGTGGCCATTGGCCCGGAGGGCCCGCCGACCGATCGAAGGATAAAGAAGGTGCTGCGGTTTGTCAAAAGAAAAGCCCGGTCCGCGCCGCCTTCGCCGGCGTTCCTCCAGCGCTCAGGTCCCGGGCGGCTCCTCGGGGGGCGCTCCCCGGGACGCCGACCCCGTGATGCGCCGATAGAGGCCCCGGGCGCTTTCCAGCAGCTCGTAGTTGGCCGGGGTGACCAGGAGGGTAAGCAGGGTGGCGCTGGACAACCCGGCGCAGAAGGTCGTGGCCATGGGTGCCCAGGCGATGGATTTGTTCGGGATGCCCAGAGCCATTGGCAGCAGCCCCAGGAGGGTGGTCACCGTGGTGATGAGCACCGGACGCATACGCGCCGCGCAAGCCTCCACCACCGCGGCCCGCAGGGGGCGCCCCCGTCGCCGGCGCTTGTTCATGAAGTCGATGAGCAGCAGGGTGTCGTTGACTACCAGGCCGGTGAGGCCCACCACGGCCATGAAGCTGCCCACCGTGAACGGGGTGCGCGTGACGAGGAGACCCAGGACCACCCCGATCAGGGCCATGGGCACGGCGGACAGGATGATCACCGGCTGCAGGTAGTCGTTGAACTGGGAGGCGAGCACCATGTAAATGCCCAGCAGGGCGATTGCGAAGGCAAACGCCAAGGAAACGTACGACTTGCTGGTGGACTCGAACTCGCCGCCGAAGGAGAGCGTCACCCCGGGGAATTCCTGGCGCCGGTCGCGGAAGAAATCGCTCACCACCTTCTGCACCCGGGGGGTGGACAGCGGCGTGCCGGGGCGGATATCGGCCGTGATCGTGAGGGTCGGTTTGCCGTTGTAGCGCGTACGCACGCTGGGTTCGTCCGCATAGACCGCCGCCACCAGATCGCCCAGGAGCACCGGGGCGTCGCTGCGGTCGATGACCGGGACCGCCAGGACGTCCAGTGGCGCCGCCAGCCCCAGGCCTTCCGGGTTGCCGGGGTCCGTACGCCGGGCCAGGCGCACCAGGAGGTCCACCTCCTCGTCGGTGCTGCGGAATTTCCCGGCCGGTCGGCCGTTCAGGGCACCGGCCAGGATGGCGGTGACCGCACCGGGGGCCAGTCCGTACTCGAAGGCCGCCTCCTGGCGCGGGTGGAACTGGTAGGTGCGATGGAAATCGGGGCGGTTGTCGTCCAGGTCGATGAGCGCGGCCAGCTCGGGGTTCCGCCCCATGAAATCCAGCAGCCGGTCGCTGGCCGCCACGGCGCCGGCCAGGTCGCCGGCCGTGACCCGGAAGTTGACCGGCTTGCCGGTGGGGGGTCCGTCGGCCTCCTCGAAGACCGTGACGATGGGCCGCTGGCGCGCGTTGCCGTAGCGCTCTTGGACGAAGGCCGCCAGGCGGGCGCGCATGACCTCCAGGTGGCGCAGGGGGTCGTTGTCCGGATTGTCCGGAAAGGCGCGCGCGCTGGCCTCCGGCAGGGTGACGACGATCTGCCCGAAGTTGCTGCCGCTGTGGCGCGCGTAGTCCTGGTCTTCGAAATAGCCCGCGCTGCCGGCGGCCGACTGGGCCTGGCCCGGGCCCAGGGACATGATGAAGGCGGACAGTTCGCGCACGCGGCGGTCGGTCTCTTCGATGGCCGTTTCCGCCGGGTTCTCCACGGTGACGTGGTAGCGGAAGTAGTTTCCGGGAAAGAACTCCACCTGGATCAGGGGGACGATGCCCAGGGCCGAAAGCACCAGGGCGGCCACGGTGGCCACCAGCAGGGCGGTGAGGGCGCCGAAGGTGAGGCCTTTGTGGTCCAGGATCAGGCGCACCAGGCCGGCGTATAGGCGCCAGAGGGGCGCGAAGAGCCCGGTGCGCAGGTGGTGGGACGGATCGTCGGTCTCCTCCACGGGTGCCTGGCCGGCCGGGCTGGCGGGGCACCAGTCCAGGGCGTGGATGGGCAGGATGAACAGGGCCTCCAGCAGGGAGGCCAGGAGCGCGTAGGCGACGGTCTTGGGGATGACGGCGAAGAACTCCCCGGTGCTGCCGGTCATGATCAGCATGGGCACGAAAGCCAGGATGGTGGTGAGCGCCGAGCTGATCACCGGAAGCATGACCTCCGCGGTGCCCTCCACCACCGCGGCCTTCTTGGGTTTGCCCATCTGCAGGTGGCGGTAGATGTTCTCCACGATGATCACGGCGTCGTCCACCAGGATGCCGGTCACCAGCACGAAGGCAAACAGGCTGATGGTGTTTAGGGAAACCCCGGTCAGCTTCATGATGATCAGGGAGCAGAGGAAGCTGAAGGGGATGCCGATGGCCGTCACCATGGCGTTGCGGAAGCCCAGGGTAACCCAGAGCACCAGCAGCACCAGGCCCATGCCCAGCACCAGGTTGCCGCCCAGGGTGCGGATGGAATCGTTGATTTCGATGGTGGAGTCGTTGGTGAAGGCCACCCGCAGGCCGTCGCCGCCGTGGAGGGCCTCGAATTCCCGGGCCACCCGCTTGACGTCGGCGGCCACGTCCACGGCATTGCCCCGCTCTTCCTTGCGCACCACGAGCCGGATGGCGTTGGCGCCGTTCACCGAGGGGATCAGGGTGGGGTCCCGGTGGCTGAGGCGCGCGGAGGTCACCAGGTCGCGCACGCGGAGGAAATTGCCGTCGCCGTCCCGGCGCACCACCACGTCCAGCACATCCTGCTGGCGGCGCAGGCGCTGCCCGGCGTCCAGCATGAACTGGTTGTCGGTCTGGCGGAAGCGCCCCGTGGGCAGCTTGACGTTGGCCTCGGCGATGGCCTCGGTGAGCCGGGCGAAGGTCACCCCGAAGCGCCGCAGCCGCGCGGGGTCGGCGGAGACATGGAATTCCCGCTCGTACTCCCCTTCGATTTCCACCTCCATCACCTCGGGCAGGCCGGCCAGCAGGATCTTGAGCTCGTCGGCATAGAGCTTGAGGCTCGCGTTGGAGAAATCGCCGGCGAGGTTCACCACGATCACCGGCAGCCATTCGTAGGTGTCCACGTACAGGAAGGTGGGGTCGTCGACGCCCTCGGGCAGCTCGTCCTTGATGTTGAGCACCCGGAAGCGCAACTCGTCGTAAAGGAAGCGGTAGTCGGTGTCGTCGATGAACTTGACTTCGACGGAAGAGTAGTTGCGGAAGGATTTGGATTGGATGAACTCCACGCTGTCGAGGCCGTCGATGGCCTCCTCGATCTCGCGCGTCACCAGCTGCTCGATGTCGTCGGCCGTGGCGCCGAACCAGACGGTGCGGATGAAAACCCGGCCCATGTCCACCTTGGGCATGTTTTCCAGCGGAGCGGTCAGGAGGCTGAAAACCCCGGCCACGGTCAAAATGACGAAGACGACGTTGACGAACACCGTCTGGCGGATGGTGGCCTGGACTAACGGTCGCATGGTTCGGCTCGCATGGGTTCGCCGGTGGTCGGGAGCTGGGTGCCGCGGGGTTGACCGCCCGCCGGCCGGCGGTGCCGCCGGCGCACGCCAGGGGCGGGGGTTTTCAGGGCGTCGTCAGCACGGTTCCCGGCGGCAGGCGGGGATCGTCGGCGATGGTCACCCGATCGGCCGACTCGCCCAGGACCAGCACCGGCACCACCTCACCGCCGGCCTTCAGGCGCACCTTGGGGTTGGCGTAGCGGTCTTCCACCGCCTCCCGGGGGACCTGGAGCCCCTGGCCATGAATCTCCAGGAGCACTTCGAAGGCCAGCCCGCCGCGGTGCTCCCCCGGATAGTCCTGGATGCCGACCTCGACGGCGAGCTTGCGGGTGGTCTCGTCGAATTCGGGGTTCACCCAGCGCAGCCGGGCTGTGACCGGGCTGCCCTCCAGGCGGGCGTCGAACCCGGCGGGCTTCCGCCGCAGGGCGTCCAACTCGGCGGCCGAAACCGCCAGGGGGATCACCAGGGTGCGAAAATCCCCCAGGCGGGCCACGGGGGCCCCGGCGGCCACCCAGGCGCCCGGTTCCACGTGCTTGGCCACCAGCACATACCCCTCCGGTCCCGTGATGCCGTGCCGGCGCCGTCGTTCACGCAGCTCGTCGAGCCAGGTGCGTTGTATGGCCATGTCGGCCGTGATGCTGCGGGCTTCCAGGGCGGCCTGGCGAAAAGCTTCCTGGGCCTCATCCCGCCGGGATTCCGCGGCGCTGTCACGGCGAAAGAGGTTTTCCACGCGCCGGTACTCCTTTTCCAGATAGGCGCTGCGGGAGCGCGTGCGCTCCAGGGCGATATCCAACTGCTGCAAGGTGCGCTGCAGGCGGGCGATCTCGAAGTCCACGAAAGTGGGGTCGATCTCGCAGACCGGCTGCGGGCCCAGGGGGTCGCCCACCTCGTAGTTGACCTTCAGGACCTTGCCGCTCACCTCGGCGACCAGGTCTATGGTGGTGCTGCTGCGGGTATACCCCGTGAGCGCGAGGTGCTGGAGGGCCCGGGTGACCAGGGCCTCGCCCCCGCGGGCTTCCCCGGGCAGGCAGATCAGCGCCAGCGCCGTCGCCAGCCAGGCGACGGAGCGGCAGGGACGGGACGGCGGCGGACTCGGCACCAGGGATCTCCTCGCGAACGTGGGTCACGCTTTCAGCGGTTCCGGCAGGGGCTCAGCCGCCCGCCCTCACGCCCTCCCCCGGGCCTGAACGCCGGAGTGCGCGCAGCAGGGCGGGATGGGTGCAGACCTCGTAATACTTCAGCGCGGTCGGCCCCCGGGGGGCCAGGTCGCGCAACCCCAGCCACTGGATGGGGGCCTCACGGATCAGCAGCTGCTGGAACATGCCGGACATGGTGGGCACGGTGCCGGCGTGGAGCAGCACCTTCTCGCCGCCCTCGCCGGGCATCTGCACCTTGAAGGTGCGCAGCTGGATCTCCTTGCGCAGCTTCTGAAAGGCGGCGTCGCTCAACTCGATGCCGTTGACGTTGTAGCGCACCCACTCCTCGGAGACCATGCGCCGGTCGTCGTCGACCACGCGGTAGACGTAGACATTGAAGGGCGGCGGCGCGCCGAAGTGTTCCCGCAAGGGCCGGAAGCAGCCCGACAGGCGGTCGGCCAGGTTGATGGCCGGGGAAATCATGATGCGCTGCTCCTCGTCGAAGAAGAAGGTCGGGGCCGTGCCCGTGTAGCTGATGCCGATGCCCAGCTCCAGATGCGGCAGTTGGTTGCGCTGGTTCTTGATGTTGTAACGGCGGACGACCAGGAGAATGTCCATGGCCAGTCCGCAGGCCCGGGCCACGCTGTACCAGTTTTCCGGCTTCTCTTCGTACTCGAAGATGGACAGGATGATCGCGTCGCCTTCGATGAAGACTTTGAAGGCCCCATAGCGGGAGAGAATCTCGGTGATCGGGTCGAAAAGGTTGAGGCTGAAGTTGGTGGCCGCGTTGAGCCCCTTGGATTTCATCTGGCTGACGATGCCGGTGGAGCCGCGCACGTCGGCCTTGACCACGGCATGGCTGATGATGGGGCGCTCGTCGGGCGGGTCTTCGTAAGGCAGCAGAAATTCATAGAGGGTGTTGTTGGCCCGCGAGAGCGTCAGGAGCTTTTCGTCGGACGCGAAATTGATGTACTGGATGGCCTGCTGCACGGCCTCGAAGTTGGTGCGGTCCCGGTAGTAGCGGGAGAAGGACTTGAGGAAGTCGATGAGGCGGGCCTGCTTGGCGCTTTTGGCGCACCACCGCACCCGGGCGGCGCTGCGCCGCAGGGGCGGCAAGGGGTAAACCTCGCCGGTGGTGCGGCGGATCCGCTTGAGTTTGGTGCGGACGGCCTTGCGGGATTTGCGGTCCACCAGGAACTGCAGCACCTCGTGCGGGGTGAGGGGCGGGCAGTAGGGGTCGTAGACGGCTTTCAGCTCGTGCATGGCCACCACGGTCGGCAGGAGCCGGTTCTGGTGGAAGATCTTGAGTAGGCTGCCCAGCAGGCGGCTCTGGGCCCGCTGCAGGTTGCGGAACTGCTGCAACCGCTCGCGGGTGTCCCCGGACTTCTTGGCCTTCCGCAGAACCTGTTCGGTCCGGAAGATGTTGAAGAGCACATCCATGTTGGGGGTGTGCCGGAGCCAGCGCTCGGGTCGGGGCGGTCGGGCGGGAGCGGGTCGTCCCCCCCGGTCGCCTTCCCCCGTGGGGGTCGCCTCCGCCGCGGATGGGGCGGCCAAGCCCGGGGTCGGCGTTTCCAGAGCGGCGAAGAAAGGCCGCAGGGTCGTCAGGATGGTTTCGTAGCGGTTGACGTCCTCCTGGCGGCTGCCCAGCAGAACGTATTCTTCCAGCATGAACTGGTCCTGATCCGGGTTCTCGGCCTGCAGCAGGGGGTTGCCGAAGAAATCGTCGGGCAGCACGGGATCGTGGCCGAAATGGAGCGCAAACAGTTCGTTGGCCCCGTCTTTCGCCAGGGTGTCGCCGAGGTAGCGCAGCAGCCTGCGGTTGACCGCGCGCACGATTTCTTCCCGCCGGCGGGTCAGATTCTGGAGATGCTCCTGCAATTCCACGGCGTTGTCGTGGTGGTAGGCCATCTCCTCGTTCCAGATGCGGCCGTTGATGTGTTGAATGCAGGCCTTGTAGCGATCCAGCACCGTCTCGCGGAAGACCGCGACCAGGGCGGCCTCGGCCAGGAAAATCACCTGGATTTCGTTGTCCCGGCGGGCGCGCTTGACGGCCGCGGTGAGCATGTCGCGGCAAAGCCCCCGGAATTCGCTTTCGCCGCTGGTCCAGCTGAAATCCCCGCTGAACTCGGGGAGGTCGGTGGTGCCGGCCTCGCGGGCGATCAGCTGGATGACGATCTTGCGCGCGGCCTTGAGGAAGCCAGGGCTCACATGCACATCGTAGCGCAGGTTGTCCACGCCGAACGCCAGACGGTCGACACCGAAACGGTGGTCGTATTCCCCCAGATGGACGTCTTCCAGCCCCGGGTGGTTGGGAGGTGCGAGTGCGCGCATGGCCTCTGGTCGTGAGCCCCGGGGATCCGGCCTGCCGGGGGTGCAAGGGGTTTGTGCTGACAAGTCAAGTTATTTCAGAGGGTTTACTTTACCGGTGACACCCGCGGCTGTCAATGATATTCAAAATCGGACCCTCTGCCGCGCTCCCGGCCCGGCGGCATGTTGCCCGTCGGGCCGCGCTGCGCCAAACCCCCTTCGTGACCCGCCGTACGGTCGCCCCCGCGGGGCGCCCTGCCGCGCCGGTCGCAGGAAGCTCCGCTCCATGCCCCCTGNNCGTGGTGGATCGACCCGGGCGCGTGCCGCGATCCGCGGGTCAACCTGGCCCTGGAAGAGTACTGCCTGCTGCATCTCGATCTCCGGGCCACGTTTTTCTTCTGCTACATCAACACCCCCGCGGTGATCGTCGGCCGCAACCAGAACATCCTGGCGGAGGTGGACCGGGCCTATGCGCGGCGCCACGACCTGCCCGTCATCCGGCGCTTGTCCGGCGGAGGGGCCGTCTACCACGACGAGGGCAACCTCAACTTCAGCTATCTTTCCCCCGGCAGCCCGGCGGAGGTGGGGCGCTGGGCCCGTTGGGCGGCTCCCGTGATCGAGGCCCTGGCAGCCCTCGGCCTGCGCGCGCGGCTCACCCCGCGCCACAGTCTCGAGGTTGCCGGGCGCAAAATCTCGGGAACGGCCCAGTATGCCCGGGGGCGACGGCTGCTGAGCCACGGCACCCTGCTGTTCGCCAGCGATCTGGGCGCCATGGAGCAGGCCTTGCGCCGGCCCGCGGACCTGCTGGAAACCCGGGGACGACCCTCGGTGGCCGACCGGGTCACCAACCTGGCGGACCACCTGGCCGCCCCCATGCGCCTGGAGGCTTTCCGCGGCCACCTGCTGGCCCACGTGGAGCGCAGCCTGGGCGGCTGGCGGCCCCTGCGGCTGACGGCGGGCGACTGGCAGGCCATCCACCTCCTGGCCGCGGCCAAATACGGCGCCTGGGAGTGGAACGCGGGGCGCTCGCCGGGTTGCCGCATCCGGCGGCGGGTGACCCTGGGAAGGCAGACGGAGTCCGTGGACCTGGACATCGAGGGGGGGATCGTGCGGCGGGCGACCGCC
>DJGG01000161.1:32981-33120 GCA_002432195.1 Desulfobacteraceae bacterium UBA5852
CCTGGGCGGCGTGGCGGCCATCCAGGGAAGGCGTTATTGCCCCGAGGATCTGGCCCCGGCGCTGGCGGCGGAATTCGGCAGTCTGGCCCCGGGGCTGGCCCTGCAACTCTACGGCGCTTAGCCGGCTGTGGATAAACTG
>DJGG01000161.1:33280-40860 GCA_002432195.1 Desulfobacteraceae bacterium UBA5852
CCTTGCCTTTCGGCCCGATGCTGGTTTATCCCCAGCCGGATAGCCGGCTGGGGATCAGGAGAGCAGGGCCTCCAGCTGGTCGAGGGGCAGCACCGCTTCCGCGGCGGCCACCTCGCGCACTGTGCGCCCGCTGGCGTATGCGCTTTTGGCGATGGCCGCGGCCCGGTCGTAGCCGATGTGGGGTACCAGGGCGGTCACCAGGGCCAGGCTCCGGGCGATGAAGGCCGCACAACGCTCGCGGTCGGCCACGATGCCGGCCACGCAGCGGGCCGCGAGCAGGCGCACGGCGGAGGCGGAGAGCTCCAGGGACTGAAGCAGGTTGTAGGCCATGACGGGCAGCATGGTGTTGAGCTCGAAGGCGCCCCCCTGGCCCCCCAGGGCCACGGTGGCGTCGTTGCCCACCACCTGGGCGGCCACCTGGATCACGGCCTCGGGGATCACGGGGTTGACCTTGCCCGGCATGATGGAGGAGCCCGGCTGCAGGGAAGGGATGGTGATCTCCCCCAGGCCGCAGCGGGGACCGGACGCCAGCCAGCGGATGTCGTTGGCGATCTTCACCAGGGCCACCGCCAGGGCCCGCAGGGCCCCGCTGACTTCCACGAGGGTGTCCGGGGCGGCCTGGGCCTGGAAGTGGTTGCGGGCTTCCGCCAGGGGCAGGCCGCTGTGCGCGGCCAGGGCGGCGATCACCCGGGGGGCGAACTCGGGGTGGGTATTGAGGCCGGTCCCCACGGCGGTGCCGCCCAGGGGCAGCTCGCCCAGGCGCCCGCGGGTGGCCTCCAGGCGTTCGAGGGCCAGGCGGATCTGGTGGGCGTACCCGGAAAACTCCTGGCCCAGGGTCATGGGGACGGCGTCCTGGAGATGGGTGCGGCCGATCTTGCGCACATCGGCGAATTCCCGGGCTTTGGCGTCCAGGCTGTCCCGGAGGGCGACCAGCGCGGGCCCCATCTCCCGCTCCAGTCCCTCCAGGGCCGCCAGGTGAATGGCCGTGGGGATGACATCGTTGCTGGACTGGCCGCGGTTGACGTGGTCGTTGGGGTGCACCGGGGCGCGCCCCCCGCGCCTTCCGGTGAGGATTTCGTTGGCCCGGCCGGCCAGGACCTCGTTCATGTTCATGTTGCTGGAGGTGCCCGAGCCGGTCTGGAAGACGTCCACCACGAACTGCCCGTCGAAGCGCCCCTCGGCCGCCTCCGCGGCGGCCTGCTGGATGGCGGCGGACAGGGTGGGTTCCAGGAGCCCGAGCTCGGCGTTCACCGCGGCGGCACACCGCTTGATGAGGGCCAGGGCGCGGATAAGCCGCGGCGGCAGTCGCAGACCGCTGACGGGGAAGTTCTCTACCGCGCGCTGGGTCTGGGCGCCGTAGTAGGCGTCGGCGGGGACCCACAGCGTCCCCATGGAGTCGCTTTCCTCGCGGTGGCTCATGGCGTGCTCTCCCTGGCGGCGTCAGACCCGTCCGCGCTCATCGGCCTGCATGCGCTCGATGTTGCCCCGCAGCTGGGCGATTTCGATTCCCAGGCTGACGCACTGCCGGCCCAGCATGCACTGGTCCGCGTCGGTATCCTCCAGGAAGGTCTTCAGTTCATAGCGGCCTTTTTTCAGTTCCACCACCCAGGACTTGTGGGCCTCGTCGTAGACCACGTCCACGTCGATGCCGCATTGGCCGATATCGGGGTAGAGCTGGCGGATTTTTTCGCAGAGTGCCTGGCGGTCGATCATGGCGTGCCTCCTTTGGTCGTCGTTTCCCGGGCGCCCGGCGCCCCGCGGCCGCCCATGTTGGGGTATACTAACGCCGGGTGCCCGTATGGCAAGGCGGACGGCCCAATCCGGCGTGTCAGGATCCCTCCTCCCTCAGGCGGGTATGCACCACGATCTCCCCCTGCAGGGTCCGGTGCACCGGGCATTTGTCGGCAATCTCGCGCATGCGCTGCCGGGTCTTGGCGTCCAAATCCCCCTGCAGTTCGATGACGCGCTCGATCCGGTCGATGCGGCCTTCCCGGGTGTCGCAGTCGCGGCAATCCGCGGCGTGGATCTTTTCGTGCCGCAGGCGCACCACGACGGCTTCCAGGGGGATTTGCTTCCGGTCGGCGTACATCCGCAGGGTCATGGCGGTGCAGGCCCCCAGGGCGGCGATGAGCAGGTCATAGGGGGAGGGGCCGCGGTCCTGCCCCCCCGCCGCGACCGGTTCGTCAGCCGTGAGGCTGTGCCGATTGACCCGGATGTCGGTGACATACCCGTTGCGCCCCGTGCGCACGGTGACGGGATTGTCCGCCGGGGCGCCCGCCTCCCGGCGCTCCGTCGCCAGGTCCAGGTAGCGCTCCGCCCATGCGGCGATCACGGCGCCGGCGTAGCGCGCATCCGCGTTCCGGGAGAGCAGATGGTCGGCCGCGTCCAGGGAAATGAAGCTTTTGGGGTGGCGCGCGGCCTGGAAGATCTGTCCGGCGTTGTCGATGCCCACCACCTCGTCCTGGGGGGCGTGGAGGATCAGCAGCGGCCGGTGCAGCCCGCGGATGGTCGCCTCCATGCGGTGCGTCTCCAGGTCCTCCAGGAATTCCTTCCGCAGGCGCACGGTCTTGCCGGCCAGTTCCACCTCGGCTTCCCCCTGGCGCTGGATGCGCTCGCGCGCGGACCCGAGGCTCCGGGCCAGGTGGGTGGGTTCGGCCGGGGCGCCGATGACGGCTACGGCCCGTGCGGAGTGGATGCGGGCGGCGGCCTGGAGCACCGCGGCCCCCCCCAGGGAGTGGCCGATGAGCAGTGCCGGGGCCTGGTGGTGGCGCTCCAGGTAGCCGGCCGCCGCCACCAGGTCGTCCACGTTGGAACTGAAGGTGGTGGCGGCGAACTCGCCCTCGCTTTCCCCCAGGCCGGTGAAGTCGAAACGCAGCACGGCGATGCCCCTGGCGGCCAGGGCCTTGGAGATGTGGTAGGCCGCCTTGATATCCTTGCCGCAGGTGAAGCAGTGGGCGAAAAGGGCCCAGGCCGCGGGGGCCTCGTCCAGCGGCAGTTCCAGCCGGGCGGCCAGGCGCTGCCCTTCGGCATTCCGGATGTCCAGTTGTTTGAACGGCATACGTCGCTCCTCCCCCTATCAGGCTGTGGATAAACTGCGCCTCGGGCCGAAATGTCCCGCCGACGGCGGGATTGCGACCCTCGGGAAAAAGCGCACAACTCCCGCCAAGGGCGGGATTGGCTCGCGNNGCGAAAATGCTCACAACCATTCGAGGTGGCGTAGCTTTTCCCATCGTGCCGCGCCTTGCCTTTCGGACCGATGCTTGTCTATCCACAGGCGGCTGTGCGTCGCGGCCGGTCATGCGTCCGCCTGCGGCGATCCATGGCGGGACTTGAGGCGCGCCGCCGCCTCCCGGGCGGCTTCCCCCAGTTCTCCGCTCCCGGGGGCGGCGGCCACAGCCGTCACGAAGTCCGCCTGGTCGGGCCCCCCCACCTCCCCGATGATGTACAGCAGATCCCCCTGGATGGCCGCCGCCAGGCCCTGGAAACGGCCGCACAGGGCCGGAGCCAGACTGGCGGCCAGCGCGGCGTCGAGCACCTGGAGCTCCTCCACCGCCACCATGGCTCCCAGGCGCACGGGCCATTGGGCGTGGGCCAGCAGGTCCACGAAAGCGGGAAAGATGCTCCCCTGGTCGGCCATGAGACGGGCCACCGCCGCCGCCCGCCCGTCCTTGATCATGCCCTCGAGGGCGGCGGCGCCGAGGCGGGCGGGGTCCCGGGTGGCCAACAGGCCCAGGACATCGTCCGTGGGGATGGCGCCGGTCCAGCGCCAGGCGGCATCCAGAACGAGGGTGGGCACCGCGGCGACCCCCGCCTCCCGGGCGGCTTCGGGGAAGAGCGCGGCGTCCACCACGGTCAGCCCCAATGGCGGGCAGCGCGCGGCCAGCGTGACCCAGGTCTCGAGAGCCCGGGGACAGTGGGGGCACCCCGGCGCCACGAAGAGCGTCAGGGTGGCGGGGGCGCGTACCGCCGCCAGGCGCGCCTCCCGTCCCGCGGACAGCGGCGTGGCGGCATAGTCCCCCGCCAGGAGCCCCAGCAGCAGATCGAGCTTGGGCCCTTCGGGCCGCGCGCTGAAGCGGACGCCGGTGGCGCCCGCTTCCAGCCAGGGCCAGAGGGTTTCGGCGCCGCTCAGGCGCTGCACCACCAGTCCCGGCAGGGCCGCACCCAGGGCGGCGGCCAAGGCTTCCAGCGCACCGCTGCGGGGGTCTTGGGTGGGCGCCAGGCGCAGGTGGGCTCCCGCGGGCAGGCGGGAGGCCCAGGAAGCCAGGCGGGTCGTTTCGGATGCCGGCATNNAAAGGAGGGCCGCGCGGAGGGCGCGGCCCCGGTCCGGGCCACATGGCGGGCCGCGCGTCAAAGGTCCGGCGACCGGCGGCGGGTGGTGATCGCCCCCATACTTAGCACGGAAGCCCCCGGTGTAAACCGGCCGGGGGACTGCGCTGCGGCCGGGGGGGCCGCCCCCGGGGGGCGCGCTTCCCGGCTGGAAATAGCGTGATTCCCGGGCGGTTTACCGTTTGACATTCGGGCGGGCCGCCGTTAAAATTTTCCGGCGGGTGGCGCGCTGCCGCCCGGTGCCGCGCTCCCTTCGCTTCCGAACCTTGCCGCTCCACCACCCAACCGAAATGAGGTCGCTGCCATGAAGCCTATGGTCACCTATCATGCCGACTACATCGATGCCCAGTACCGGCGCTGGAAAAGCGACGCCCGGAGTGTCCCCCCGGACTGGGGGCGGTTCTTCGAGGGCTTCGAGCTGGGCCGGGGGAGCGCCCCCGGCGGCCGTCCGCCGAACCGGCCGGAAGCCCGGGGACAGGCCCGGGTGGAGGCCCTGCGCCGGCGCTACCGCGAGCTGGGGCATCTGCTGGCCTGCATGGACCCGCTCAGCGCCTGCCCCACCGAGCACCCCCTCCTGGACCTTGCGGAGTTCGGGCTGAGCGCCGCCGACCTGACGCGAACCTTCGACCTGGACGACGGCGGGGATGGCGCGGGGGCGACCCTCAAGGAGATCCTCCTGTCCCTCAAACAGACCTACTGCCGCTCGGTGGGGGTGGAGTACATGCATCTCCAGGACCCCGGCGAGCGCCGCTGGCTCCAGGAGCGCATGGAGCCCGCCGGCAACCGCACCGCCCTGGGCGCCGACGAGCGGCGCCGCATCTGGGAGCGCTTGAGCCGCGCGGCCCTCCTGGAGGAGTTTCTCAACCGCCGCTACGTGGGGGTCACGCGCTTCTCCCTGGAGGGCGGCGACGGCCTGATCCCCATGCTGGATGCGCTGGCCCGGCACCTGGCCGCGGCCGGCGCCCAGGAAATCGTGCTGGGGATGGCCCACCGGGGACGCTTGAACGTCCAGGCCCATTTCCTGGAGCGCCCCTACCGCGAGATCCTCAGCGAGTTCGAGCACTGCTACGATCCGGGGGACGTCACCGGCAGCGGGGACGTCAAGTACCACAACGGCTACCTCGCGGATGTGGCCCTGGAGGGCGGCAAGACCCTGCGCCTCTGCCTGCTCAACAACCCCAGCCACCTGGAGGTGGTGGGGCCGGTGGTCCAGGGCCTGGCCCGGGGGCGCCAGGGGCTTGCCGGTGAGGACGCCGCCCGGCGGGTGATCCCGCTGCTGCTCCACGGGGACGCGGCCTTCGCCGGCCAGGGCGTGGTCATGGAAAGCCTCAACATGTCCCAGCTGGCGGGCTACCGCACGGGGGGCGCGATCCACGTGGTGATCAACAACCAGATCGGCTACACCACCCTGCCCGCGGACGCCCGCTCCACACGCTATTCCACGGACGTGGCCAAGATGCTGATGGTGCCCGTCTTCCACGTCCACGGCGAGGACCCGGAGGCCCTGGTGCACGTGGCCCGCCTGGCGGCCGACTACCGCATGGCCTTCCGCAAGGACGTGGTCATCGACCTGGTGTGCTACCGGCGTTACGGCCACAACGAGGGGGACGAGCCCTACTTCACCCAGCCCCGGATGGTGGAACGCATCCGGGAGCGTCCGTCGCCCCACGCCCTCTACGCCGAGGTGCTGGAGGCCGAGGGCCTGCTGGATCAGGAGACCCGGAAGAAGGTGGAGACGGCCATCACGGAGGAACTGGAGGCGGCCTACGCGGAGGTCCACGGAAGCGCCTGTCCCTTTCCGGACGCGCCGTTTTTCGAGGTCTGGGACGGCTACCGCGCGACGTTCCCCCGGGAGGCCCCGGCAACGGGCGTGGCGGGCAAGGTCCTGGTGGAGCTCTCCACGCGGCTCAACCGGGTGCCCGAGGGTTTTCACCTCAACGACAAGCTCGTCAAGCTGATGGAGCGCCGCCACAAGGCGGTGGCCGAGGATGGGGGCATCGACTGGGCCAACGCCGAGGCCCTGGCCCTGGCGAGCCTGCTGCGGGAAGGCGTTCCCGTGCGGCTCAGCGGCCAGGACAGCGCCCGGGGCACCTTCAGCCAGCGCCACAGCGTCTGGTTCGACGTGGAGACGGGGGCCGGCCACACCCCCCTCAATCACCTGGGCGGCGACCAGGCCCCCTACGAGGTGTGCAACAGCCTGCTGGCGGAATACAGCGTGCTGGGGTTCGAGTACGGGTTCTCCCTCGCCCGCCCCGAGGCCCTCGTGATGTGGGAGGCCCAGTTCGGTGATTTCATCAACAACGCCCAGGCGGTGGTGGATCTCTTCATCGCCAGCGGCGAGGCCAAGTGGCGCCGCCTGAGCGGCCTGACCCTGCTGCTGCCCCACGGCTACGAGGGGCAGGGCCCCGAGCATTCCAGCGCCCGGCCGGAGCGCTTCCTGGAGCTCTGCGCGGACGACAACCTGCAGGTCTGCTACCCCTCCACGCCGACCCAGTACTTCCACCTCCTGCGGCGCCAGGCGCGCTGGAAGGTGCGCAAACCCCTCGTGGTGCTGACCCCCAAGAGCCTGCTGCGCCACCCCATGGCCGTTTCGGCGCGGGCCCAGTTGGCGGAGGGCCGCTACGAGACCGTCCTGGACGACCCCGCGGCGCCGGGCAAGCCCCGCCGCATCCTGCTGTGCGCCGGCAAGATTTACTACGAGCTGGCCCGGCGGCGCGAGGCGCTGGGGCGCGACGACACGGCCCTGGTGCGCCTGGAGCAGTACTACCCCTTTCCGGACGCCCGGCTGCAGGACCTGCGCCGCCAGGCGGGCACCCGGGCCAAGTGGTTCTGGGTCCAGGAGGAGCCGGAGAACATGGGGGCCTGGTGGTTTCTGCGGCCGCGCCTGGAGACCGTGCTCCGGCAGCGGCCGGATTACATCGGTCGCCCCGCCGCGGCCAGCCCGGCCACCGGGTTTCCGGCCATTTACCGCCAACAGCAGGAGGCCATCCTGACGGCCGCCCTGGGACCCGCGCCCGCTGACCAAGCCGCCGGCCGGGCGGTCAAGTAGAGGAGCTGCCATGAGCGTGGACATCCGAGTGCCCAGCGTGGGGGAATCCATCACCGAAGCCCTGCTGGCCGAGTGGTACCGGCAGGATGGCGAGCGTGTGACCAAAGGCGAGCCCCTGTTCGTGATCGAAACCGACAAAGTGACCCTGGAGGTGGAGGCCGAGGCCGACGGGGTGCTCACCATCAAGGTGGCCGCCGGCCAGACC